>JBJEKL010000182.1:0-24908 GCA_051878615.1 Bacteroidaceae bacterium | reverse complement strand
CCCGTGTTCCATGCGTGAGAGGCATGTGTCCTAGCCGCTAGACGAAAGCGCCATGATGGATCAAATCCTTTTGCTTGCATATCCTATAATTAGTTTCCCGAAAGAAAAAAGGATGCCTTGATAGGGTATCCTTCATCTGGGGAGTAGCGCCTACGGGAATCGAACCCGTGTTCCATGCGTGAGAGGCATGTGTCCTAGCCGCTAGACGAAAGCGCCATGTGCAATCTTCAGGATTTAGGCAGCCAAGCGGAAGCTGGGGGATTCGAACCCCCGGTACGGTTACCCGCACGTCAGTTTAGCAAACTGGTGGTTTCAGCCACTCACCCAAACTTCCTTCTTCTCGCTTTCAGGTCGAACCGCTGTCCGTCCTCCTTTCAATTGCGATGCAAAGGTATAGACTTTTCCTTATCCCCACAAGCGTTCTTGCCTTTTTTTTGCCTTTTCATATAAAATTGTTGTTTCACGGCAAAGTATTCTGGCTGGCATTCTTGATTCTGTGTGGTTTGCATAATCTTGGAACAAGACTGTCGGCAGGTAGGAAAAATTTCCAGGTAAGATTGGTGGTTTTCCTTGGTTTGCATTATCTTTGCATACAAGAAACAAGCAAACGCATGGACAGACGTGAAGATGACGAGCAGACAGCTCTGCCGGGAGGGTGTCGTTTGATATATCTGCCGGAAATTGTGGATGAACGAGGATCGCTCTCGTTTCTGCAAAACAAGGAGACTGTGCCTTTTCCCATCGAGAGAGTGTTTTGGATATGGGACGTACAACCTGGGAAATCTCGGGGCGGACATGCCCATAGGGTGTGTGCCGAGGTGGTGTTTCCTTTGAAGGGCTCCTTCATGATGCATGTTGATGATGGAGTGACGCAGGCTCATGTGCTGATGGACAATCCTACCTGTGGTATCCTGATTCCTGCAGGAGTATGGTGCCGACTGACGGATTTCGAGGCTGGTACCGTATGTCTTGCCGTGGCATCACATCCCTATGATGCCACAGGCTATATCAACAATCATGAGGATTATTTGAAATCGCTTAACGAAAAGAGATGACAGTAATACCATATTCTATTAATAGGAGAGAGGATTGGGATTCGTTTGTGCGCAGTTCTAAAAACGGAACTTTCCTGCTGCAACGTGGTTTCATGGATTATCATGCCGATCGTTTTTTTGATTGTTCGGTAATGGTATATGAGGGAATTACTCCAACTGATGGTTATCGGGAGGAAGTCCCCGACAGGAAAGGACTTATCGCACTCTTTCCTGCCAACTGGGTGGAGAGTGAATCTTGCGTATATTCGCACCAGGGTCTCACCTATGGAGGACTGATATTGCAGTCTGAGGTGACCCAAATCGAGGTGTTGCGTATTATGCAGTCGATTCTGCTTTATTATCAGAGCTATTTGCAGGCACGCAGAATAGTTGTGAAGCCTATACCTTATATATATAGTGATATTCCCAACGGAGAGGAACTCTATGCCCTCTTTCGTGCCGGAGCTGTACTGAGGAGACGCCAGGTGAGTACGGTGGTGAGTATGGCTCATCCCATGAAGATGCGTACTCTCAGGCTTCGTCAGGCCAGAAAGGCTATTGAGCATGGATTCTATATTGACCGCATGACAGAAGGGGACTTTGATACCTTAGATCAATATTGGAGACTTTTGGACGAGGTTCTCATGGCTCATCATGACGTGCATCCCGTGCACAATGTGGCTGAAATGAAACTTCTCATGCAACGATTTCCCAAAGAGATTAAACTGTACCTGGTGAGACATGGGCAGGAGATAGTGGCAGGTACGGTCATCTTTGAGACTCCACATGTGGCACACGTGCAATATATAGCCACAGGTGAGGAGGGACGTTCCCATGGAGCCCTTGACCTTTTGTTCCGGCATCTGATCAACGAGAGGTACAAGCAGATGGAATATGTGGACTTCGGCATTTCCACCGAACATGGCGGATATTTTCTCAACGAGGGTCTCATTTTCCAGAAAGAAGGATTTGGTGGTAGAGCGGTTTGTTATGACGTATATGACATAATGCTTGACCGACCCCGCCTCGTCAATATGTGTGGTACTCAGCCTACGGGTGAGGAAGAGAAGGTTCTCTACCTTGATCTGAAGAAGATTTCCGATTTGTTCGAACCGACTCTCTCTGAGGAGGTCACACGTGTGGTCAAGAGTGGTTGGTATCTGCTTGACAAGGAAAACGAACGCTTTGCACGACTTTATGCCGACTATTGTGGAGCAGCGTATTGTGTGCCCACAGGCAACGGCCTGGATGCCTTGGCCAATATTCTGAGAGCATACAAGCATTTGTTAGGATGGCAGGATGGTGATGAGGTAATTGTGCCGGCAAATACCTTCATTGCTACCATATTGGCTGTTACGCATACGGGACTGAAGCCTGTCCTTTGTGAACCATCTCTGACCAATTATCTGATGGACATTCATCAGGCAGAACAACTCATTACTCCTCGCACGCGTGCCATCATACCCGTACATCTCTATGGACGACTTTGTGATATGGTTGTCCTAAGAGACATGGCTGACCGATATGGGCTGAAGGTCATAGATGATGCTGCGCAGGCTCACGGAGCCAGTCTCAATGGTATGCGTGTGGGAAGCCTTGCTCATGCCACAGCCTTCAGCTTCTATCCAGGTAAGAATTTGGGGGCTTTGGGTGATGCCGGATGTGTAACCACCGATGACGGGGAACTGGCCAAGATCGTACAGGCTATGGGGAACTACGGAAGCGAGGTGAAATACGTTCATCAGTTGAAGGGCATCAACAGCCGCATGGATGAAATACAGGCTGCAGTGTTAAGTCTCAAACTGCAACGATTGGATAAGGACAACGATCGCAGGAGGATGATTGCCCGCATGTATGACGAGGGCATACAGAATCCTTTGGTAGCACTACCTTCTGTTGCCTCTGATCCCCTAAGTAACGTTTATCACATCTATCCGTTGCGTTGCCCGGCAAGAGACACCTTGCAGAACTTCCTCTCCGCACATGGTATACAGACGCAGATACACTATCCGAATGCCCCACACAAGCAACTTGCCTATGCTGAATGGGCAGGTCAGAAATATCGCATCTCAGAGCGTATTCATGCTGAGGAACTCTCACTCCCCATCTCTCCCGTACTAACCGATGGTGAAGTCCAACGGGTGATAGATGCGGTCAACGCCTTTAATGTGGAACTCTAAGGTTTTTTCAGCGTAATTCTACAACGGTGATACCTGCTCCTCCAAACTGCACATGCTCATCACGAGCAGATTCCACTCCTGTATGTGCATTCAGGTAATCCCTGATAAGTTGCCGCAGAATACCCGTCCCCGTCCCATGTAGGATTCGTACACGCCTGGCTCCCACCAAAATTGCGTCATCGATAAAATATGTAACGGCCTGTAAGGCCTCTTCGCCCCGCATGCCACGAACATCTATGTCTTGTTTGAAATGGAGGTGTTTCTGGCGTATCTGGTCCTGAGTATCTCTACTTACAAACGAGATTACACCCTGTGAGGATTCTTCTTTAGTTTTTTGAGCCCTTACGAGACGTTTCACTTCCACCACTGTTTTCATCATTCCGAATGTCACGGAGGCTTGTTTGCCATTCACTTGGTTTATCATTCCCACGGTGGTCTGACCCTTTAGTCGCACATAATCACCAGCCTGTAGAGGAACTTCTTCCTGTGCCGATGGTGTACCAGGCAGGATGGAGGTTGCCATCTCCTCCGCTTTCTTGCGCTTGTTTTCTTCCTTTCGCTTCTTCCTTTCCTCAATTTGGCGCATCTTACGTTCTATAGTCTCATCGTGTGAGGCTTTTTTGTCATCCAGCAACTCTTCGGCAAACACCGCCATTTGCTGTCTTGCCAGACGTGTGCGTTCTTTTGCAGCTTGTGCCTCTCGTATCTCCCGTATCGTGTTTTCAATAGTGGCATTTGCTTCTTTCAGTATCTGTTCGGCCTGCTTCCTGGCTTCTCTAATAATCTCTACACGTTTTTCCTTCAGTTCGGTCACTTCCCTTTCATATCTCTCGATGGTTTTCTCCATCTGTTTCTCACGTGAATGGATATTCTGCCTTTTGTTTTCCCAATATTTCTTGTCACGTGTGATATCCAACAGATATTTGTCGGCATTCACGTATTCCTGTCCCACCAAGGCCGTCGCATCTGCTATCACTTCTTCGGGTATGCCTGTCTTGCGTGCAATCTCCACGGCAAAACTACTACCGGGGTTTCCTATTTCAAGTTGGAATAGAGCCTCCATCTTCTGGCGGTCATAGAGCATGGCTCCGTTGACCACTCCTGGTGTATCTTCAGCGAAATGCTTGAGATTCTGATAATGGGTGGTAATGACACCAAAGGTACCCCTGCTGACAAAACGTTTGAGTACAGCCTCGGCAATAGCCCCGCCTATGGTGGGTTCGGTTCCTCCTCCGAATTCATCAATAAGGAGCAGGCTTGCTGGATTGGAGCTCCTCATCATTTCCTTCATGTTTTGCAGATGTCCGCTATAGGTACTGAGATCGTTCTCGATACTTTGCTCGTCTCCGATGTCGATAAGTATGTGCTGGAAGAGTCCGCATCTTGAGTTTTCTCCCATGGTGACAGGCAAGCCACATTGGAGCATGTACTGTAAGAGTCCAATGGTCTTGAGGCATACACTTTTGCCACCGGCATTTGGACCGCTGATGATGAGTATGCGCTGACGTCTGTTGAGCAGGATATCCATAGGCACCACATGCTTTCCCTTTCTGCGCAGGTTGATTTCCAGCAGAGGATGTTTGGCCAAGGTCCAGTCAATGAACGGTGAGTCCTGAATATGAGGAGTCACAGCTTGGAGCGAATCGGCAAGCAAGGCCTTGGCACGGGTGAATTCCACATCGGCCAGGAAATTCATGGCTCGCTGAAATTCACGTATATTAGGAGTCAGGAGTGCAGTGAACTCACGTAGGATGCGAATAATCTCTCTTTTTTCTTCTGCTTCCAGCTCTCGGATTCGATTGTTGGCCTCTACCACCTCCTCAGGTTCTATGAAGACCGTCTTGCCTGTCGCACTTTCGTCATGCACGATCCCTTTGAATTTTCTCTTCATGGCTGGAGCAACAGGAATGACCAGCCGGCCATCACGCAGGGTCGGAGTGACATCCTTGTCAACCAATCCATTGGCCTGAGCCGTACTGAGTATTTTGGAGAGGATACGGCTTACGCTCCCTTCCGAGCGTCGGAGCTCACCTCTGATACCAGCCAGTTCTGTGCTTGCCTCATCCTTGATGCGTCCGTACTTGTCGAGTATCTGTTCTATACGCTGCTCGATACTACGGAAGGTAAACACGCCATCTGCCATGTGGGCGAGTGCAGGGTAGAGTTGGGTATCATCTTCTTCCTTGCGAACAACTTCTACCCATTGGTGAAGGGTACGCAAGCTGCGAAGCAGATCCCATATCTCCTGTTCGTCAAGATAGGCCCCTTCCATGCGTATTCGATGCAAGGCTGGTCGCAGGTCGAAGAAATCCTGATGAATTTGTTCGGCTGATTCTTTCAGAATGCTTAACAACTCGTTGGTCTGGCTGTGCAGCATTCTCACCCCATCGGGCTTCGTGACAAAACACAGCGCATCTACGCGTTCATGTCCAAGATTGCTCAGGCATCGGGCGTGTAGCAAGTTCCTTATCTCGTCAAATCCTATCTTCTGCTCGAAGTTCTTTGGATAGATCATTCTTATATATGTGAGGTAACCCTCCCTGGAACTTAGATTCCTAATGACGGAATCTATTCCAGGTCAGGTTGCGTCTTGTGAGTTCGTGCCCTCAGGCATCATGATGAGTTACTTTAGGTTCTTTGTGGGATACATGCTTTCCCACCAGGTCGGATCATCCTGCAGATATTTGGCAAACCATGCGTAATAGGTGTTGACCCACTTAGCCTGCTTGGCATAATCCAGGATGTGGTGGTTTTGCCCTTCAACAGTCACAAAAGCGCATTCGCGTCCCAGAATTTTCAGAGCGTTGAACATCTGGGTACTCTCGATGATAGGTACGTTTGTGTCGGCTCCTCCATGCAGGAAGAGGATCGGCGTGTGTACCTTGTCGGCATTGAAGAGAGGTGAATCTCCACTTAAAAGCTGAGGATTGTTCCATGGATAACTATTGGCTGCACTTATGGCGCTATAGCTGTAGCCCCAGTAGCCAAATCCCCAGTAACTGGCGGGATTGCTGATGCCTGCGTGTGCCATGGCCGCAGCGAATATATCAGTAACGGTCTGAAGGTACATGGTCATGAATCCTCCGTATGAGGCTCCCATGCAACCCACTTTTTTGTCGTTGACATACACATGTTCGGCACAGAAGCGTTTGGTTCCCTCAATGATGTCATCAGCCGTGTACTTTCCATATGCATTTACGTGACGTGCAGCAAACTCTTGTCCGAAACCTGTGCATCCGCTGGGTTGAATCACATAGACCACATAGCCCATGGCTGCCCAATTGTGGAAGTTGTAATAGGAGTCAAGATAACGTCCCACAGGCGAGCAACCGCCATAATAATAGACCAACATGGGATACTTTTTGTTTGTATCGAAATGCGGTGGCAGGTAGTAACGTCCATATATGGTGTCGCCCCGACTACTCTTGAAATTCCATTCGCCGAACTCTCCCAACTCAATGTCTCCCAGACGCTCCGGGTTGTAGTCTTGGATGAGGGTCTCCTTGTCATTCTTCAGATCTACTGTATAGATCCGGTATGTGTTGGAGGCTCCTTCGCCTGAATAAGACAGAATGGGCTTCTCGTCGGAAAGCGAGAAACTGTTTATAAAGCATTCTGAGAGATGAAGCTGGGTCCAGCGTCTGGTCTTCAAATCCATTCTGAAGAGGCTCTGAAGATCTTTGTTCTCACACAGGGCATACAGGTTTCCATCGGCCTTGGAGCATTTCACGTTGATGATATTTGGATTGAAATCCTTGGTCAATGGTGTAATTTCCTTGCTTTGTGTATCCATAAGGAAGAGTTCATTCTGGACCATACTGGGCGTTTTGCCTGTGGGGTCGTTGATGCCTATGCCTCCCAAGGCTTCCGGACTTCCCTGGATGATAATTGTCCTGTTGTCGGGCATCCATTGGCAATGGCCCAGAAATCCGTCATGACGTACCAGGGTATCAACTTGCATGGATTCCATGTCGAGCAGAAGTAGGGTAGTGAAGGAGAATGGTCTTTGGGTGATATCGTTCTCACGTATCGAAAGAAGCATGTGTCTGCCATCATCGGACAGAGAAGCGTATGTGTCACGTTGTCCTTGTGTGATGACGCTCAGCTGTCGGGTAGCAGGATTAAGTATCTGAATGTTGTTCCTGTCGCGCCATCCGCTTATACGGTCATCGGGTTGCAGAATCTGATGTACTTGTTCGTCGTCTTTGGGGCCATCCGTCCTCTTGTTGATAAGGATGAGTTTGTCGTTGGCTGTCCAATATCCTCCGAGGGCTTGGTCGTCAGTAAACAAATGGCTTGCGTTTCCTGTTGCGGGATTTACATATTCATATATTGTTTCTCCCCTTTGGCCTTTACGCCAGCTGATATAGCAATCTCCCTTTGCAGCCCATTGGAGGAAGTTGGTAGGTGTGGTTTCGTTTCCTGTCTTCAGGTCTCGTATGCGGTCGGCATTCTGTTGCTCACCTCCAGCCATCGTACGTCTGGTGGAGTATTTCATGAAGCGTCCTCCTGCACTTATGCTTGTGTTTCCTGCCCAGAGACCGTCCTGGTAATCTTTGTAGGTGTATAGTCTCTTTCCTTTAGGATTCAGAATCAAGTATTTATCTTGCTCCGTCTGAATATTCACCTTAATGGTGTCGGCCTTCTCTGCCTTTTGAATCACCTTGACCACCACATCGTGCCGGCCTGGCAGCATCTGTTGTTCTTCTCCTTGGCGACATTCCTTTCCGTCGACATAGGTCTTGTATCTTGCTGTACAATCTATTTGTAGACGGAATTTGACAAACAAGGTGTTGTCTACCTGGAATCCTATCAGGCGAACTCCTCCTTTGGCAGATGAGGGGATGATGCTGTCTGGGATTAGTTCACCCTGTTTCCAGGGGTCGAGGGACATAGGTGACTCCATCATCAAATCCTCATGCTGGAATGTTTTGCCCCATACGTCGGTACTATCTGTCAAGATGGGATTTTCCATACGGAAGACCGATGATACTCTCATGCTATCCACTCGGATGTCGGCTGCTGATGCCATATGGAAACTGGCAGAAATCAGCATGCCCAAGATGATGCTCTTAACTCCTTGATACATTTTTCACTCCTTTTACTGTTTTTAATTTCTTCAGCAGACTCTCCAGTCTGGTGGTATCTTCCAGCATGACTGTCAGTGTTCCGCTGAAGAGTCCGTCATGACTGTCAATACTTATGCTTCGTAGCAGAATTTTCTCCTCCTTGCTGATAATGCTGGTGATGTTGTTTACGATTCCTATATCGTCGTTACCAATTACGTGAAGGGTAATGGGGTATTTGCCTGTTCCCTTGCCCGACCACATGGCCTTGACTATTCTGTAGCCGAATCGCTCCCGCAACTGTGGTGCGTTTGGACAATTCTCCCTGTGTATCTTGATACCTCCTCCGCTGGTGACGAAGCCAAATACCTTGTCTCCATAGACAGGCTGACAGCATCTGGCCATCTGGAACTCCAGTCCCCGAATGTTGGAATCGATGACAAGTACGTCCTCTTGTGTTGCAGCTGCCTTGCGCAGGTTATCGTCGGCCTGCATGACATATTGCTGTGCGCTTTGTGCGGGAGCATTCTTCTCCTCTTCACCTCTATCGCGTCGCAACTGTAAAGCATAGGATTCCAACACGGTGTTTGTGTCCAGTCGTCCTTCGGCCAGAGCGTTGTAAAAATCCGTTACCACACGGTATCCCATTCTTGTCATCGTGTGCATAAGTGCAGGCTCGTCGTAGTCCAACTTGCGATTCTTCATCTTGCGCTCAAGTTCTTCTTTGGCCATGGATGCCTGTCGGCTCTCCATTTCCTTCAGGCTCTGCTTGATCTTGTTGCGAGCCCGACTGGTGGTAACGATGTTGAGCCAGTCTTGCTTGGGCGTCTGGTTGTTGGTGGTGAGTATCTCCACCTGATCCCCACTTGCTAACTTCTGTCGAATGGTTACGTTGCGGTTTCCTATTCGTGCACCTATGCACATGTTTCCCACCTTAGTGTGTATGGCATAAGCAAAATCCAGTACAGTGGCTCCAGAAGGCAATTTGAACAAGTCGCCTTTGGGAGTGAAGACAAACACTTCATCCTCGGAAAGTTCCATACGGAACTGATCCATCAACTGTCGGTCATCTCCGCTTTCCAAAGCGCTTCTTACTCCAGCCAGCCATTCTTCCACTCCGCTTTGTCCGCCCTTGATACCCTTATATCGCCAATGGGCAGCCAAACCATGTTCGGCAATATCATCCATGCGCTCGGTGCGTATCTGTACCTCTACCCATTTCTGCTCTGGACCGAGAACGGTTATGTGCAGACTTTCGTATCCGTTGCTCTTGGGTACCGACAGCCAGTCGCGCATACGACTCGGATTGCTTTGGTACATATCCGTGATGATGCTGAATACCTGCCAGCAGTCCTGTTTTTCGCGATCAGGAGCAGAATCAAGTATGATGCGGATGGCGAAAAGATCAAATACTCCATCTATATCTACCTTTTGTTTTTTCATCTTCTGCCAGATGGAGTGTATACTCTTGGTGCGACCCTTCATGTGAAACTTAAGTCCAGCCTTGAGCAGTTTTTCCTCGATGGGTTGTGTAAATCGGGATATATAGGCGTCACGGCTCTTCTTGGTGGCATTCAGCTTTTCCTTTATATAATAGTATGCATCATGTTCCAAATACTTCAGACTCAGGTCCTCGAGTTCGCTTTTCAGTTTGTAGAGCCCCAGTTTGTGTGCAAGTGGCGCATATAGGTAGGCTGCTTCCATCGACACTTTCTTTTGTGCCTCAACGTTGCTCGTACCCTTGATGTTGCGCATCAGACACACACGGTTTGCTATCATAATGAGTATCACGCGCATGTCCTCGGCCATAGAAACGAGCAGGCTGCGAAAGTTTTCGCTCTCGATGGTCGCACTCTTTTCGTACAGGTCACGTACGCGCAGGAGTCCATGCATGATACCTGCCACCTCATCTCCGAAATCTTTCCTGATGTCGTCCAGCGTGGCATCTCCCCTCATGACAGCACTATCAAGCAAGACCCCCAGCACGGACCCACGTGTGAGTCCCATCTCCTGTCCCACGATCAGAGCGGTCTCCATGTCGGTCAGGATATTGCTCAGGCCGAAAGCGTCACGTGACACACCATTCTGATTGGTGGAACGCTCCAGATATTGGTGTAGCAGAATCCAGTCTTGCTGTGTGAGTACATTCTCTGTCAGTTCACCTAACATCGATTTCAGTTCGGCCATGTGAAGCCGTTCTTCTTCGGTGAAGGTTCCTTTATTGTCTGTCATAACTCAATTTCCTCCCCTTTATGGCAAAAGCCTTAGTGGTGTCTCCATGTCTGCATTTTATGGAAGACAATTTTAAAGATGGACTTATACGTTATCGAGGACAAAGTTACATGAAAAATAACATTTTTCTTTTGTTTGTGCGCCTTTTTCCTTCTTAGATATGTTTCTTGTTCGTCTTTTTACCTAACTTTGTATGTGGATATAGTTTCATTCGATTCCTTAGAGATAGAGTGCTTCTGTATGGTTTATCTGATTGAATCACATACAAGATAGGATTATGACACTTTCAACATCAGACTTGGCGCAACTTAGTGCCAAAGGTATTTCGCAGGAACAGGTTCTGGAGCAATTGGATTCCTTCCGCAAAGGGTTCCCTTATCTGAAACTTCATGCTACCGCTTCTGTACCCGATGACATCCTTTCGCTCACCTCCGAGAGTCAGGAACTCTATGTACAGAAATGGGATGAATACAAGGCAGAAGGACATAAGGTGACCAAATTTGTACCTGCAAGTGGAGCTGCCAGCCGCATGTTCAAGGACCTGTTTGCTTTCCTTGAAAGTGGCAGACAGGTTCCTGAAAGCGAGATGGAGAAGACTTTCTTCGGCAATCTGAGCAAGTTCGCTTTCTATGATGCTCTTAACGACGCCTGCATCCTCCTCTATGGTATAGGTGCCGAAGCCCTTGTGGAGGGGCATCGTTGCCACGATGTGGTTGAGGCTTTGCTCGGAGACGAAGGGCTGGGATACGGAAGTCTGCCCAAAGGATTGCTACAGTTCCATTCCTATTCCGATTGCGCCCGTACTCCTTTGGAAGAGCATCTTACTGAAGCGGCTTTGTATGCCAGTAGCCAGGGTGAGGCATACGTTCATTTTACAGTCAGTTCGGAGCATAGAGATTTGTTTGAGGAACTTCTTGAAAGGGTTCTTCCCGAGTTTGAGGAACGCTTTCATACTACCTACCATGTATCTCTGAGCGAGCAACTTCCATCTACAGATACAATTGCTGCCAACGAGGATGGTACTCCTTTCCGCACGAATGATGGCACACTCCTGTTCCGTCCTGGTGGACACGGAGCCTTGATACGTAATCTGGATGCCTTGGATAGCGATGTGGTGTTTATTAAGAATATAGACAATGTGGTGCCCGATGCTCTCAAGGCGGATACAGTCTTGTGGAAGCAGGTTCTTGCCGGTGTGCTTGTCAGTGTTCAGATGCAGACCTTCCGCTACCTCCGCCTTTTGGATACGGGTAATTACAATCATGCCGATTTGGAGGAAATGATCAGATTTGTACGTCACATGCTCCATACAGATATGCCAGGACTGAAACATATGGAAGATACCGAACTGAGCCTTTGGCTTCGCTCGCGTCTGGATCGTCCCATAAGGGTATGCGGCATGGTTCGCAATGTGGGTGAACCTGGCGGCGGTCCTTTCCTCGCCTATAATCCCGACGGAAGTGTATCCTTGCAGATTTTGGAGAGTAGTCAGATTGATCCCAACGACGAGGAGGCGCAGTCTATGTTCAAGCAGGGTACACACTTTAATCCTGTGGACTTGGTTTGTTCCGTCAAGGACGCCAACGGGAAGCCCTATTCACTCCCCAATTATGTGGATCCAGCCACAGGATTTATCTCTCATAAGAGCAAGGATGGACGTCCTTTGCTGGCTCTTGAGTTACCTGGATTGTGGAATGGAGCCATGAGCAATTGGAGTACCATCATGGTAGAAGTTCCACTCTCCACCTTCAATCCTGTGAAGACGGTCAACGACCTGCTCCGTCCACAACATCAGGCATGACTGTAGAACAGGCGTCTTCCTTTTTCTTTTGAAAGATTGGACATTAGTTATAATCGGGCTATCGGACAAGATCACGATAGCCCGATTTTTCCGTTGAGTATGTCTGTTCTACTATTGCTCAAGTATTCAAATCAAGATACAAGATACACTCAGCAGGATTCTTTCGAAAACAGGCTGGAGCATAGAAAAGTATCCTGTGGGGATAGGATGGCTTGCATCAACACATTTTTGCAACAATCATTTCCCAAAACTCCATTCGCGTTTGCCTTAAACTCTATTCCTTTTTAGCACAGACTTCTTTCGTGTTTCTTCGGGGCTTCTTACATGTTTCGTATGTGGTTCGAAAACAGAACGAAGCGGGAACGGAGGAAGAGCAAGGAGGAAGCGCGGGGCCTCTGGAGAAAATGAATGTCTCCAGACGTGCGGAATCTTCATTTTTTTCTCTTGAGACGTGTCGTTTGGCACACCTCCTGGCCTTCCTTTTTGAAAATAAATAAATCGTCGTGATAATTTTTCCCTTTTTCTTTTGCTCGTATTCTAAATAATTGTAATTTTGGCATAGGCTGACAACGCACTAAGAACACTTCTGCATGCTTTGTTTATACAAGTATGACGGATTATAGACTTATTCAAATTATACATTAAATGTTAAGGATATGAGTTATTTACGATTTGACAAGACGCTGATGACCAATCTGGAGGAGTCGCTTCCGAAAGAGATTCTCAGGTCGAACCGCTCGGGAGCTTATTCCTGTTCTACGATTGTGGACTGCAATACGCGTAAATACCATGGACTATTGGTTGTACCAGTGCCTGAACTGGACGATGAGAATCATGTGCTGCTCTCTTCGCTTGATGCTACAGTCATACAGCATGGGGCTGAGTTCAACCTTGGACTTCACAAGTATGGTGGCGGTAATTTTAGTCCCCGAGGTCATAAATACATCAGAGAGTTCCATTCTCAGCAAGTACCAACCACCATTTACAGGGTAGGGGATGTCATCCTGCGTCGAGAAATGATGTTCCAGCATTTCGAGAACAGAATCATCATCAGATACACCTTGCTGGATTCACATTGCCCGACCACCATGAGGTTGCAACCTTTCCTCGCTTTCCGAAGTGTGAGGGAATACACCTATGAGAATGATCAGGCAAACCGAGACTTCCAGGAGGTGGAAAATGGTATCAAGACCTGCATGTATCCAGGTTATCCGGAATTATATATGCAAATCAACAAGGAAAATGAGTTTGTGTATAGGCCCGACTGGTACCGCGGACTGGAATATCCCAAGGAACAGGAAAGAGGCTATGCGGGCAATGAGGATCTGTATGTGCCTGGATATTTCGTCTTTACAATAGACAAGGGCGAGAGTGTGGTATTCTCGGCAGGCTTAAATGAGATAGATACTTCCACTCTGGCCGACCTTGCGGAGTATGAAAGGAATGTTCGCACACCACGAGATAATTTCTATAACACATTGGTCAACAGCGCACACCAGTTCTTTGTTCATCGTGAACATGAAGATTATGTCCTGGCTGGTTACCCGTGGTTTAAGTGTCGTGCACGTGACATGTTCATCTCTCTGCCCGGACTCACTCTTACAAACAATGAGGTGAAGAAATACGATGATGTGATGGAGACTGCCGAGAAGGCCATACGTCACTTCATGGCAGACGAACCTCTGGAGGTTAGCGTTACCGAAATGGAGCATCCCGATGTGCTTCTGTGGGCCATCTGGTGCCTTCAGCAATATTCCAATACGTTGGGGTCAGACGTGTGCATGCAGAAGTATGGAGCGCTGATACGTGACGTCATGCAATGGCTCATGGAGGGCAAGCATCCCAACCTCGAGTTGCGCCCCAATGGTCTTGTATATAGTGAAGGACGGGAGAAAGCCATCACCTGGATGAACAGTACGGGACAGGGAGGCAAACCCATTGTTCCGCGTACGGGTTATATCGTGGAGTTCAACGCTTTGTGGTACAATGCTTTGGTATTTGCAGCCAAACTCTTTTCCAACACGGACGAATCAGCCTTCGTGCAAAGCCTTGAGATGAATGCAAGAGTATGTGCCGACAATTTCGCCGCCATGTTCTACAACGAGTTTGGCTATCTGTGTGACTATTGCGTGGATGGTTATCGCTGTTATGATGTGCGTCCCAATATGATATTTGCAGTTGCCCTTGACTATTCCCCACTCGACAAGAAACAATGCAAGAGTGTGCTTGACTATTGTACCAAGGAACTGTCCACTCCCAAGGGACTTCGCTCGCTCTCACCCAAAAGCCGTGGTTATAATCCCATGTATGTGGGACCTCAGGCTCAGCGAGATTATGCTTATCATCAAGGTACGGCATGGCCATGGCTGGCAGGATTCTATATGGAAGCCTGCCTGAAGGTATATCGCCTCAGCCGTCTCAGCTATGTGGACCGCTTGCTGGTAGGATATGAGGAGGAACTTTTCTACCATTGTATAGGCACCATTCCCGAACTTTTCGACGGCAATCCACCGTTCCATGGCCGAGGAGCCATCAGTTTTGCCATGAACGTGTCGGGAATCATGCGTGTGGTGAAGTTACTTGACAATTACAACAACCTATAAGATCATTGGGAGGAGATAAGATATGAAAGTACTGATGTTCGGATGGGAATTCCCCCCGAAGATATATGGCGGACTGGCAGTTGCTTCCTATGGCATCACTAAGGGTTTGTCCATGCAGGGAGACGTGCAGACTACATTCTGCATGCCCAAACCAACCGGTGAAGAGGAACGTTTTCTCAAAATTGTGAACATGAGTCAGGTTCCTGTGGCCTGGCGTGACGTACATTATGATGAGGTACAGAGACGCATGACAGGCCACTCTGCAGAGGACTATTATAGGTTCAGAGACCACATCTATGCCGACTTCAACCATTTGAGCGGACTCGATGATATGGGCTGTATCAATTTTGCCGGTGGGTATCCAGGCAATCTGCACGAGGAGATCAACAATTTTTCTATCATAGCAGGCGTGCTTGCCCGCAGTGAGGACTTCGATCTCATCCATGCACACGACTGGCTGACCTATCCAGCTGGAGTACATGCTAAGATGGTAAGCGGAAAACCTCTGTGTATTCATGTGCATGCCACCGATTTTGATCGCTCACGCGGCAAAGTAAATCCCACGGTTTACAGCATCGAGAAGAATGGAATGGATTATGCGGACTGTATCATGTGTGTGAGTGAACTCACGCGTCAGACAGTTATCAACCAGTATCACCAGGATCCACGCAAGTGTGTGGCCATGCATAATGCTGTCTATCCTCTCTCTGAGGATATACGTTCCATAGAGCCTTGCAAGAACAAGGGTGAGAAAGTGGTGACTTATCTGGGCCGAATCACTATGCAGAAAGGACCGGAATATTTCATCGAAGCAGCCAAGCGAGTGCTTGACCGTACACACAACATCAGATTCTGTTTTGCCGGAAGCGGTGACATGATGAATGCCATGATAGAACTTGCTGCTGCCTATGGAATAGCTGACAGATGTCATTTCCCAGGATTCCAGCGAGGCCGACAGGTGTATGAGTGTTACAAGAATTCAGATGTCTTTGTCATGCCAAGCGTAAGTGAGCCCTTCGGAATAGCTCCGCTTGAGGCCATGCAATGTGGATGTCCTTGTGTTATAAGCAAACAGAGCGGATGTGGCGAGATTCTGCATAGTGTAATCAAGGTGGATTACTGGGATGTAGACGCTATGGCCGATGCCATCTACAGTATCTGTACCAATGATGCTCTGCATGATTATCTGGCCGAGGAAGGATTGCGTGAGGTGGATCAGATTACATGGGAAAAAGTAGGTCTGCGCATCCGCCAATGCTATGACCAGCTTACGGGGCGCGGATGGTTTGACAATGGCGAATATCTGCAGGCTGTCAAGGATATACGATAAAGTGAATATAGAATAGGAAACAAATAAAAATACAAAAGGTTATGAAAACAATTTGTTTTTATTTTGAGATACATCAGCCCAATCATCTGAAGCGTTATCGTTTCTTTGATATTGGTACAGACCATTATTACTACGATGATTATGAGAACGAGCGTCAGGCGGTAGAGGCGGCTCAAAACAGTTATCTGCCTGCTTTGCGCACGATGCTTGACATGATCCACGCTTATGGTAAGGATTTCAGAGTGGCATTCAGCATAAGTGGTGTTTTCCTGGAGCAACTTGAGCAGTATGCCCCCGAGGTGATTGACCTGCTACAGCAGCTCTCTGAGACGGGTTGCGTGGAATTCCTTGCCGAACCTTATAGCCATGGTTTGTCATCATTGGTGAATACGGAATGTTTCATCAACGAGACAAAGCGTCAGATGAGAAAGATGAAAGAGCTTTTTGGACACACCCCAAAGGTGCTACGCAACAGCTCGCTTATCTATAACGACGAGATCGGTGCCATAGCTGCGGGTATGGGTTTCAAGGGTATGATGGTGGAAGGAGCCAAGCATATCATGGGATGGAGAAGTCCCCACTATGTATATTCTTGTGCACAGGACTCACGTCTCTCTCTCTTGATGCGTGACTATAAATTGAGTGATGATATCAGTCTTCGTTTTAGTGATACATCCTGGTCTGCTTTCCCCCTCATGGCTGATACCTATATGTCATGGATAAACTCTTTGCCGGAAGGTGAGGATGTGGTAAACATCATGATGGAACTGAGTGCATTTGGCATCTATCAGCCACTCAGCAGCAATATTCTGGAGTTCTTCAAGGCTCTTCCTGCTGTTGCCTCAACGATGGGAGTCAAATTCGCAACGCCTTCTGAGGTTATAAGCAAGAACAAGCCTGTAGGTCCACTTGAGGTTATCTATCCTGTGAGCTGGAATGACGAAGAGCGCGATACCAGTAGCATGTTGGGTAACGGAATGCAACGTGAGGCTTTTGCCAAACTCTATGATGAAAAGATTGTGGGACGTATCCTGGCTTGTCGCAACAGACGCATCCAGCAGGATTGGGATCGCTTGCAGGCAACCGAGAATTTCCGTTTCATGACCACCAAGAATAACGGCATGGAAATATATCGGGGCATTTACGACAACGAGTATGACGCCTTTACCAACTATATGAATATCCTGGGTGATTTCCTCAAGCGGGTGCATGACCTTTATTCTGATGATGTGGAGAATGACGAACTGAATTCTCTTTATACCCAGATTACCAACATGGCAAAAGAACTTGCAGTCAAGGATAATGAAATCAGTCGTTTGCGTGCCCGTTTGGAGAAATATGAACCGAAGGTGGAGACTCCTGCCGCTGAATCCGAGACAAAGGAGGTCAAGGAAGAGAATCTGACTGAAACTGTCAAACCAGCCAGAAAGTCTGCTTCAAAAGCAACCAATAAGGTAACAGCGACAGACCAAAAGCCAAAGGCTAAGTCCACAGCCAAGGCTGAGAAAAAACCTGCTTCTGAGAAGAAGGCTTCTGCCAAAGAAACAAAGACCCCAGCCACCAAGACAGCAACGAAGTAAGATTTTATAGTGATTCGGACATCTTCTCATCCACACATTATCGTTAGGGTAATGGTTGAGATTCCGAGATGATTATCTATATTAGAACTCCGCAAGTACGAATGAAGTGCTTGCGGAGTTTCGCTTTTTGTGGTTATATCATCAACCAAAGGTTTCAACCGGCATTCTCTGAAGATTTCTCTGAGGGACTAAGGTCATATCTCACCAGGAATTGTTTTGCTATCCGTTATAATCTGAGTAGGGAATCACAGTGGTACATAAAAATAGTTCCTGGCTCTTTCGTCCCAACTCATAACGAATTTTACTGAAACAGCAGGTTTTTATCTATCAGATTATTAGCTATGGCATAGAGAGTAAGTCCTGCAACAGAATGTATCTGCAATTTGCGTGTGATATTGCGTCTGTGTGTGATGACCGTGTGAACAGAGATGAACAGACGTGCGGCAATCTCCTTGTTGCTCATTCCCTGTACAAGGCAGATGAGTATTTCCTTTTCTCTCTCAGATATGTCCTCTCGGCTGTCTGTGTTACCTATAATTTGGGAAATGCGTGTAGTGGCATCGTCAACCTTTACTTTCTGCTCCAGCAAGCGGATAGCCGGCACAAAGATGACATCTTCTACATTGCTATGGTTGCTCAACCATTCCTCGACGTTGTAAATATCAAAAAGTGTGGCGGTAAGCTGGTTATTCGTGAGCCCATCATGAGGCAGATATTTGATGATAATATTCTTGAGTTCCTGAAATTTGGAGGTTGTGTCACCATGGTGTCTTGAGAAGATGCCAACATTGTAGTTGGACTTCTGCTCACCTGCAATGAGTGCCTCAACATAAGGGAAGAGTGTCTTTTCCTCATAAGTCATATGCTGGTGAATGTCACGCGAATATTCATCATACAGACGAATTATCAGAGATGCGAGTTCGTCTTGTCGGGACAGCGTTTCCATGAGTTTCCTGCGAATTGAGGGCAATTGGAAATCCAGAAAATAACTATGTGATGCACGCAGATATGCCAGAAGGGTTTTTGCGGAAATCTTTTCGTCTGTCCCTTTGGGCATATATCCATTGATAATATAATTGACAACAGTAAGAAATGTGTGACAATCCACATTCTGTTCGATACAGACTTCGCTGACCGTCCTATCCCCAAAGCCCAGGCGTATTCCGAATGCGCTCAGACCTTGAAGTACGCTATAGTTGTCACTTATGAGATCAATCATCTTGTCATTGGCCTCATATAATTTCAGTCTTTTCATACTCTATTGTCTTAAATTGTGGGCAAAGATACTTCCTTTCGCGGAAAAGAGCAATACCCAAAAGTTAGTATTGATAAACCATGGTACAGATAAGTCCTACATATTTATGCTAATCAGTTTCGCGTATATCCGCTATATTTTTATAAATGATGCGAGAGGAAAAATTATCCAATTTGTGTGTTGCACATTTTTCGTAAACCAAATACCTTTGCATCCATGATTATCAATCATAACAAATAATTATGAAGCTAAGGGCATTTGTTACAATATTACTATTGACATCATCTTTCCTCTTATATAGGATGTATGCTGACAGCATAGATAGCAAATTCTCATTTAATATAGATTACACGGGTGAATTGCAGAGTGATTTTAAGCATAGTAAGTTTGCCAGTCTTCTTCAATTAAGTACAAATGTGCGTTTGTCCAGCCGGTTTACTTTTGACCTGTCCTCAGTCAGTTTTGTGACGACCGATGAAAATCTGCTTAACGAGGACCTGATGGGATACTCTAATATAGATGCTTCCAATCTCCCTTTCGCACTTGCTGTTGCCGGATTCACATGGAATATATGTCCGCATCATTCGCTTTTTGCAGGAATACGTCGTATAGACGAGGATTATTTTTGCAGTGATGGATTGGCGCTATTTGTCAATAGCGGATGTGGCGGTTTTCATACTTTGACAGCAAATTACGATATTGCCGCCTATCCAATGGCAGCGGTAGGGATACATTATAGTTATGATATAGATAGTTTTGGTTTCCAGTCATCTCTGTACAACGGACAAGGACACAATAGTTTTTATGGACGAGATAACGTGTTCAGGGTGTGTCCGGCCAGCGATGGCGTTCATCTTATGGCTCAAGGTGAGTACCGTTATGACGACAGTAGATATTTCCTTGGAGGCAGTCTTCATTATGGTAAACAGGTGACGTCAGAAAAAAAGTGCATGAGCCCAACCTTGTGGGCCTATGCAGAGCAGTCGGTAACAGACAAATTATTGCTTATTGGTGTCTATTCCCGTGATTTTGATAGACATAGCGTATGTAGGAACTATGCAGGAATCGGTTGTAGGTATTCCTTTTCCCGGGCAGATGTAGGCTTGTTTTCTCATTATGCACGTATAGAGGGTAGAGATGAATGGTCAACAGAATTTACCTCTGACATTCCATGCAACAGATATTTTTCCGTGCAACCAGTCCTTCATCTTATCAGAATAGAGGGACAAATGGATTGCATAGGAATGTTTCGCTTGAATGTGCACATTTAATGGTCGCTTTAGGATAAAACGTGATTGTTTTATGCTTGGGGTATATATAAGATACTCACACTCTTCTTTCTTATAGGATTTCATGATAATAGTAGCGTAAAATGCAGAATAATTTGTACCTTTGCACAGCAAATTAAAAATATTTTAATTTAGTTTATATTATATGGTTAAAAGTGCATTACAGGTGGCAAGAGCCGCCTATCAGCCCAAACTTCCCAAAGCATTACAAGGTTCTGTAGTTGCTGTTGAGGGCAATCCCACACAAAGTGTAGGTAACCAGGAGGAGATTAAGGCTATGTTCCCCAACACCTATGGTATGCCTGTTATCACATTTGAAGCAGGTGAGCAGAAGCCTATGGATGCTGTCAATGTGGGTATTATCCTTTCTGGCGGTCAGGCTCCTGGTGGTCATAATGTGATAAGCGGCCTTTATGATGGCGTGAAAAGTCTGAACCCTAACAGTAAACTGTATGGTTTCCTGATGGGGCCCGGTGGATTGGTTGACCACAAGTATGTAGAGTTCAACGACGAGTTTATCAATGAGTACCGCAATACAGGAGGCTTTGATATCATTGGTTCTGGTCGTACCAAGTTGGAGAAGGAAAGCCAATTTGAGAGTGGTATCGAGATTCTGCGTGAACTGGGCATCAAGGCTTTGGTTATTATCGGCGGTGATGATTCCAACACAAACGCCTGTGTGCTGGCAGAGTATTATGCAGCAAAGAAATATGGCGTACAGGTGATTGGTTGCCCCAAGACCATTGACGGTGACTTGAAGAATGATCAGATCGAGACAAGTTTTGGATTTGATACAGCCTGCAAGACATATAGTGAACTTATCGGTAATATCCAGCGCGACTGCAATAGTGCCCGCAAGTATTGGCATTTTATCAAGTTGATGGGACGTTCCGCTTCTCATATCGCATTGGAGTGCGCTTTGCAGACGCAGCCCAACGTGTGTCTGGTTTCTGAGGAGGTAGAGCAGAAGAACATGTCTCTGGATGATGTGGTAACCTATATTGCCAGCATCGTAGCGGCACGTGCATCTGAGGGTAACAACTTCGGTACTGTGCTGATTCCTGAGGGGCTGATAGAATTCATTCCAGCCATCAAGAAGCTGATAGCAGAACTCAATGAGGTGCTGACAGATCCTTCTACTGGTGAGAGTCGTGTGTTTGCCAATGCTGAGGAACAGATATCCTTCGTCAAGGGTAACATCGCACCAGAGAATCTTGCTATTCTGGAGTCTTTGCCTGCGGATGTGGCACGTCAGTTATGTCTGGACCGTGATCCTCATGGTAATGTACAGGTGTCTTTGATTGAAACCGAGAAGTTGCTCTCTCGTATGGTCGCTGGCAAGTTGGAGACATGGAAGAAGGAAGGCAAATACTGCGGTAAGTTCAGTGCCCAGCACCATTTCTTTGGATACGAAGGCCGTTGTGCGGCTCCTTCAAACTATGATGCTGATTACTGCTACAGCCTCGGATATAACGCAAGCCGCCTGATTGCAAACGGAAAGACCGGATATATGTCTATCATCAAGAACACGACAGCCCCTGCCGCAGAATGGATTGCCGGTGGCGTGCCCATCACCATGATGATGAACATGGAGCGCAGAAACGGTGCCATGAAACCTGTTATCCGTAAGGCTCTTGTGGAGTTGGATGGTGCTCCCTTCAAGTTCTTTGCTGCACATCGTGAGGAATGGGCCAAGAATACATGTTATGTATACCCTGGTCCCATCCAGTATTGGGGTCCCACAGAAGTGTGTGATCAGTGCACTAAGACTCTTGCTCTTGAAAAGAAATAAACAGACAACACATAATCCTCTCCTCCAGACTTAATGTCGCGGAGAGGATTATTTTTTTTGAGAGAAAGACAACTGGGATATAAGGTATCATAAAGGGAATGGAAGGCCAGAAAGCATCTTCAAGAAACAGGTCCTCGCTAAACGGAGTTTCTCGAAGATCTGTTTCGAAAAAGAATTTGGGAAAATCCTTGCAAGCACGAAAGGGTAGTCGTCGAGGTCATAGGTCCAAGAGAAGATGGAGTCTGCGCTCATGGCCAGTGTTGTTGGGTATCATATTAGTTGCATCAGCCTATGTGGGGATTTTCTATTATTTCTTTGTCGGCCCGTTTAGTTTCCGATGGAAAGCCATGTATGGCGAAACCATTTATCCCGAGGGATACCATGTGCGAGGAATAGACATAAGTCATTATCAGACATTTATTGATTGGGAGCGACTGCGTAATGCATCTATGAATAATGATCCCATACGTTTTGTGATTGTTAAGGCCACAGAGGGGACGTCGCTCATGGATGATAATTTCAATGAGAATTTCTATGAGGCAAAGAGAAATGACTTTGTACGGGGTGCATATCACTTTTTTGTGCCGGGCATGGATGCACAAAAGCAGGCAAAGTTCTTTCTGCGTCAGGTTCATCTGGAGCCTGGTGACCTCCCGCCTGTGCTTGATGTGGAGAAGATGGGCAGCCTGACGGCTGCACAATTGAAGCGTGATGTGAAGATTTGGCTTGATGTGGTTGAGGCCAAGTACCATGTAAAACCAATTCTTTACACAGGATATAAATTCAAGATGGATTATCTGAATGATACCATTTTCCATCAATATCCTTATTGGATCGCCCATTATTATGTGAACAAACTTGAGTATAAAGGTGATTGGGTCATGTGGCAACATACTGATTGCGGTAGGGTGTCGGGCATTCGCGGACAGGTGGATTGTAATATTTTCAACGGTTCTTATGAGGATTTGATGGACCTGACTCTTAAGGAAGACGGTTTTTACTAAATATATTGATCCTGTTCTAATATAAAATATGATTATGAGGATAAAGAGTCTTGCTCTGATTTTTATAGGCGTGTGGTCTGTTTTTGTCAATATATATGCAGACGAATGTAGCCGGGATCTTGAAGGCCAGTTGGCCTGTACCAGCATCATGGTGGGCAGGAAGGCAAGTGCAGACGGGTCGGTAATGACCAGTCATACTTGCGACGGTAATTACAGGTCATGGATGAGATGGGTACTGGCAACAGATAACCCGTCTGATACCACCATGACAATCTATAGCGGACGCATGCACACGGAAACTCCCCAATCTATGGAAGGAGTAAAGGCCATGGGAAGGATTCCTCAAGTGGCTCATACGTATCGATTCCTGGATACGGCTTATCCTTGTTTGAACGAGAAAAGACTTGCCATGGGTGAGACCACCATTGGGGGCCGAAAAGAACTGAAGAGTGACAAGGGGCTTTTTTATATCGAAGAGCTTCAGCGTGTGGCACTTCAGCGTTGTAGTTCAGCACGTCAGGCCATTCGGTTGATGGGCGAACTGATTGCCAAATATGGATATGTGGATTCGGGCGAATGCCTTACCATCGCTGATACGTCAGAAGTATGGATCTTTGAGGTTTTCGGAGAGGGAGCCAAGAAGAAGGGTGGGGTGTGGGCAGCTCAACGCATTCCTGACGATGAAATCGCCGTAAGTGCAAATGTCTGCAGAATAGGAGAGATTGATATAAGGGATACACTCAACTTCATGGCATCAGAGAATGTGTTCGATGTTGCACGCAAACGGAAATTATGGGACGAAAAGGAACCGTTCTCGTTCTGGCGTGCCTACAGCGGAGTTAATTATCTGGATGAAAAAAAGAACTATAGTACACGCGAATATTTTATCATGCGTTCTTTGGCGCCTTCGCTACATCTGAGTGATGATGTGGAGGAATTGCCAGTGAGTGTCAAGCCTGACCATCCTGTAAGATTGCAGGATGTAGACCGACTGTTGTCTACTTATTATGAAGGAACAGAAGATGACTACACATCCTATTTGCTTGTTTCTGACAAGAATAAGAAAGACAGTATTACAGGCGAAATGGAGAAGAAAGTCTCACCCAGAGCTAATCCCTGGATGAGAGGCGACGAACGAGACCTTTATGCTGAGATGGGTGATAGTGTATTCAAACGATGGATTCGTCCTGTTGCGGTATCTGTTTGTTCCTATAGTACTATCATTCAGCTGTTTTCCGATTTCCCGGAAGCAGTCGGAGCTGTTGCCTGGATTGCTTTGGACAATCCAGGGGAAAGCCCCAGATTCCCTGTTTATTGTGGTTCGACAGAACTACCTAACCTGCTGAAGGTATGCGGAAATCATTCTTATAGAGAAGATTCTGCTATGTGGAGATACCGTCGTACCAATCGATTGGCAACCGTTCGATGGGGTGATTGCAGAAAGACTCTCGAACCTGCAAAGCAATATTTCATAGATAAGGGACAACGTGAAACAGTTTATGTCACATGTGTTTATAACGAACTTACCAAACAAGGAAAAACTCGTGAAGCTGTAGAATATCTCAATGGATATACGTCAGATTTCCTTGGTGCTGAGATTCTGAAGTGGGACGAATTGTACACGACGTATTGGAAGAGATTCTGGACGGGATTTTAATCAATGTCACCTTATTAATATATATAATAATAAAAATACATCTGATTAAACAAACTGCTATATAACGTGTCATACCCTTTAGGTT
>JBJEKL010000181.1:0-25012 GCA_051878615.1 Bacteroidaceae bacterium | reverse complement strand
AACGTTTGCAGGAGCGGTTGCAAACGTTTGCGAGGGCGGTTGCAAACGTTTGCGGGGAAGGTTGCAAACGTTTGCGTCTAAACCGTACCAATCATCCGTCTGCCCAAAAACGTTTTCGTTAAGCCAAATGAGTAGAGCCAAGTTTACTTGGTCTATGCCATGACGAGAACTGACGAACAAGCGAGAGAATAGCGAATCCTGATTCAATTTTCCGAGTGAAGAGGAAGAAGACAAAGTCAAAATGAAGGCGAAGTCAACGTTTTCCTGTCCCTGTTCCAATGGTTCTCTCTATGACATTTTCGCCGAGTCAGAAAATCTAATCGATTATGCTTGAAAGGTTGCTGATAAAAGAATGGGGACCACATGCATGGCCCCCATGAATTTTGGTTGATGTTGTGATGATTAGTATGCAAAGAGAGGATAGGTCTTCATGAGTTCGTTGACTTCAGAACGTACTTGTGCTATCACATCTTCGTTTTCGGGATCGTTGAGGACTCGTTCAATGAAATCTGCTATCTGAATCATCATGTCTTCTTTGGCTCCACGTGTGGTGATGGCAGGAGTGCCCAGGCGGATTCCACTGGTCTGGAAGGCACTACGGGAATCAAAGGGTACCATGTTCTTGTTGACTGTAATGTCTGCTGCCACCAGGACGCGCTCGGCGACCTTGCCCGTGAGGTCAGGATATTTGCTTCGAAGGTCAACAAGCATAGAGTGGTTGTCTGTTCCACCAGAAACGATGTTGAATCCTCGTTTGATGAGCTCGCTGGCCAACACGCTTGCATTCTTCTTTACCTGTGCAGCCCACTCCCTGAAGGCAGGGGTAAGTGCTTCACCAAACGCTACGGCCTTGGCTGCTATGACATGTTCCAAAGGGCCGCCCTGAATGCCAGGGAAGACTGCACTATTGAGGAGTTGTGACATCATCTTCACTTCACCCTTGGGAGTCTTCTTGCCCCAGGGATTCTCAAAGTCCTTGCCCATGAGGATGATACCGCCGCGGGGTCCGCGTAGGGTCTTATGTGTAGTGCTTGTCACGATGTGCGCGTATTTGACAGGATTCTCAAGCAGACCGGCAGCAATGAGCCCGGCGGGATGGGCCATGTCAATCATGAGAATGGCACCTACGCCATCGGCTATCTGGCGCATGCGCTTGTAGTCCCACTCGCGACTATAGGCCGAACCGCCACCGATAATCATCTTTGGCTTATGCTCCTGTGCCAGAGACTCCATCTCGTCATAATCCACACGTCCGGTTGCCTGGCTGATGTTATAACCTATAGGTTTGTATATGATGCCGCTGGTGTTGACAAGCGAGCCATGACTGAGGTGGCCACCATGGTCGAGGTTAAGGCCCATGAAGGTGTCACCAGGATTGAGCACAGTGAGGAATACAGCGGCATTGGCTTGTGCTCCAGAGTGAGGCTGCACGTTGGCATATTCTGCATCAAAGAGTGCTTTGGCTCTGTCGATGGCCAGTTGCTCAACTTTGTCTACCACCTGACAGCCTCCGTAGTATCTCTTTGCCGGATAGCCTTCAGCATATTTGTTGGTCAGACAGGATCCCATGGCCTGCATTACCTGATCGCTGACGAAGTTTTCGGAGGCTATGAGTTCGATGCCTCTCATTTGTCTCTGCTTCTCTTCTTCGATGAGTGCAAATACCCTGTTGTCTCTTTCCATAATCTTTCTCTCTAAAAATGTGTTGTAATTTGTGTGTGAATCCTGATAAATTACATCGCTTCTGCGTGGGCAATTATACAAGTTTGACTTTGTCAAGCTGTACTTCGCGATTGCAGTATCTGCATTGTAGGATGCCCTTGTCCTTGTCAAGCACATGGAAGCGTGTCTTCATCGGTTCATTGTTGGTGATGCACTTGTGATTGTCGCATTTGACAATGCCTATCAGTTCGTCGGGCATGCGCACCTCGCGTTTCTCTACCACCTCGTAGTCCTTGATGATGCACAGGGTGGCATTAGGTGTGATGACGGACAATTGGTTGAGTTTCTCGTCTGTAAAGAAAGTGTCGGCAATCTTCACGATACTTTTCTTGCCCATCTTTTTGCTCTTGAGATTGTATCCGATAGTGACGGATGTGTGTACCTTTTCCAAATGGAGCAGATTGACCACTTCAAAGATTTTCTCTGAAGGAATATGGTCAATGACCGTGCCGTTCCTCAATGCGGCAACTTGCATTTCCTCGCGTTTCATAGGATGATGGTTTTGTCATTTCTGATATCGTCCAGCGTAATACCCAAAGCATCGCAAATGAGTGCCTGACGGGCATAAAGTCCGTTGCGTGCCTGCTGGAAGTAATAGGCAAAGGGTGTGTCGTCTATGCTGTATTCGATCTCGTTGACACGTGGGAGCGGATGCAGAATCTTCATGTTGGGGCGTGCCTTGACAAGCATGTTCTTCTTGAGCAGATAGCGATCCTTGACACGCTCATACTCTTCCAAGTCAGTAAAGCGTTCCCTTTGCACGCGTGTCATATATAATATGTCTGCTCCCGAGATGGTGTCGACATCGAAATCCTGATGCTCGATAAATCGAATACCATGCTCGCGACAGTACATCTTATAATAATCAGGCATAGCCAGTTCGTCGGGCGCAATGAAGTGGAAGGTGGGATTGAAGTGCCTCATGGCTGTGAGCATGCTGTGTACGGTCCTGCCATACTTGAGGTCACCCACCAGATAGATGTCCAGATTCTCCAACTGGCCTTGGGTCTTGTAGATAGAGTATAGGTCAAGCATGGTTTGGCTGGGATGCTGGTTGGCGCCATCACCTGCATTCACGATGGGCACTGGTGACACTTCGCTGGCGTATTGTGCGGCTCCCTCAAGATGGTGACGCATGATGATGATGTCGGCATAATTGGACACCATCATGATGGTGTCCTTGAGTGTCTCTCCTTTTGTTCCACTGGTAACTTTGGGATCGGCAAATCCTATCACCTTGGCTCCAAGTCGGTTGGCCGCAGTTTCGAAACTGAGACGTGTGCGTGTACTTGGTTCAAAGAAAAGGGTTGCCACGATTTTTCCTTCCAGAATATTCCTGTTGGGATAACGTTCAAACTCCTGTGCCATCTCGATGAGGTACAGGATTCTCTCCTTGGTATGTTTGGCTATTGTAACCAAACTCCTGTTTTCCATTGTGTCGGCCATATCTGTTTATGTACGTTTCCGTGTGCCAAAGTTACGCTTTTTTTCCTTTTCTGTCCCAATGCCTGTCAATATAATGGTTCTTGCATGTGGAAATTTTCATAACTTTGCAGATGTTATGCAACCATTGGCAGAGAGAATGCGTCCTCAGACGCTGGATGACTATATCGGGCAACGACATTTGGTAGGTGCCGGCGCTGTTTTGCGTCGTATGATAGAGGGGAAGCGCATCAGCAGCTTTATCCTTTGGGGACCTCCTGGTGTAGGTAAGACCACCTTGGCCACTATCATAGCACGTCAACTGGAGATACCATTCTTTACCCTAAGTGCTGTGACGAGTGGTGTGAAAGAGGTGCGTGATGTGATTGAACGTGCTCGCAACAGCCGTTTCTTCAACTCTCCCAGCCCCATCCTTTTTATAGATGAGATACACCGTTTCAGCAAATCACAACAGGATTCTTTGTTAGGTGCTGTGGAACAAGGGGTGGTGACACTTATTGGTGCCACTACCGAAAACCCCTCGTTTGAGGTAATTCGTCCTTTGTTGTCCCGTTGTCAAGTGTATACACTCAGACCACTCGAGAAGGATGACCTGCTCAATCTGATGCAGCGTGTCATAGAGAAAGACACATTGCTGAAGGAGAAGAAATTTGAGGTCAAGGAGACGGGTGCCCTGTTGAGATATAGTGGAGGAGATGCCCGCAAACTGCTTAACATACTGGAACTTCTCTATGAGTCTGTGGGCGAGGATGATATGGTGGTCATCGATGACAGCATCGTGACAGACCGCCTACAGCAGAATCCCATGGCTTATGACAAGGATGGGGAGATGCATTATGATATCATCTCTGCCTTTATCAAGAGTATAAGAGGAAGTGATCCGGATGCGGCTCTCTACTGGCTTGCCCGGATGATTGAGGGAGGGGAGGATCCTGCCTTCATAGCACGACGATTGGTCATAAGTGCCAGTGAAGATATCGGACTGGCCAATCCCAATGCTTTGCTTTTGGCCAATGCCGCCTTTGATGCCGTGATGAAGATAGGGTGGCCGGAGGGACGAATTCCACTGGCTGAAGCAACCGTATATCTGGCCACAAGTGCCAAGAGCAATTCGGCATATATGGGTATCAACAAAGCCATACAGACGGTAAGGCAGACTGGCAATATACCCGTGCCTCTGCATCTGAGAAATGCACCTACGCAACTGATGGAACAGTTGGGATATTCGCAAGGATACAAGTATGCTCACGATTATGATGGAAACTTCGTGCAGCAGCAGTTCTTGCCTGATGGTCTGGAGGATCTGAGGCTGTGGTATGCTGGAGCTAATGCCTCGGAGGATAGGCTTAAGGAACGCATGTTGGCATGCTGGGGCGAGCGTTTCAAGAAATAGATTCAACATTACAATACATCGTACATGATTAGGAAAATCCTTCTTTTAGGTTCCGGAGAATTAGGCAAGGAGTTTGTCATCGCATGCAAGAGGCTTGGCCAGTATGTGGTGGCTTGCGACAAGTATGAGTGTGCACCAGCCATGCAGGTGGCCGATGAGCATCGAGTGTTCAACATGCTGGATGGTGATGAGCTGATGCGTGTGGTGGCAGATGTACGTCCAGACATCATTGTGCCTGAGATTGAAGCTATTCGTACAGAGAAACTATACGAGTGTGAAGAGCAGGGCATTCAGGTGGTACCCAGTGCCAGAGCTGTGAATTACACTATGAACCGTAAGGAAATACGAGAATTGGCACATACCGAACTGGGGCTTTGTACAGCCAATTACCGATATGCCTGTACCTATGAGGAACTGAAGCAGGCTGCTGAGGTGATAGGATTCCCATGCATCATCAAGCCTCTTATGAGCAGTAGCGGTCATGGGCAAAGCAAGGTGGATAGTGCTGATGGACTGGAGCAGGCATGGCATTGTGCTTGTGAAGGATGCCGGGGAGATATCATGGAGGTCATTGTAGAGGAGTTTATCCCCTTCGATTATGAGATCACATTGCTTACAGTCACCCAGAAGAACGGACCTACGCTCTTCTGTGCTCCTATCGGTCATGTGCAGAAGGGTGGTGACTATCGTGAGAGTTTCCAGCCTCGATGTATGAAACCAGAGCATCTGGCAGAAGCTCAGCGTATGGCTGCCTGTGTAACGGAAGCACTCACTGGTGCAGGTATCTGGGGTGTGGAGTTTTTTGTGAGTGAAAGCAGAGGAGTCATTTTCAGCGAACTTAGTCCCAGACCCCATGATACGGGTATGGTTACCATGGCTGGAACACAAAATCTGACAGAGTTTGAATTGCATTGCCGTGCTGTGCTGGGATTGCCTATTCCCGAGATTACACTTGAGAGACAAGGTGCTTCTGCAGTCATTCTTTCGGATGTGGAGACAGAGAGTCCCGAATACGATGGAATGCAGCAAGTATGTACCGCTTCTCGTACCTATCTGCGTATATTCGGTAAGCCTGTGGCGCACATAGGCCGTAGGATGGGTGTGGTTGTATGCTGGGATGATGTAGATGCTTCACAAGAGCAGTTGCGTGACAAGTGCAAGATGCTGGCCGCCCAGGTTAAGGTAAGATAAAATAAAAGGCTGGAGTCCGATCAGAGTATTCGTTTGTGAAACTCTGCCATAAATTTATGGAGTTCCTCATCTGTCATGGTGGGGAATTTCTCTTTTAGTATCTCTCGAAGAACCGATTCTGCCTTGGTGCGTAATTGTTGTTGCCCCATCTTGATACCGCTTCTGTAAGGGGTGGAGGGGAGAAGTGCTCTGTTGAAATTGCCGTCACTCATTTCTTCCTGTCAATAACCTTAATTTTGAGAATGCGTCGGTTGTCCATCTCTGTTACCTCAAAGGTAAAACGTCCGTAGTCGGTCCGCTCATGCAATTCGGGGAAATCACCTTTGATTTCAAGGAGCAATCCTGCCAAAGTGTCGGCTTCACCCTCAGCCTGGGTGAAATAATCATCTGACAGATTGAAAATCTTCAGGAAATCAGCCAGAAGAGTCTTTCCTTCGAAAATGTATGTGTTCTGATTCAATCGTTGATAGGTCTTCTCTTCCTCGTCATATTCATCATTGATTTCGCCCACAATCTCCTCGATGATATCCTCCATGGTGACAATACCGCTGGTGCCTCCGAATTCATCCACCACAATGGCAATATGTACCTTGTTGCTTTGGAAATCACGCAGGAGGTCATCAATCATCTTTGTTTCAGGAACAAAATAGGGTGGACGTATAAGGCTCTGCCAACGGAAGTTGGATGGCTTGCCCAAATGGGGCAGTAGATCTTTGATGTATAGCACGCCTTTGATATTGTCCTGTGTACCCTGATACACAGGGATACGGCTATAATTGTTCTCGACGATACATTTGAGCACCTGAGGAAAAGGAGTCTTCATGTCCAGGTCTACTATATCCATACGGCTTGTCATCACTTCACGTGCCATCTCGCCTCCGAACCTGATGATACCATGCAACATGCTGCTCTCTTGTGCGATATCCTTTTGGTCGGTCAGTTCTATCGCTTTCTCCAGGTCATCTACGGTCAGGCTTTGGTTGTGAGAATGTATGAGATGTTCTGTCACTGCCTTGCTCTTGATAAGTAGCATGCTCAGCGGCTTGGTTATCTTACACAGAAAGTTGAGCACAGGTGCCACTAAACGTGCAAAACTCAGGGCATGATGGGAACTGTATATCTTAGGTGTAACCTCTCCGAAGAGGAGAAGCAGGAAGGTGAGTAGTATTGTGAGGCATACAAACTCGAGCCATTCTGCAGCGCCAAAATCAAGGGTATAGAGGAGTGCATAGTTAAGCAGTATGACTATGCCTACATTGATAAGATTGTTCCATATTAGAATGGTGGCCAGCAAAAGTTCGGAATCAGAGCGAAGTTTCACAATGTGACGATCGCTGGATGTGCGTTCCTCATCGAGTTCGTCCAATTCTGCAGGACTGAGGCTGAAAAAAGCTGTTTCACTACCGGATATGAAGGCGGAGCATAGCAATAAGCCGAATGATAGGATAAATGCTATGATGACACCTACGGTTGGAGTATTGACAGTAATGGCCGAAAGTGTATCGGCGCATGTCGTCCAAATGTCTTGTATAATCAATGGTGTGTGATTTTTGTTTGTAAGAGAATGATTAGTTCCTAATCCCAGAATGGTAGTTGGGTAGGATGTTACATTTGTGTGGTTCCATCTTTTTCCTTTCGAGGTGTGAGCATCTCCATATTCTTGGCAGAGATTTCTATCTGTCTTCGTGAGGTGCCATTTTTTTCCTCAATGGTACGATAATATATTTCTCCCTCTACATAGAGTTTGTCACCTGTGTGAACATATTGTTCGACAATCTCGGCCAACTTTCCCCAAAAGACCACATAGTGCCAGATAGTGCGGTCGGGAACCTCACCTCCAGTAGCTGTCTTATATCCTCGTTCGGTGGTCGCAAGCCACAGATTGGCCACGCAGAGTCCCTTGTCAATGTATCTTATCTCAGGTTCTTTGCCCACGTTGCCTATCAGCATTACCTTGTTCATTATTCTCCTTATACATTATTATATTTATGAAGGGAATCATCCATCGCTTTTCTTTTCCTTTTTCTTTTTTCGCAAAATTAGATATTTATCTGTTTGCGGCAAAATTACTCGACATCAAAATCTTCCATATCTCTTCCAGAGGTCTTGGAAGGGCACATGAGTTTACATCGTTGGCAGTCATCCATAGACCTTCAATCGTGCAGGTCGGTTGCTGAAGTTCGCATACATAGAAATCAATGTGCAACAGACGATGAGTCAAACGATGTTGTATGCCTTGTTGTAAGACTGTCAAACGACCCTTGGGAAGTTTTTTCTCTATCTGAGCAAATGTTAGCGGCGCATCAGATTCCCATGCGGGGAACTGATATAGTCCCCGGTAGATATCACCTTTGTCGCGTTTCTGCATCAGCACCTTACCTTCGGAGTTCCTGATGCAGACGAATGTGAGGTATCTGTGGGCCAACTTCGTTCGGTGCTGCTTGACAGGCAAGGATGCAATTCGTCCTGTGGCCAGGGCAATACAGGTGTCAGCCACAGGACATTGAGAACAATTGGGTGATGATGGTTTGCATACGAGTGCACCAAAGTCCATAATAGCCTGGTTGTAAAGAGCCGAGTTCTTTTGATCGAGGCGCATATCGGCTAATTGGGCAAACTCCTTGATACCAGATGTAGAGTCAATGGGGGTGGTGATACCAGCGTGTCTTGCCAGTACTCGATATACATTTCCATCCACGACAGCCTTAGGTTCATTATAGGCAAAACTGGCCACAGCAGCTGCTGTGTATCTGCCCACACCTGGGAGGGTGAGCAATTCGTCATAGGAGAGAGGAAAATGTCCGTCGGCAATCGCTTTCTTTGCGGCCTTATGCAGATTACGAGCACGACTATAGTAGCCCAATCCTTGCCATAGGCGCATCACCTCATCCTCGGGTGCGTTGGCCAAATCTTCTACTTTGGGATAATGTTCCGTGAAGCGAATCCAATAGTCACGACCTTGTTCAACCCGTGTTTGTTGTAGGATGATTTCCGACAACCAGATCAGATATGCATCATTTGTGTGCCTCCAGGGGAGGTCTCTGCCATTAAGCCTGTACCATTCTTCGATATGTGCGGCAAAAGACAGATCTGCAGATGAGGTTTTGGCTGTATATGAATTTTGGGGATGAGCCATGCTGATAAGGTTCAAAGTTCATTTCCATCGTTTGATGACAATCTCTGGATTGACTCTTAGATACATGCCAAAGGACATGTTTGTCTCATTTCGAGTAGGTAAATAGCATTGGAAGAGCTCTGCTTCTGCCCCCAAGACATACCTTTGTGCAAAAATATGGTTGTATTCCACATGTGCATATGCGGTGCTCATTCCATCGTAACTCTTCCCATCACGGACGCTCACCGTACTGAAAAAATGGTTGCCATACAAACTCACAAAATGTTTTGGAGCGATGAAGTAACCAGCTCGGAAATTCAGTCGTTTCCATAAGGATAATCCTGCAGTTGCATGGAAAGCGGTACCATTGTCAAATGGCCATAGGCTCCCACTTTGCTGACATGCAAACAGAGCATTGGCTTCTGCGAAGACTTGTGTGAGTGCTTTACGTTTGTGGGGTATCCATGACAGGCCTGCTCCCGAAGCTGCATTGGCAATGGTCTGCACGCCCATGGATGTTGTGTCCTGTTCACCACCTCGATGCTGGATGACCAGTTGCACGGGTATGTACCATTGCCAGGACTTGTTGGTGTTTCCTGGACGTATCTTCCATGAGGTACCCACCGTGAATGCTTCCTGATGAGAGTCCTCTTCGAAGATATAACTTTGCCAGTTGAGCCATGTATCAGAGTGCAGATGTTTGCGGTCCCACAGGAGTTGGAAACCGGCTTCAGGGTCTTGGGACAGATTGGTTTCAGAATTGAAGAGCGGTTCGATGAGTTGATGATTCTGTCCCCCATAGATGTCTCCCAGAACAATTGTCACGTACCTGAATTGTGCTCGGGCACGTATCCAGGGTAACACATGTGCTCCTCTTTGGTATTGTTTGCCTTTCCACTTACCAATATCATGATACACGTAGTTGGGATATTTGTTGGCACCATGGAAGATGGAGGCATGCAATCCTACTTCAAAGTCAATTTGCCGGTGAGGTGTATATGCCAACCTTGGTTGTATCCATAATCCTGGCAGGGAATAGCCTTTGGTCAGTGTGCTTGAGTATTCGTTGTCTCGGAAGAATGTGAGATTATCCACGTTGACACGTAAAGTACGTAGCATGCTCGTATCGACACGATACTCCGTAGTGGACAGATTGTTCCACATCTGTGCCTGTGCTGGTCTTATACATGTTATAAGAAACACGATACAGACATGGAACATGTTTATTCCTTTCAGGCAAAACGACGTATTTGTCAATAATATACGCCTGATTATATGATGTTGTGGAATATGGTTGTTCATTTACGCAATCCTTTGTAAACAAGGTAGCCCACGGCTGCCACACCCAGGATAAGCATGGCGATACGAAGTTCTCCATTATAGAGGGCAATTTTTTCTTCCAACTGCCCACTAAAGTTTTGCCCTATATACCATCCCAGTCCGCATAGGATACTGTTCCAGATACTAGCACCGATGGTGGTATAGAAGAGGAAACGTGCAATATTCATTTTGGCCAGTCCTGCCGGTATGCTGATAAGTTGACGTACGGCAGGTACAAGTCTGCCTATCATGGTCCCCATCGCTCCATGTCGGTCAAAATATTCCTCGGCCTGCCGAACCTTATCGCTGTCAAGCAGACACATGTGGCCCAAACGGCTTTCGGCAAATCGATATATGATTGGTCGTCCCAGAAAACGTGCCAAGACATAATTGACGAATGCTCCAATATCGGCGCCCAGGGTGGCAAAGAGAACAATGAGTACAGGATTCATGCTTCCGTCCATGGCTGATTTGTATGCTGCAGGCGGTACGACCACTTCACTGGGAAAGGGGATGAAACTGCTTTCAATAGCCATCAATAAGGTGATGGTCCAATAATTAAGGTGCTCAAGACACCAGGCTATAAAAGGAATGCTCTCCATGTAATTTGTGTTGTTTGATTCGTTGCTGATAGTAGATGTCTCACACAAATTTCTTTCGGAATGTTTTCTTTGATTCAAATCGCCAGTGTATCCATGCCTTCAAATCCCACCAGGGTATGAGTGCCTGCAGAATAGGCAGTAGCAGGGCATAGGATGAAACATGCAAACTGCGTGCCATGATGTGCCATGAGAGACATGCTGTGAGAAGAGACAGAAACCACATGATGCCGAAACTGTACATTATATATATATGGGGCTGGAGAAATAGTAGGGTATATATTGCTGGAAGAATCCATATGTGACAAGCATTGAGACGTGTGGCATACCACATACAATATAGTAATTTATGGCGCATGTGATGACGTGTTTCCATGAAGAACATACGCTGTTGTTCCCATTCTTGTGTGCTGTGTTGTGCCTCCTGCAACTTGTCCTGTGGTTTCAACGCCAGCCCCATTCGTTTTCTGGTCACATTGTGGTTGACCAACAAGTCGGCAGCTCCATAGCGTAAGGAGAAATTAGAGGCAAACCCTTGATGTTTCATGAATAGGCTTTTACGATAAGCCAAACAAGAATCATCTGCCCGGTAAGGAGTGAAATGTGTGCACCAGGGCATCCATATGGATTGTTGCCATAGACGGAAGAAATGCTGCTTGATGCCTGACCATCCTTGTGGTTGTTCGTAATATACAAATCCTTGGACTGCATCCACATCCTTGCTCATTGACTGAGCCATACCTGTGAGCCATTCGTTTGAATGGGGACACGCATCAGGTGTCATAATCAGCACCCATTCGTAACAGGCAGACCGGAATCCAAGGGTAAGAGCAAGGCGTGACAAACTGATGTCTCGGGCAGTATCGGGACAAAAGGTGTGGTGCAGATGCACGTACTGTTCCTCCATCCTTTCCAATAGTTTTCGTGTGTCATCATCACTATTCATGTCCACAATGATGACCTCAAAAGGTGCAGGATAATCCTGTGTGAGAATCGTGGGAAGGTTCTGCCGCAGGTTGCGGGCCTGGTTGTGAACCGTCATGACAATACTTACTGGAGGATAGCAAGTGATATGCGTTTCTTGCCTTTTAGCTTTTTTCGCAATATAAGCCAGGCGAAGGTAATGCATCGAACATGCCAGTCCGAATATCCATGTTACTATCGTTATCACCAGGAATGTAACCATTTACTAATCTCTGACTTGCGTTTGTGTGGACGGTGGGTTGTCTGGTAATTTATTATATTATTGAATTGTCAGTTGAAGTCCTCTGTCACATAACCTGAGGGTAATGGACGGCAGTTGTACTGACTTGCCATAATCTCACCATAGGCACCTGCCGAGCGAAGTGCAATAAGGTCTCCTCTGTGTGTAACTGGTAATGTGCAGTCACGTAGGAACACATCACTACTTTCACATATGGGGCCAACAACATCATATTCCATGGTGGCATCCTCGTGTGATGTGAGGTTTTCAATATGGTGGTGCGCATCATACAAGGCAGGACGGATGAGGTCGGTCATACCTGCATCAAGGATGGCAAACTGACGATGTGTGCCCTGTTTGACATACAGACATTCTGCAATAAGCGAACCACATTGTCCAACAACAGATCGGCCCAGCTCGAAATGAAGTTCCTGTCCTGGACGTAGTTGAAGGTTTTCGGCATAAGTATAGAAGAACTTACCGAAATCAGGAATAGGATGGGCATCAGGATCCTGATAGTCGATGCCCAGTCCGCCACCTACATTAATGCTCTTTACGGGACCAATCCCTTGTTTTTCCAGTCTATCTTGTAGTTCGTTGATACGGTGAGCGAGTGCTTGGAAGTCATCCATTTCCAATATCTGGCTACCTATGTGGAAGTGTAGTCCTACAAACTCAATATGGGACATTTCCTTGGCCATTAGGATTACGCGTTCCATATCCTGCATGGCTATGCCGAATTTGTTTTCTGCCAGACCTGTTGTAATATTGGCATGTGTGTGCGCCCCCACATCGGGATTGATACGGAAACTCACTCTGGCTGTTTTGTTCATCCGTGTAGCAATCTCTTCGATAATTTCCAGTTCGGCCACACTTTCGACATTGAAATATTGTATACCGACATTCAGTCCCAGTTCTATCTCCCAATCAGCCTTTCCAACACCAGCGTATACAATACTATCAGCAGGGAACCCAGCATCGATACATGCCTTAATCTCTCCTCCACTCACGCAATCGGCTCCTAAACCGGATTTCGCAATTATGTTGAGTACTTTCTGGTTGGCACAGGCTTTTACTGCATAATGGATATGATATCCCTCATGTTTTGCTGTCTCCTCTCTGATGGTTTGAAGCGTCCGACGCAACAGGGATGTGTCATAATAATAAAATGGCGTTTTGATATTCCTGAATGAATCTATTGGAAATTGCTCTTTGGACATGGGAATTACCTTTTTGATTATACTATAATGGTTTATGCAGGAGGACATGATATCAATCCCTCCTGCGTTCAGTTATGATTACTTGAACAATGTATTGCTGAGTGCTTGAAGTGTACGCTTCTTATCCTCATAGTTGACAAGGAAGGATATATTGTGGTTGGAACCTCCATAGCTAATCATGCGCACGGGTATTGAGCGAAGAGCTTCACATGCCAGTGTTTCAAAGCCTACATTGGCCGATGCCAGATCACCTACGACGCAGATGATGACCATATCCTTGTCCACGCTTACTGTTCCATATTTCTTCAGCTCGTCGATGATATCTGTCAGATGAGCATCATTGTCAATAGTTACAGATACTCCTACCTCGCTCGTACAAACCATGTCAATACTGGTCTTGTAGGACTCGAATATTTCAAACACTTTACGGAGGAATCCATGTGCTAGAAGCATGCGGCTGCTCTGTATCTGAATGCAGGTGATGCCGTCTTTTGCGGCAACGGCTTTGATGGCTCCTGCCTGGAACTTGTTGTTGATGATTGTACCTGGAGCTGATGGGTCCATGGTGTTTAGCAATCGTACAGGTACTCCAGCAAATTTGGCAGGTTGGATGCAGGTTGGATGCAGGATCTTTGCTCCGAAATAGGCAAGTTCTGCGGCCTCTTCGAAATGCAGTTGGCGTACGGGTTCTGTATGTTCTACCACACGCGGATCATTATTGTGCATGCCATCGATATCGGTCCATATCTGGATTTCTTCGGCCTGGATGGCGGAGCCTAACAGGCAAGCCGTATAGTCGGAACCACCACGCAACAGGTTGTCAATCTCTCCATATGCATTACGGCAGATAAAGCCCTGGGTGATGTATATGTCCTGACCTTCGTTTTCTTTTAGTGCCAGACGGCATTTCTCGCGAATATAGTTGAAATCAGGATCTGCATTCTTGTCGGTGCGTACTATGTCAAGTGCGTTCAGGAGGACAGCCTTTACACCCTTTTCCAGCAGATAGTTTGTTACCATATTGGTACTCATGATTTCGCCTTGGGCGAGAATCACTTTCTCTTCAAATGATGTAAAGTGAACCTTGGTGAAAGAACGTAGATAATCAAATTCCTCGTGCAAGAAACGAAGTGTCTTGCTTCTCCATTCTTCGGTACTGTATAATTCTTCCACATGGCGCAGATATTTCTGTTCCAGGCGGTTGATTATTGTATTTGCACCTTCAGGATTCTTTTTGTAGAGATAGTCAGATATTTCTACAAGTGTGTTTGTTGTGCCCGACATGGCAGAGAGAACAACCAGATTGGGATGTCCGTCTGATGTTATGAGTTTGGCTACATCTTGCATTCTCTGCGGCGTACCAACTGACGTGCCGCCAAATTTCATTACTTTCATATCTTCTGTCTGTTGAAGTATGTATATTCCTGTTTATTGATTCTCGGATACGGGTTGTGCATATAGTCTGCCTTCTTTGCAGCAGTAAACAGTTCCAGGGAAATAGTCAGGCCATAGCATGTTGTGTGTGCTGACGATTACAGAGGCTTTGTATTGTCGGCGTACTTCATCCAGTAATGCCATGGTCAATTCTCCATTCTCAGAGTCAAGATTCCCCGTTGGCTCGTCGGCAAGTATGATAGATGGTTTGTTTAGCAGGGCCCGGGCAATGCAAACTCTTTGCTGCTCTCCACCAGATAGTTCGTATGTGCGCTTCGTAGCTTGTTTCTGAAGTCCCACCAGTTCGAGTACCTCATCGATACGTTCTGTCCTTTCTGATTTTTTTCCCCATCCTGTGGCGCACAGGACAAATTCCAGATTTGCCCTTACATTTCTGTCATGGAGAAGCTGGAAGTCCTGGAAGACGATACCCATTTGTCTTCTTAATGCTGGTAGATAGCGTGTGTGAAGGTGTAACATGTCCTGACCTAGCACAAGAGCTTCGCTACCGGTGCATTTCAGTTCGCCATACATGGTTTTTAGAAGAGAAGATTTGCCACTCCCTACAGGACCTGTCAGGTATACCATTTCTCCCTTGCTTACAGTCATGTTGACACCACTGAGTATGGTATAGTTGCCTCGTTTGATGTTGACATTTTCGTATTTTACTATATGTTCGGTAACCTCCATGTGTTTGTCAAGTTAATGTTTTTTCCAACCGGGATTATGTCTCTCACGTAGTTCTGCTGCCATGTCTTCAATGCGCATACCTTTGTGCGTGAGCAGTACGATTAGGTGGTAAAGCATATCCGATCCTTCGTAAATCATGCGGTCGTTGGTTCCATTTGTCGCTTCGATAACCAGCTCGAGAGCTTCCTCGCCCACCTTCTGTGCCATACGGTTCAGACCATCACGAAACAAACTTGTGGTATAACTCCCCTCTGGCATTTCCTGATGACGTTTCTCGATGAAGTCACTTAATTCGCTGAGGAAGAGTAGGGGAGACGAGTCGTTGTCCTCACCCCAGCAGGTATCTGTTCCTTTATGACAGGTAGGACCGTCGGGATGCACTTTCACCAAAAGCGTATCGTTGTCACAATCTACCTTGATATCCACCAGATGGAGGAAATTATTGCTTGTCTCGCCCTTTGTCCATAGGCATTGACGTGAACGGCTGTAGAATGTGACCAGACCTGTACTGATGGTTTTTTCATAGGCTTCTTGATTCATATAGCCTAACATAAGTACGGTTTTTGTGTAAGCATCCTGAATGATAGCAGGCACCAGACCGCCACATTTCTCGAAATTGATGTTCATATCTTGTATGCAGTTAATTTCGTTGATCAATTCTTACGCACACCCCTTCGTCCTTGAGATAATTTTTGAGTTGGGGGATGCCAATCTCTCCAAAGTGGAAGACGCTTGCTGCCAGAGCTGCATCGGCATGTCCGATGGTATATGCATCGCGGAAATGCTCCATCGAACCTGCTCCTCCTGATGCTATGACAGGAATGGTCAGCTTGTCTGCCAGCATAGCAAGTGCCTCCAATGCAAAGCCTGTCTTCACTCCATCGTGGTTCATGCTTGTAAAAAGAATCTCCCCTGCGCCCCTGTCAGCAGCTTCCATGGCCCAGTTCTGCAAGGTCTTTTCAGTGGGGATACGTCCTCCGTTGACGTAACACCTCCAGGTTCCATTATCCAGACGTGCGTCAATAGCAACCACGCAGACCTGGCTGCCAAAGCGTGATGTCGTTTCATTGATAAGTTCTGGATGCCTCAGAGCAGCACTGTTCATACTCACTTTGTCTGCTCCGGCAGCCAGCATGCGTTCCACATCGGCTATTTCGCTGATTCCTCCTCCCACAGTGAAGGGAATGCTTATTCTTTCGGCTACGCGCTCAACGGTTTTTGTAAATGTCTTTCTTCCTTCGTGGCTGGCTGTAATGTCCAGAAAGACAAGTTCGTCTGCCCCTTGTTTGCTATATAGTTCTCCCAGTTCTACAGGATCGCCTGCAGCTCTCAGGTCTATGAAATTGGTTCCTTTGACAGTCTGTCCATCCTTGACGTCCAGGCATGGGATAATTCTTTTGGCTAACATGCATCCTCCTTCAGGGACTCCCTGTCGCTTGTTTCGTCTTGTGGAAATTGTTTGAGTAGTCCGTGGATGTCAATCTTCCCTTCGTAAATAGCTTTCCCGAATACCACAGCAGGCACTCCAGCACGCTCGAGTTCAACAATATCATGGATGCTGCTTACACCTCCGCTTGCAATCAGGTGCATATAGGGATATGTTGTCATCAGGCTTCGATACATCTCTGTGGCTGTTCCTTGTAACATGCCGTCACGACAGATGTCGGTACAGAGTACGTTCTTTGTCCCTTTGTCCATGTATGATTTGAGGAAGGCATTTAGTTCCATGGCAGAGTCTTCTTTCCAACCATTGATGCTGATGTGGCCGTTCCTGACATCAGCACCAAGAATTATATGGCTGGCTCCATATTTCTCAAGCCATTTGCTGTATAGTCCTGGATTTGTGACAGCAACACTTCCCACGGTGGCCATTTGTGCTCCTGCCTCGAATACCTTATCCAAATCATCATCAGACTTGATTCCTCCGCCAAAGTCGACACACAGACAGGTTGCCTTTGTTACGGCTCTAAGTATATTGCTGTTGACCACATGTTTGTTTCTGGCACCATCAAGGTCCACCATGTGAAGTCTCTTGTAGCCTGCCTGTTCGAATCGTATGGCCATCTCGACAGGATCGCCATATTCTTTGCTTTGGCCATAATCCCCTTGAGTGAGGCGTACACATTTTCCGCCTATGATATCTATTGCTGGTATCAGTTCAATCATATTTCTCCAAGAAAATTGGTCAAAATACATTCGCCCACACTCCCGCTCTTTTCGGGATGGAATTGTGTTGCCATGAAGTTGCCCCTTCTCATAGCTGAGCTGAAAGGCAGAATGTGTTTCGTGGTGGCAATGGTAAAGTCCGTAACGGGAACATAGAAACTATGTACAAAATAGGCAAATGCACCTTCGTTTAGCCCCCTCAGCAGGTTGTCCTTGATATTCTCCAGTTGGTTCCATCCCATATGTGGAACCTTCTGTTCGTGTTTCTCTGGGCGAAAGCGGAACACTTGTGTGGGAAATATTCCTAAACAGTCCACATCACCTTCCTCTGAGTGCTTACACATCAGCTGCTGTCCAATACAAATACCCAGTACAGGTTGGGTAAGCGCCTTGATTACTTGGTCGAGCCTATGTGTGCGCAGATAATCCATGGCGTGGCTTGCTTCTCCCTGCCCGGGAAAAATCACTCGGTCTGCTGTTCTTAGTGCAACAGGGTCGTCAGTCAATACCGGTTCCACACCCACTCTCCTGAGTGCGTTCATTACCGACTGTATATTTCCTGCATTGTATTTTACGACGGCTACTTTCATCAATCTTATTGCTTACCTTGCTTTCTCTTCCTGTTTTTTCTGTGCAAAGTTACGGATTTTTTTTGTGCCTTTTGAACATACTTGTGGCCAAATGACATAATTTGCCATTCTTTCGTTGTAATGTGTCAGCAATATAGCTGTTTTTGATCTTTAGGCTTAACTATTTCTTCAGTGCATCCTGTAAAGCATTTACAGCTTTCTGCACATCCTGGAGTTCGTCAAGCAAAGTGACAAATTTGCTTCCGATGATGGCACCTGCAGCATTGGCTTGGGCACTTTCAAGTGTTTGTTTGTTGCTGATGCCAAAGCCAATCATGCGGGGATGTTTCAATCGCATACTGTTTACTTTATTGAAATAAGCCTGTTTCTTCAGATCGAATTCCTTCTGTGCACCTGTTGTGGCAGCAGAACTGACCATATAGATAAAGCCATCCGTATTTTCATCAATGAAGCGTATTCGCTCATCACTTGTCTCTGGTGTGATGAGCATGATGATTCTTATGTCATAATTGTCCGCTATGGGTTTGACTTCCTGCAGATAGTCATTGAATGGGAGGTCGGGAATGATCACTCCGTCTATATCTGCCTCCTTACAATTGCGGAAGAACTCCTCATATCCCATGTGGTAGATGGGGTTTAGATATCCCATGAGTATCAGGGGCATTTTCACACCATGATTTCTGCTTTCCTTTACCTGAGAGAATATTTTTCTCAAGGTCATGCCGTTTCTTAATGCTTTCGTGGCGGCATCCTGAATGACAGGTCCGTCGGCCATTGGGTCAGTAAAAGGAATTCCAACTTCAACAAAATCGATATGATTCCTTTCCAACGTTTCTATGATGGATGTCGTACTGTCCAAAGTGGGATGCCCGGCACAGAAATAGAGTGAGAGCAGTCCCTGTTTTTTGTTTTCAAAGAGTTTGTTTATTCTATTCATGATTTTGTTGCCTTATTTGATTGATGAATCTTATTGTTGCTTTAGCATCTTTCGATGCAGGTGATGATTCAAAGCGTGAATTGATATCTATACCCACACATCGTGGGTGATTCCATTCCCGGATTCTAATCCAGTCCTCTGGTCCGATGCCTCCTGAAAGCAGGAAGGGTATCGGTCCTGTGTATGCACTTAGGACATTCCAGTCAAACTTATTACCGCTTCCTCCGAATGTGGCACATCGGGTGTCAAAAACAATCATGTCTGCCACGTCCTTGTAAGCCATTGCCTTGTCGACATCTGCATTCTTGCTTACACTAATGGCCTTTATTAGTTTCAGTCCAGAAGCCAGTTTCAGTTTTTTACATAATGTTTCACTTTCGTTGCCATGCAGTTGCATGTAATTCAGACCAAGCATTTCTTTCGCAGTCAGAATATCATTCTCAGAAGGATTGACGAAGACTCCCACACGCTGGCAATCAGGTAGATAGGTGGGTCTTTCGGAAACATTCCGGGAACTGCCTTTCCAGCAGATGAATCCCATCATGTCGGGATGTGCGGAGTCAATCTCACGAATGTTATTGCCGTCTCTCATTCCACACACTTTGATGATTACTGATTTGCCCTGCATGCTGTAGTATTAGTTTGTGTCGACACCTTTTATGAAACGTGCAAGTTCTGCTCCTGGATCCTCCGTCCTCATGAAATGTTCTCCCATCAGGAACCCATGGTATCCGGCCTGTCGTAGCATGGAGACTATGGTAGGGTCATCCAGCCCGCTTTCGCTTACCAGCACCTTATTTTGGGGTAGCTTGTTTGACATACGGAAAGAGTTTGCCACATCTGTGTGGAATGAGCCCAAATCTCTATTGTTGACGCCTACCATGTCCACATCCAATTCCGCGTAATCCAGTTCCTGCTCGGAGTGAAGTTCCATCAGGACTTCAAGTCCTAACTCGTGTGCTATATCTGTAAGAGTGCGTGCCTCCTGGACATTGAGATCTGCGGCAATCAGCAAAACGGCATCTGCTCCTGCCATACGTGCCTCAAATATTTGGTATTCATCTATGATGAAATCTTTTCTGAGTATGGGTTTCTTTACCAGAGGCCTTGCTTGTTTTATATATTTCAGGTCACCTCCGAAGTATTGTCTGTCTGTGAGTATGCTCAATGCCGCAGCTCCGTTTTCTGCGTATGCTACCGGAATAACTTCTGGAAGTCCGTCTTCCTTGATCCATCCCTTAGATGGACTTTTCCTTTTGAATTCTGCAATGATGCCACATGGATCCTTCATCAGTGACTGACTCATGCTTGGCATAGCGCTGTTTGAGGAGATGAGATCTTCTACCATGCTATACAGACGACGCGGCGGGAGAAGTTCCTTCTGACGCCTGACTTCCACTCGTTTGTGTGCAACGATATCTTCCAGTATATCTTTTATCATTTCTTCAGACAAAAGTGTTTAACTGTTTAAACTCAAGAATTTGCGGAAGCATGCAAGTGCCTTTCCACTTTCCAGGGATTCTCTAGCCATCTCTACAGTTTCGGCTATGCTGAGATTCTTGTCCATGATACTTATGCCACAGGCGGCATTGGCTATTACTACGTTTTTCTGTGAGATGGAGGAGGTTCCCTCAAGAACAGAGTCAAAGACTGTCGCAGCCTCTTCCGGCGTATTACCTCCGAACAGATCTTCCTGGATGGTGTATTTCAATCCCATTTCTACGGGGGTATATACACGTTCGTATAATCTGGTCACGATTTTGAATTCACTTGTCAGGGATATCTCGTCATATCCATCAAAACTTGTCACAACGCCGAAGTTGTCACCAATCTTTTGATGAATACTTGTATATAGACGCATCTGTCCCTGAGTGGCTGTTCCATGCAGAGAATTCTTTGGTCGGCATGGATTCAGCAAAGGACCCAATATGTTGAAGCATGTGGGAATGCCTAAATCCTTACGAACCGGTCCTACGTTCTTCATGCCATAAGCAAATAGGGGAGCGTGCATATAGCATACTCCTGACTCCTCAATAGAACGTCGCAACTTTGCTTCTTCGTCTGTAAACTTCACGCCATGCAGAGCCAATACGTTACTCGCTCCGCTCACGCTACTACTTCCACCATTGCCGTGTTTGCTGACCAGGAATCCTGCACCGGCAATGACAAATGCCGAACAGGTACTGATGTTGAAAGTATTCTTGCCGTCGCCTCCCGTACCCACGATATCCAGCGTGTTCAGGTCGTCCAGATTTACACGTTTGCCTGTTTCAAGTAATCCTTCACGAAAACCTATCACCTCGTCCACCGTGATACCGCTTATCTGTAATGCGGTGAGCAGAGCGGATATCTGAACAGGAGTGTAAGCTTCACGTGTGATATTGATCATTATGTCATGAGTCTCATGACTGGTCAGCGTTTCTCCAGCAATCAACTTGTCAAGATACTGTTTCATATTGTATTAGGGCGTAATTCTTATACTATTCAGTTAATGTTTCAGCCAGTTGGAAATGATCTTTTCCCCATCTGGTGTCAGTACACTTTCGGGATGATATTGGATTCCACGTACATCATATTCTTTATGTCTTAGCGACATGATTTGTCCTTCCCCGCTTACACTGGTGATTTCCAGGCAATCAGGCAGGGCTTCGGTGTCTACCACCCAGGAATGATAACGTCCCACCTCTATTCTGTTTGGTAACTCATTATATATATAGTCTGGTTTGATGATGTCTATGGCGGATGATACTCCGTGGAATACTTGGCTAAGGTTAGTGAGTTTACCGCCAAAGAATTCCCCGATGGCCTGATGCCCCAGGCAGACACCCAGAATGGGTTTGACAGGTGCGTAGTTCTTGATGACGTCCATCAGCAGCCCCGCTTCCGAGGGGATACCTGGTCCGGGCGACAAGATTATTTTGTCGTATGGTCGCAGTTCTGCTATGTGAAACTGGTCGTTTCTTATTACATTCACCTCTGCTCCAAGTTCCTTTACTAAATGAGCCAGATTATAGGTAAAGGAATCATAATTGTCGATGATGACTATCCTCATATCTCTTCTGCTATTTCTATAGCTTTGCGCAAGGCACCCAATTTGTTGTTTACCTCTTGCAACTCGTATTCCACATTACTTTTTGCCACAATGCCTCCTCCGGCCTGGAACCATAATTCACCGTTTCTGCTTACGAACGTTCTGATGGTTATGGCTTGATTCAAACTTCTGTTGAAGCCAATGAAACCGACACAACCGCCATATGCGCCTCGGCAATGAGGTTCGTACTGGCTTATCAGTTGCATGGCGCGTACCTTAGGTGCACCTGAGAGTGTTCCTGCAGGGAAGGTGTCTATGAATGCTTGTACGGCATTGCCTCCTTCTTCCAATTGTCCACTCACACGGCTAACCAGATGAATGACATGACTATAAAACTGCATATCCTTGTAGAATTCCACTTTTACGGAATTGCAATTGCGACTCAGATCGTTGCGAGCCAAGTCTACAAGCATCACATGTTCGGCATTCTCCTTGGGATCGTTGCGTAGATATTCGGCATTCTGCCTGTCAGTCTCGGCATGGCCTGTTCGTCTGGTGGTTCCGGCAATAGGGTCAATATAGGCTTTCTTCCCTTCTATTCGGCAGTGAGTTTCGGGGCTTGATCCGAAGATGCGGAAGCCTCCGAAATCAAAGTAAAACAGATAGGGGCTTGGGTTGATACTGCGTAAAGCACGATAGAGTTTGAAATCGTCCCCCTCGTATTTCTGCATGAATCTCCTTGAAAGCACAATCTGAAACACGTCACCTCGTTTACAATGAGCAATACCCCTACGGATATTCTCACGATGTTCGTCATCAGTAAGCGTACTGGTACATGCGCCTATTGGACGAAAACCAAAGGGCCTCACCATGGGGGCGCTGCTTATGATACGTTCCAGTCTGTTCAAGTCTCCATCGTCTCCCTCTGGCAACAATTGCATGATGACAAGTTCGTTGCGGAAATGATCGAAGATAATGGTATCGCGATAAAGTTGGTAAAAGACATCGGGCGCATCATTCTCTGCTTGTGTCTCATCCTTTACCGGAATATCTTCAAAATAGCGAACGGCATTGAAGGATGTGTAGCCCCATAGTCCGCAAACATCATTCCTTTCACCGGAAATGATGAATGCATCCAGGAATTGATTGATGAGTGATGCTGTTCCAGTCTCTTTGGTGACGGGAAATGATTCAGATGCTCCGTCGGGAAAACGCATGATTCCTGTCCCGTGTGATATGCTCACGGATGCTATCGGGTGGGCGGAGATATATGATTTGGCATTCTCGCTTCCGTGGTAATCAGAACTTTCCATGAGCGCACTTTGGGGTGACATGTCCCGCAGCTTCATATATACACTCACGGGTGTGAGCATATCGCCCAATATGCGTTTGGATACGGTGTGGTATCTGAATTGTTTAGATGCTGTCATAGTCTATTTCGTCCTTGTGTGATAGATAGGTTGCCAGATCCTTGTCCCCACGTCCGCTTACTGTGAGCACGACAACGTCTTCTGGCCTGAATTTCATTTTGGGGAGCATGGCCAGGGCATGGCTACTCTCCAGTGCCGGGATAATACCCTCAAGACGTGTGAGTTCAAATGCAGCCTGCAGAGCTTCCCTGTCAGTGATTGCCATTACTTGTGCTCGTCCACTCTCATATAGGTTACAATGCATGGGGCCTGTACCGGGATAATCCAATCCGGCACTGATGCTGTATGGCTCGGTTACCTGTCCGTCCTCATCTTGCATCAGTTTGATTCGTCCTCCATGCAATATGCCAACTGTTCCCACATGAAGTGATGCTGCTGTCTGGTTACTGTCCATGCCCAGGCCTGCAGCTTCTCCCAATACGATTCTTACACGCTCGTCATCCAGGTAATGGTAAATGGTGCCTGCTGCATTGCTGCCTCCTCCTACGCATGCCATCAGATAGTCAGGCCACTCACGTCCGGTCTTTTGTTGCAGTTGGGATTTGATTTCGCTGCTGATGACACTCTGCAGTCGGGCCACAAGTTCTGGATATGGATGAGGCCCCACGGTGCTCCCTATTATATAAAATGTATCAGCAGGATGGCAGCACCAGTCACGTATGGCTTCGTTGGTTGCATCCTTGAGTGTCTTGTTTCCGCTCTGGACAGGAAAAACCTCTGCTCCCAGCATGCGCATACGTTCTACATTGACATGCTGACGTTCCACGTCCAACGCACCCATGTATACTCTGCAAGGCATATCCATCAGAGCACATACCGTGGCTGTAGCCACACCATGCTGACCTGCGCCTGTCTCTGCTATGATACGTTTCTTTCCCATTCGCTTGGCCAGAAGAATCTGTCCGATGGCATTGTTTATCTTATGGGCTCCTGTATGGTTGAGATCTTCACGTTTCAGATAGAGTCTGCATCCATACTTCTTGCTCATCCTTTCTGCCAGGTACAAAGGGCTCGGACGACCGACATAGTCGCGAAGCAACTGATGGTATTCTTGAAGAAAATCTTCGCTTTCTATTATATCCAGATAAGCCAGTCTAAGGTCCTCTACTGTTTTGTATAGAATCTCTGGTACATAGGCTCCACCAAACTGACCATAAAAGCCGTTTTCATTGACACAATATGACATCTTTCTCTCTTTTTGCAAATATCCTGTATCTAATTCACTACAAAAGTACGATTTTTCTTTGTTTGTGTATTCTATCTGTAATTAAAACATTGCTTTTTTAGACGGTTTTTACTTTGAATGCGCCATTTTGCTATCAATATATAAGTATTGCCTGTCTTGTTTTATATAGAAATGAATCTTGAGCCAGAGAATTCTGCCGGGAAGAACAAGTCCTATCGAAATGCAGTGTCATGACAGGGCCTGAGGAATACTGCTCATAGAGAGAAAACATATATTTCCTAACCCCAAATTAGTCATCAGATTTCCTTTCTGTTTCGTCTATCTTTCACGTAAACGTTTGC
>JBJEKL010000180.1:0-1758 GCA_051878615.1 Bacteroidaceae bacterium | reverse complement strand
TTCAGCCGTAATTGCTGAATTGCTGATTGGTTTATTGATTGCATTAACTGGTGCTACAATTTCAGTAGGATGGATTGCCGTAATTGTAGCTGTTGTGGCTGTAATCATAGCAGCACTTATTGGGTATCTGCTGAATGCCGCAGATGTTTCCTTTTCAGAATATGCTATGCAGGGGTACAAATATATTGCTGAATACTGCATGCAAACCGTTCATTAATAAAATCGATTCTAAAACAAATACTACATATTATGAAATGTTCAAATTGTGGCTATGAGATAGAAAGTTCGAATCTCAAGACTTGCCCTTTATGTGGCAGCGCGCTTGTTTTTGAAAACAACGATGTCCCTTCGACAACACAGACAGGGACAGCTGCCGATGAACCGCGTGAGGTGGAAAAGCCCGAAACAATTTCATCTGATGTAAACAATCAGGCTGAAGTACAGGTAGTCTGTCCGCAGTGTAATGAATATATGGTTCATAAAACCAAATTCTGCCCCAACTGTGGATTTGATTTCCAGAAACAAGAGAATCAAGTTCAGGAGCCAGTACAGGCAGAAGCGGAACCTCTTCCGTCTGAACCTGTAGTCTGGTATGTGGAGGAAGCCCCGGACGATGTAATGCCCAAGCAAAAACCACAAATGAATGAGCCTGAGATACCGGCTCATGACGAACTGGATGCAGTTCGCCATGAAGACGATGAGGAAGAAGAGCTGCAGATGGGCGGTTATTACCCTTATCCGGAAGACGATCCAGAAGCTCCAGCAAAGAAGGATCAAGAGAAAGGCAAAGGTCGGAAAACTTTCCCGCAATGGTTAAAGGTCGCTTTGGCCGTCCTGCTTAGCGTCATGATAGGTGCATTCTTGTACTCTGTGACGCATTAGAAATCTGAATAAAAATCAACAAAACAATAAACATTATGAGAATCATGAGTAAGTTCCGTTTCATCCTACTGATCGTCATGACGATGGTGGGATTAGAAGTTTCCGGACAGAGTGATCCTTCCATGACTTTCACTCCTGAAGGCAGCCTCACCTTTGAGGCTCCAGGAGGAGAATTGGATGTCATAGTAACCACAGTAAATGTGAGTGACTGGGAAATATCCTCTGTTTCAGAAGAAAGCTGGGTCAAAGCCACTCGCAGTGGTGACCAGATTCACGTCAAAGTCGAGCCCAATTCTACAGGGTCATCCAGACGCGCAACAATAAGCGTGTCAAGCGATGATCTGGAGGAGGACAAGACCATTACAGTCATCCAAAAAGAACCGACCTTGGATATAGGGTCTGACGATCGTACAATACCTGCAACATCAACAGATAGTTTGACATGTGATGTTTATAGCAATGCGAGATGGAAAGTTACGTCATCAGACGATTGGCTACAGATAGTCTCACCTGCTAATGGTATGGGCAGTGGCGATAGGAAAATAGTTCTCAAGCCTACGGGAGAGAACACATCGACAACAAAGAGAGTCGCTACTGTAACTATCACGAACCGTGACTACCCTCAGCAGAGTGATAGTTGTACTGTAACGCAACTTGGAGCTAATATTATTTTAACGTTAAGTACTACCTCATTATTGAGTAGTAATACAGGCGGTGAGCAAAACTTCACTATTACAAGTAACAAAGATCTTGATCTGACAGCTACCGATGATGCGACGGGAGGTGCTCCGACATGGTTCCGTCTGGACAAGTACACTTTAACGGCCTCCGGCGTGGCTGCTATAGAGAAAGGGTTCAAGGTTACTTTCGATAAGA
>JBJEKL010000179.1:0-25757 GCA_051878615.1 Bacteroidaceae bacterium | reverse complement strand
TTTGCACGAGATTTCCAGCCTACCTGTCCTCGGAGGATGATGTGACATGGCACTCTGCTGCCTGGAGGGCAGTACCCTGAGTAACCGGGTACACCGGAACGAAGTGAAGGTGTGCTCGGACAGAACCAGCCACCCCCACCAATCACCTGCCTGGGAATCTGTCCCCCAGATTTATCGGGTGAGCCGATACAGGCTTAGTAGAAAAACCATGGGGATATAATAAGCATGTGCAACAACTCTGAGTCCTTGTGTGGAGAGACAGATGGGATTCAGACAAGATTTCTCATGGAACGCAACACCACCAAAGTTGAGAAATCAGGCTTTGTTTCAGGCAATGATGTTTTCCTTCGTAAATGGGCAGCTGGTTTTTCTGTCTTCCGACACGATTTTCCCGTATCTACCCGAGCTCAGATCCGCCACGCCCTCAGAACCCCTAAAATAGCCCCTTTTTCCCGCAAACGTTTGCGGGAGCGGTTGAGGCTGTGTCAAAATAGGCACGGCCTCGTCAGAATGGTAAGTAATAAATGAATCATCTTTTCCATATCATTTTAACGTTGACATATCTATCACATAGCGGAACTTCACTTCTCCGCCAGCCACTTTGCGATAGGCTTCATCGATGGCAGTCCCCTCGGCGGGAATGACCTCCACTTCGGGATAGATGTTATGTGCCACGGAATAGTCCACCATCTCCTGCGTCTCCTTCATGCCGCCGATGAGCGAGCCGTAAATCTTGCGGTTTGCCATGTAAGGCAACACACCGATACTAATGGAAGGGCATTCGCTGTTGGCGGGCAGTCCGACGATGGCAAGCTCGCCGTCCTTCTTGAGCATGGAGACGTACATCAGCGGCTCGTAACGGGCTGGGATGGTGCTGATGATGAAATCCATCGTGTTGTTCAATCCTTTCAGTTCTTCGGGACTATTCACGTTCACATAACGGACAGCCCCCATGCGCAGGGCATCCTCTCGCTTCTCTTCCGTGACATCGAACACGGTAACATCCGCCCCGAGCGATACGGCGTACTGCACCGCCATGTGTCCCAGTCCTCCGAAACCTGCCACACCCACCTTGTCGCCTTTCTCCACATGGCTAAACATGATGGGCGAATAGGTGGTGATTCCGGCGCAAAGTAGCGGGGCGACGCGCTTCAGGTCAGCCCCTTCGGGAATCTTCACGGCGAAATGCTCGTCCACCACGATGTTGTTCGAGTAGCCGCCCATCGTTATCTCCCCGCCGTGGAACACGTCATGCGAATTGTAGGTATAGACGGTCTTGCGTTCGTCGCAGAACATCTCCTCCCCGCCCTTGCAGTGCTCGCACTCGCCACAGGAGTTGACCATGCAACCCACGCCAGCCAAATCGCCCACCTTGAACTTCGTGACGTTCTTTCCTATGGCAGCCACGCGCCCGGCAATCTCGTGTCCCGGAATCATCGGGTAACTGCCCGGCATCCAGTCGCCATGCACTTGGTGCAAGTCGCTGTGGCAGATGCCGGAATAAAGAATCTCGACCAGCACGTCGGCGTCGCCCACGGCGTGACGGGTGAACTCATGTGTATGGAAAGCTCCTTCGGGCGAATCCACCGCCAAACCCTTGGACGCGATGCGTCCTTCTTGTGAAAATGCAATGTTTGACATCATACATGTAACAATTAAAAAAAATATACGTTTCAACTTTATTATTGTTTTAATAGTTCATATTCATTCAATAGACAATATGTCGAATAAGGTTTTAGAACGCTGAAAATTAACACTCCTATTCCTTAATTCTGTATAAATTCTAATGTGTTTTGCTGGATTTTTTTAACGGCTGTCTCTGTAAATAGGTTGCCGAACGCCATAGCCATTCCAACGGACCATACAGAAAGAATCTTAGCCAGTACCTGCTAATTGCTATTTGCAAAATATAAATGGCCAATCCCAGCAGGAAGACCTCTGTTGCTCCCCAATTACCGAAGACAGTACCGAACGCCCACGGAGAGAATACAAGGCAACCCATGATGTTTTGCAATTCATAGTTGGTTAACCCCATTCGTCCGTAAGGTGATAATACATTCAAATATTTCCCGATACCGTTCAAATGATAACAGATAATAAATCCCATGACTAACGCGCCGGAAAATAACACGGTACTAATGTCACCCAACATTGCCACAATTAGCAATGACGGCGTTACTTCCACATTCGGCATCATAAAAGTGAAATAGCCTACATTATGTGTGGGGAATAATTTGATAAGCCCATCTATCAGCAACGTTCCCAACGTAAATCCTATGAATAATAAAACATTTCTCTTTTTCCGCTCATGTACTGTTTCAAAGAAACGGAAACGTCCTGCTATCAAACCTAAGATGAAAAGAGCCATCGTGAGATAGCCACGACCATATTTCCCGAATTGGATATTCATTTTCATCTCCAAGCCATTAGTTAGGTTGTTTTTGGCAGAATTGATGAACGATGGTTCCTCCATTTGCATAGACGGTCTGACGGACGGACGCTCCTCAGATGTTCTTTGTATGCCGTTCTGCACCAACTCTGTTTGGTTTAATCGGTCATATCCTACCATCAACAATCTCGGAGTGCCCAGCAACAGCAACGCTGTTATTACGACTAATACCAGATTCTTGAATCTTGACAAAAAAACAAGGACTATTCCGAGCATCGCATAAATGGGTAAAATATCCGCTGTATAAAAACAGTTACCAACGATACCAATTACAAACAGGATAATCATCCTCCAAACAAATCGTTTATGAAAATCTATCCCCTTTCTCTTTGCTCTGTCTATTTGGATGAAAAAGCTCAAACCGAAAAGGAAAGAGAAGATATTAATGAAACGTCCGGACAAGACATTCGCTGTAAGCCATCGGACAAACTCGTCAAAAGCGGGGAATAACGGTTCGCTCATTCCTCTGTTCGAGAAAGAAAAGATGCCATAATGCTGCGTCATGTGTACAAGCACAACGCCCAACAAGGCAAATCCGCGCAATGCGTCAATGACCGTAATACGACCTAATGGCGTGGATAATGATACTTTTTCCATGATTCATCAGTTTTATATTGTTAAATATTTCATAATACTCACATAATACTCACAGGTAATATGCCTAAAATTTTTCTCGTTTCCTTTGTTTGTCGGTGGCAAAGTTAAGGCGAATAGGTGGGAGGGATTTTCCTGTCAAGTCCATTGTTTTTTTCTGTGAAGCTCAAATGACTTGTGAGCTTCTTAAACAACAAAAATGAACCGCACAGTCAATCCTCTTTGGTTTCTGGTCGCTAAATTTGCAGCATCACAATAAAACAGTATATCATGTTAAAAAGAAATTCGGGGTTATCCTCTAATCTATTCTTTTTTAGCTACCTTTGCGGAAAAGAACGAGGCATGGAAGAATATAAGATAATAAACTACTCGAACATATTTCTCACCTACCTGCACGAAACGGACAGAGTATGTACCTTTACAGTCAAAGACCATACGCTGTTTTATCTGCATTCGGGCGAGATGGAAATAGAGGAAAACGGGAGATTTACCCGTTTCCATAAAGGAGAGTGTGCTTTTATCCGGAAAGACAACCGTGTCAGTATGCACAAACATTGCGCGAAGGACGGAAAACCGTACACTTCCGTGGCATTGGCGTTCTCCCGGAATTTCTTGATGGACTACTATCGAAAGATGGACAAGGACTCTTTGCCCACTGATGCCAAACGTAGCAAAACAAGCGTGTTGAAAATCCCCGTCCGTCCTGATGTGGTCAGCCTTTTCGAGTCGATACGTCCCTATTATGATTCCCTCACCGCTCCCGATGAGGAATGGATAAAGCTGAAAATAAACGAAGGGTTGCGTGTCGTACTGAAGACGGACAAGAACGTTTACGCATCCCTGTTTGATTTCACCGAACCGTGGAAAATAGACCTTATGGCTTTCATGAACGAGAATTATATGTACGATCTCAGCATGGAGGAACTGGCAAACTATACAGGGCGTAGCCTTTCCACGTTCAAGCGCGATTTCAAAAAAGTGACGAACACCACACCGCAGAAATGGCTGATAGACAAGCGGCTTTCAGAAGCCCACCGGATGCTTTCGGAGGGAAAACGGAAGATACAGGATGTGGCGATGGATGTCGGTTTCTCCGGCTTGGCTTTTTTCTCGCGCAGCTACAAGGCGAAGTTCGGTTACTCGCCTGCAAGTACGGAATCGGTACTCTGATTTTTCATTGTTTGATGCTGTTTTTTATTGAATTATGCACTTGTATCCTCTTTTATATTACAAAATTGCCGCCGATAGTTCGTACTTTCGGAAAAAGATGTTATATTTGCAAATGAAAGAGTTATTTGACAGCATAGCAATGCAAAATGCTGAAATTTGCACAGTTGCTAAATCGTTACCTCTATTTTTCAAATAATTCGCTAAAAGTTTATTTCCCAATTGGTTAAGTCAAACCGAGAAAAATCTAAAATAAAATTGGAGGATTCCGTGCATTCCGAGTTCGCTTAAAACATCAAAATGTAAATTTCAAGCATATTTGTCAGACAATTTGCTCCCTGAATTATCGGGTAAACATCAGAATATAATTCTATATAGAAAACGGGTACACCCTTTCCCATCTAAGGTAGGTGTACCCGTCCATCCAGCAGGATGCAATACTATTTGGATATCGTCCCTGTATGCTGAATCACCGAGTGTATGGTCTCTCCTTTTCCATTGATCATGTCAAGTCTCAGCTGCTTCTTGCTGCATGACAATATGGAAAATCCAGCCTCGCCGCTCACAAACACAGTACCGTCAACATGTTTCACGGACTCCCTGGAGAGTGATGCGGCAGAGTTCACCACATAGTCTATCCTGTCATTAGGGAAGGATATATGCTGAAAATTATGGATATGTCCGCAGATATACATGTTCACCTTGTGTTGCTGCAATATAGGCAAGACGCGTTTCTGCATATCATATCTTTCGGTTTCGCTTTTTGGGGTATCAGCATATATGGGGTGGTGCCCCACAACAACAACCCAATCCTCCCGTGCATTCTTCAGCTGATTGTCCAACCATTCCAACTGCATGCCGATGTCTTCATTTCTCACGGAAGGGTAGTCAATAGAGTCTGTGTGGTACTTGTCAATCAGGGGTGTGGTGTCTATAAAAACAACCTTCAACGTTGTGCTGTCATCCTGGAATACCTTGCTGTAGTATCTGGCAGGCATCTGCCATCGTCTGCTTACATTGGAGTAATCAAGTACAGCCTGCGTGTTTCCCCTATATTCATGATTCCCGAGGATAGGATACCATGGCAATTGCAATTCAGGGTGGCTGTATATCAGTTCATAATTGGTCATCCATAGAGGATCAGTCACGCTCTGCACTCCCATGAAATGGTGTACGTCTCCCAAGGCAAGCACAGCCTCTATGCCGTCCTCCTCTGCCATTCTGCCCATCAGTTCAGCAATGGGCTTTTGTTCGTAATATCCGTTACGACCCAAATCACTTGCAACAAGCAGACGGATTTGGGCAAATACTGCCGCCGTACAGATTGACAGCAGCATGACTGTCAGGAATCTTCTCATTTCGTACCAAAAGCTCCAAAATAATTCTCAACGGCAGGCGACACATATATTCTGGAACCTATGGAAAGACCAGAAGCAAAATAGGGTGACACCTTGCCATCAGCACCTGACAATGCCAAGGATTCAGAGACAAGGTGCAAATCCCAAGAAGGATTGAAAGTGTATGAAGTCAGAGACACATTGTTGACATCGAACGAAACGAATCCTGGATCAAGCAGGTTTCCCGGAACAGAAATCTTACTGTGGACATCTATGGCCGGATTGTAATTCTTGTTCTCCTGAGCATATCCCTCTGCAGGATTGCTTACAGTGGCATCGCCTGTAATGGGAGTTGTCAGAGAGCCCGAGGCATAGAAGTTGTAATCAATCACCGACTTGTCGTCAAAGCCTCCGTCTGGTTTGTTGGGATCTTTGTAGTTGGGTGTCATAGCACGGAACTTACAGTTTACCATCAGATTGTTTACCACATTTACCAACGCATTCTTCTCTACATAAATGCAACCACCTTTTTCACCATCACGTCGCCAACCGGCATTGATGATAGTATTGTTATATGCATTGGCAAGCAACTGCCCACGTGTTTCACTCTGACCAGAAGAAGAGAGTTTCAATCCGTTAGTGTTGGGAGAGAACATCACATTGCCTGCAATGTCTGCCTTAACGCCGGCCTTCATGTTGACCGCATCAGCACCTGAATAACCTATGGCAATGAAAGTGTTGTTACGGATGATACCGTTTCCTCCCATCATGTAGATACCGTCTGACGCTCCATTGCGTATCACAGAGTTCGTCAACGCATATTTGCCTTGTGTGTTGGTAGTGGTAACCTGTGGGTACATATCGTCACCTGCTGTGTAAATTCCAGCTACCGCGGCAGGTGAGCCTTCGATGACCTGGGCACCAGTGTATTCGATGACGACATGGTCAAGTGCCATTTCCTGACAGGACTCATATGCAACGATACCGCCCCATAATCCCTTGAATATGTTGGCTTCGGTTCTAAGCGATGGTGATACCGTAAATGTCACAGGATTCTCCTCGGTGCCAAGGGCATAAAGATTACCCTTGACAGAGATTTCCACAGGAACATGATTTACGCCCACACCGTTTACATCTATCACTACTGTTACTCCTGATTCAATGGTAAGGGATTTACCTTCTGGGATTACCAGATGCTGACTGACATTTATGGTCTTGCCTGCTTCCCATACACCCGAGACTTCCATTTCCGTCGTTTCAGGCACTTCCGGTGCCGTTTTCTCATCATCATCACTGCATGAGGCAAACATCAGCCCTCCAGTCAAAGCCAGGGCTGCAAACATTTTAACAGAATACATTTTCATAATAAATAACAAAATTACTACTGGATTGATTTTTATAGTTTATATCTTACTCCTATCATTACAGTCTGCCCGTATCGTTCTTCCCTTTCCAGTATGTTGCCATGGTGGCGCGGGAAATCCACTCCGTCCGTATGTTCTCCTTTATGGACGTATTTTATCAGAGGCAGATCAAGCAGGTTGGTTGCTTTCAAGTATATTTCAATGCCGCATTGCCAGGACTTTTCTGCCGAAAGTTCCAGACGGAAGTATTCATTTTCCCAGATGTCATTGTTGTACCAATTGGAGACTTCTGAAAGCCTTTTCCCAATGTAGCTCCCCGTTATCTGCGCATTCACTCCATGTTGTGTATCTTTGTACAGCAATGACAGGTTGGCTACATGCGCAGCCTGTCCTGCCAGAGGCCTGGATTGTCGCACCACTATTATGTCGTTGCCCTGCATCGTCCGCTTCTCTGTCACGATGCGTGAGTGCGTGAAGGTGTAGTTGAACTTTATCCCGAAGCGTCGGAAGTATTTCAGTGCATCTATCTCGACACCTGCATTGTTGGCGGTTCCCAGGTTCAGGGGCTTGTAGTACATGTCCTGTCCTTCGGTGATGAGACCGTATTCGATGGGATTCTGCAAGTGCTTGTAGAACACTCCTACCATGAGCTGCTCGTAAGCCTTAGGGAACAGTTCCCAGCGAAGGTCGATGTTGTCGGCAATGGTGTGCTTCAGGTCGGGGTTGCCCTTTTCCTTGTATTCCTCGTTGATGATGCTGTAAGGCACGATTTCAAAGAAACTGGGGCGGTTGATTGCCCTGGCGTAGCTGAGGTGCAAGTCCATGTTCCGTGCAATGTGGTATTTCAGATGCAGGTCGGGCAGGCAATCCCAGTATTTCTGGTTGCCCTCTCCGTCCGTGCTTCTTGGGTATCTCAGCGTGTATCCTTGGTCGGTATGCTCAGCCCTGAGACCTCCTGCCGCTTCCCATTCACCCTTCCTGTAGGTAGCCGTGATGTATGCTGCACCTATATTCTCCGTTGCATCGTAGTTGAGTGGGTCTCCCACATTACCGTATTCGCGTGGTGAGAGAAGGATTCCGTCAAAGTTTCTCCAGTCTGTACCATACATCTGGTATACATCGTTTCCTGTACTACTGTCAAAGGTATATTCGTTGAAGAAAGAGTCTCTTTTCTTTGTCCTGTACAGACCTCCAGATTTCAGCATCCATCTTTCGTCAGGCGAATATTTCAGATTGAGATAGCCGGCCCAATCCCGGTCTGAGTTGTGCTCCCATCTCCTGGTGGCTGCCTTGTTGGTCTGTATATGGTTGCCTTGAATGTAAATCTGGGTATTTCCGGGCGTTTTATTGTTGGCTGTAGAGAAGACACCTTTCCAATCCATTGAAAGTTTTTTTCCGGACAACTGATGTGTGCCTGAAAGGGTACTGTTGAAAATCTGCTGCCGGTTGTGTCTCATTCTTACGGAAGCCTCTTGTTCTGCTTCTCCGGTTCTTACCTGGTCATCCGTCAGCATCAGTAATCCGTTGTACCATACAAGTTTGTGTCCTGGCTGGATGTGGTAGTCAAATTTTGAGTGAAGTGCCACTCTCTGTTTGTGATCGGAGTACGTCCTATATTCTATGGCACCTGTTGACTTGGTATAGTCATAATAGTCCATATTCTTACCCCTATTCATATTCTGGTAGCTTGCCGACAGCAGATAACCAAGTTTGCCCTTTAGCACTCTGTCTCCGTATGCCAGCGAAGCTGTCATATCGGGCAATGGAGGTCGTTTTGTGATATGCAGGCTTCTATTCTCAAAGTCTGCGGCTGTCACTTTGTTCTGTCCGATATTTCCTTTCTTCTCGTCGGGAGATGTCGACACAATGGCACTGTGATCAAACGATAGAAAATCACGGTTAAGAAATAACGCATTGTAACCTGTGGATATGTTGGCTGTAAGCAGTCTTCGTGCAGGAGCGTCCTTCATCACCAGATTGACGGCACCTCCTATACCGTCACCTTCCAATTCCGCAGTCATCGACTTGTTGACCTCTATTCTTGAGAGTATTTCAGAAGGGAACAGGTCAAGTGGTACAAAACGGTTTTTGTTGTCAGGACTCGGAATCTTGATGCCGTTTACCAATGTATAGTTATACCTCTTGTCCATGCCACGCAGAATGGCATATTGTCCTTCTCCCGAGGAATTGCGCTCTACAGTCACACCTGACATTCTCTGGATAATGTTTCCAACCGTAATGTCAGGTGCCAGTTCCATAGCACGTGAACTCAACACATTGACTATGTTGGCAGAGTTGCGTTCTATCTCTATAGCCTTGGCATCTGTGCTTCCGTTATAGTTGGAAACTACTACCACTTCTGAAATGTCTGTGGTGTTCTCCTTCAAACGAATTGTCAAGGGTAAACCAGAATATGCAGTCTCTACGGTCTGAAATCCAATGCATGCACAACAAATTACAGGAGATTCGGCATTTGTCTTCAGAAGGAAGGAGCCATCAAGACCTGTTGTGGTTCCTGTCGTTTTATTGCCTTTCAAGTAAACACTGGCACCGATGAGTGGCTCATCTGTAACAGCATCCGTAACCACGCCTCTAACCTCCTTTAGAACAGACTGTCCGCTGGCTGTCACGATCATCATAGCCAACATGATGCAGAGGATAACATTTTTCATCAATTTGCGCTACAGTTTATATTTTTTCTGGTCGCAAAGTAATCAAGTTTATGTTACATGAATATTTCGGAATAATGAAAAAAGTGTTATGTTCTTTTTGCAATCAGCAAGAATAAAGTAAACTGCTAAAAGACACGCCAGTTAAGATACTTCCGAATATGTTTGAAGTACAGAAAAAATGAAGGCTGTATCTTGAACATAAGTCACGATACAGCCTTCTGAATAAAAAATAATTGTATTATTTCTTGTTCAAAGCAAGGTCAACATTTACAGCACATGCTACGGAACAACCTACCATGGGATTGTTACCAATACCCAGGAAGCCCATCATTTCCACGTGTGCGGGTACGGATGAAGAACCTGCAAACTGGGCATCGGAGTGCATGCGACCTAAAGTGTCGGTCATACCATAGGAAGCAGGGCCTGCAGCCATATTATCGGGATGGAGGGTACGGCCTGTACCGCCACCCGAAGCAACGCTGAAGTAGGGCTTGCCTGCACGCACGCGCTCCTTCTTATATGTACCTGCTGTGGGATGCTGGAAACGGGTAGGATTGGTGGAGTTACCGGTGATTGAAACATCCACATCTTCCTTCCACATGATGGCAACACCCTCACGTACGTCATCGGCGCCATAACAGTTGACGGCAGCACGTGGACCATTGGAGTAGGCTATACGCTTTACTTCCTGGAGTTCACCTGTGAAATAGTCAAACTTTGTCTGCACATATGTGAAGCCATTGATGCGACTGATGATCATGGCTGCGTCCTTGCCCAGACCATTGAGAATACAACGCAAGGGTTTGTCGGCTGGTCTTGACTTATTGGCCATCTGTGCAATTTTTATGGCACCCTCGGCAGCAGCGAATGACTCGTGACCTGCCAGAAAGGCGAAGCACTTGGTTTCAGGGGTGAGCAGACGTGCCGCCAATTCACCATGTCCGATACCCACCTTGCGGTCATCGGCAACAGAACCGGGGATGCAGAAACTCTGCAGACCCTCGCCGATATAGTTGGCAGCCTCCACGGCATCCTTTGCCTTTTCCTTCAAGGCAATGGCTGTACCCACCACATAGGCCCACTTGGCATTTTCGAAACAAATCATCTGAGTCTCCTCACATGTCTTGTAAGGATCGAGGCCGGCAGCCTCACAAATTTCGTTAGCCTCCTCAATGGAAGCGATACCATGTGCGTTCAAACAAGCAAGAATCTGCTTGATACGACGATCCTGAGACTCGAATTTTACTTCTCTAATCATATCTTGTTTCCTCCTTGTTTAAAAATTAGTCCTTGCGGGGATCGATTGACTTGACAGCTCCGTCCTCTTCCTTTGTACGGCCATAAGTACCGGTAACGCTCTTAAGAGCCTCATCGGCAGGAACACCCTTCTTGATGGCATCCATGAACTTACCCATGTGTACGAACTCATAGCCACACACCTGGTCATCCTTGTCAAGGTACATCCTGGTAATGTAACCCTCGGTAAGCTGCAGGTAACGGGTACCCTTCACCTTGGTACCATAGAGGGTACCTGTCTGAGAAATCAAGCCTTTGCCCAGATCCTCAAGACCGGCACCAATCATGAGTCCACCTTCAGAGAAAGCCGACTGAGTACGGCCATAGACAATCTGCAGGAAAAGCTCACGCATGGCAGTATTGATGGCATCGCATACCAGATCGGTATTCAGAGCCTCAAGAATGGTCTTGCCAGGAAGAATCTCAGATGCCATGGCAGCAGAGTGGGTCATACCTGAACAGCCGATGGTCTCTACGAGAGCCTCTTCGATGACACCTTCCTTGACATTCAGGGTCAGTTTGCACGCACCCTGCTGAGGAGCGCACCAGCCGATACCGTGTGTCAGACCGCTGATGTCCTTGATTTCCTTAGCCTGTACCCACTTGCCCTCTTCAGGAATGGGAGCAGGACCATGGTTGGGGCCTTTTGCCACGCAACACATGTTCTGAACTTCGTGTGAATAAACCATAATTCCTTATTGTTTAGATTTATAGTATATAGTATGATGTGTGTTGTCTCTCTTTTCAACAAATGTAGTGCAAAAGTAATTAAATTTGGGTATTTGTACACACTCCTGGAGCTTTTTTTTTACAGGCAGGCTTATTTACGGGAGAATTTAGTACCTTTGCTGAATAGAAATTGATAAAAGAATGTCTTTTTCACAAAGGAATATGCAGATTACAGTCAACGAACAGGATATTGTCAAAGCTGCCTCGGAGGGCATGGACGCTTTCCTCATGCTCATACACAATCACATTATGGATGCCATAGGTGGCCAGCTGGATAGCACCACCATGCCTTTGCTCAACGGCAATCAGATTACGCTCCTGGCTTATGTGACATTAAGGAACGAGGTGATGGACGGTGGCTTCGTGCAGTTGATACATAACGGTTATGGCCCTTTTATCTTCCTCAATCCTTTTGCCAAGGCCATGAGGTTGTGGGGCGCCCATGATTTTTCCAATTTGGTCTATAAGGCCCGAAGACTATACGAGAAACACGAGAAGAGAATTACGCAGGACTGCTCCGACGAGGAGTTTATGGCTCTTTTTGAGCAATTCCCCGAATTTGACGACTTGGACGATGCTTTTGTAGAGATGGAGGAGGACGTGACCGACACCATCTGCCACTATGTGGACGATCATTTGGATGACTTCATAGAAGTGCTCAAGAACTGAACCTGTTTTTGAACCGAAACACGCCTACAGTTTGGCGCAAACACAACACGTATTAAATAAAACGCGAGCTTTAGTGCTCCACGTATCTGAAACGCATGGCAAAGACATTGATTCCCAACAAGGGCGAAAAGATAAACATCAAGAACAAAAGGGCAGAGCATGACTATCTGCTCATGGACAAGTTTACCGCCGGACTACAACTTACAGGTACGGAAATCAAGAGCATCAGGGCAGGGAAAGCCAGCCTGGTGGACACATTCTGCATGGTCATCAGAGGTGAAGTGTGGGTAAAGAACATGTATGTGGCCCATTACGAACAGGGCTCATACAACAATCATGTCGAACGACGTGACCGCAAACTTTTGCTCAATCGTAAGGAGATACGCAAGATACAGCAGGAGGTGAAGAATCCCGGATTCAGCATCATACCCACCCTGCTTTTTATTGATGAGCGCGGACTGGCCAAACTGGATTTGCATATCGCCAGAGGAAAGAAGGAGTACGACAAGCGGGAGACTCTGAAGGAGAAACAGGACCGACGCGAGATGGACCGACATTTCAAGAAAAACTATTGATCCCTAATCGCAAATCTGATATTTCCCGCTGGGAATCACAGGAAGCAGAAACAAGATATGGACAAGCAAGATGCAATCAGGATAGATAGATCCCCACGCAAAAGCATCGGGCAACAACTTCAGGAGGGACGCATACTGGTACTGGACGGAGCCATGGGGACGATGATACAGACTTATGGCCTGCAGGAAAAGGACTTCCGGGGAGAAATCCTTGCTGCACACCCGGGACAGATGATGGGCAACAATGACATATTATCCCTCACCCGCCCTGATGTGATAAGTGACATACACCGAAGGTATCTGCAGGCAGGAGCCGACATCATATGTACCAATACGTTTAACAGTCAAAGTATCTCGCAGGCCGATTATCGGTGCGAGCATATAGTATCGGACATCAACCAGGCCGCTGTAAGATTGGCACGCCAGGTGGCCAACGAGTTCTCCACTCCCGACAGACCCCGATATGTGGTAGCAAGCGTGGGACCTACCAACAAAACCTGCTCCATGAGTCCCGACGTGAGCAATCCGGCTAACCGGGCCATCACCTTCGACGAGATGGCCAAGGCCTATCGTGAGCAATTCGAAGTATTGCTTTGCGAGGGCGTAGATGCTATCCTGATGGAGACCATCTTTGATGCCCTGAATACGAAGGCCGGTATCTATGCACTCCTCCAGGTTGAAGAGCAGACAGGCATACACGTGCCTCTGATGCTGAGTGTGACGGTAAGCGACAAGGCCGGACGTATTCTGAGCGGGCAGACACTCGAAGCCTTCCTTGTAAGCGTGGCACATGCTCATCCCCTGAGCGTAGGACTCAACTGTTCTTTTGGTGCAAGAGACATGCTGGCACCTTTGCGCATCCTGGCCGAGAAGGCAAGTTGCTTTATTACAGTTCATCCGAATGCAGGTCTGCCCAATAGCCTCGGAGAATACGAGCAGACACCGGAGATGATGGCAACACAGATGACTCCATTCCTGGAAGAAGGACTTGTGAACGTCATAGGCGGATGTTGCGGAACCACCCCCAAGCATATTGCAGCCCTTCGTGCCCTGGCTGACCATCATGCCTACCAGAGCCACAAACCGCAGGCAGATGACAATCAGGTATCCCTAAGCGGATTGGAGCCGCTCGTGAGAAAAGGAGAGGAAGAGCAGAATGCCGGCGGATTTTTTGTCAACGTGGGCGAGAGATGCAACGTGGCAGGCTCGCGCAAGTTTCTCCGTCTCATCAAGGAAAAAGCTTATGAGGAGGCACTCGATATAGCCCGCAAGCAAGTGGAAGACGGAGCCATGGTGATCGACATCAACATGGATGACGGCCTTCTGGATGCCGAGCAAGAAATGAAGCATTTCCTCAACCTCCTGGCCAGCGACCCCGATATATGCCGCATACCCATTATGGTGGACAGCAGCAACTGGGATGTGATACGTGCAGGACTTAAGTGCATACAGGGGAAATGCATAGCCAACAGCATCAGTCTGAAGGAGGGAGAAGCTGTCTTTGTGGCACATGCTCGGGAACTCAGAAGGCTGGGAGCAGCCATGGTGGTAATGGCTTTTGACGAAGAAGGACAGGCAGACACCTACGAGCGCAGGATACAGATATGCGACCGGGCCTATCAGTTGCTCGTACATCAGGTAGGAATGAGCCCCAGGGATATCATTTTCGACCCCAACATTCTGGCCATTGCCACAGGTATGCCCCAACACGACGTTTATGCGCTTGACTTCATTCGGGCTACAGAATGGATTCACAAACATCTGCCCGGAACACACGTAAGCGGAGGAGTGAGCAATCTGAGTTTCTCTTTCCGGGGAAACAACTATGTACGTGAAGCCATGCATTCCGTATTCCTCTACCATGCCCAGCAGAAAGGAATGGACTTCGGTATTGTCAATCCCTCGTTGAAAGTCATGTATGCCGATATTCCTGCCGAGCAACGGAAGATATTAGAGGACGCTATCCTACGACCCTCACACGATGCAAGCGAAAGACTTGTAGAGATGGCCTCGCTTCTGGCCGAACAGACATCTGCTGCGGGGAAAACCACCACCAAGGAAACCTCCACCAGTCTAACCATGAGTGTAGAGGAAAGGCTGGTAGAGAAGTTGCGTCGAGGTATCTCACAGGGGTTGGACCATGATTTGTCTGAAGCCCTACAGACTTATGCCAGAGCTGTAGACATTATCGAAGGCCCCTTGATGAAAGGGATGAATCTGGTGGGACAACTTTTCGGTGAGGGTAAGATGTTCCTGCCCCAAGTGGTCAAGACGGCCCGCACCATGAAACAGGCTGTAGCCATACTCCAGCCATTTATCGAAGCCCAACGTTCAGAGTCGCACAGTTCATCGGGAAAAGTACTGTTGGCTACGGTCAAGGGGGATGTCCACGATATAGGCAAGAATATCGTGAGCGTGGTACTGGCCTGCAACGGCTTTGAGGTGATAGACCTTGGCGTAATGGTTCCCGAGGATGTACTCTTGGCCAAGGCTTTGGAGTACAAACCCGATATCATCGGACTGAGTGGTCTTATCACCCCCAGTCTTACCGAGATGATCAAGGTTGCTCGTACCTTGGAACAGGCTGGCATCAGAGTGCCTATCATGGTAGGAGGAGCCACGACAAGTCCCCTGCATACGGCACTCAAGATTGCACCGACCTATAGCGGACCTGTCATCTGGACCAAGGATGCCAGTCAGGCAGCCCTCATGGCTGCCCGTTTCATGAATCCTGCCCTCAACAAGGATGCTTTGGCAGACCTGAAGGAAAATCAGGAATGCCTGCGCAGACAAGCCAATGCACCTACCTCTCAACTCGGAATAGAAGAGGCCAGGGAAAACAGGCTCAGGCTCTTTGATTGATTTCCAGCAAGAAGGCAGGCCATCCCGCACGACATCTATGAGTCGGACAGATGGTATGTTCGCCTACCCATTCGCTTCGCATATACATTATTTATATTATAGAGCATTATGAAAATATTACATTCCATTATGTGGATGATACTTTCTGCCTGTAGTCTGTACGCTCAGGAGAAGACCACATTTCAGACAGCCGGGCCATGGAAACCGGTTACCGACGTGAGAGCAGATGTTGTCATGGTATATGGAGCAAATGACAACAGCCAGATGACCTTCAAGGAAAGGGTAGACTCCTGGCGAAAGAGAGGCTATGCAACACACTTCATGACTGGTATAGCATGGGGAGAATATCAAGACTATTTTACAGGAAAATGGGATGGGAAATGGCATCTCGACGAAGGACAGAAGACGATGCAAGGGGATACCATCTGGCACGGACATCTCATTCCTTACATCGTGCCCACAAAGAATTATCTGGAATATTTCAAGCAGAGACATATACGACCGGTTGTTGATGCAGGTATTGACGCTATCTTCCTGGAAGAGCCAGAATTCTGGGCCAGGGCTGGATACAGTGACGCCTTCAAACAGGAATGGCAGGAATATTATGGATTCCCCTGGCGGCCTCAGCATGAATCGGCCGAGAATACATATCTGTCCAACAAGCTCAAGTATCACTTGTATTACCGGGCGCTCGAGGAGTCATTCCGATATGCAAAAGAATACGGACGCGAGAAAGGGTTGAATGTGAGATGCTATGTGCCCACACACTCCTTGCTCAACTACTCACAATGGCATATCGTGTCACCCGAGGCTTCTCTGGCTTCGATGAAGAGTTGCGACGGATATATAGCGCAAGTGTGGACAGGCACCTCGCGCGAACCGAACTATTTCAACGGGAATTGTAAGGAAAGAGTTTTCGAGACTGCTTTTCTGGAATATGGCTGTATGGAGTCTATGACACGCCCCACAGGACGCAAGATGTTCTTCCTGACCGACCCTATCGAAGATTGGCCTCGTGACTGGGAAGACTATAAGAAGAACTATCAGGCCACCTTTACCGCCCAGTTGCTCTATCCCCAGATAGCCGATTACGAGGTGATGCCTTGGCCTGGCCGCATATACGAAGGCTTGTATCGAATAAGTGCAAACAGTGAGGAGAAAGCCCACATTCCACGATTCTATTCCACACAGATGCAGGTCATGGTCAACACACTCAACAATATGCCTACCTCGGAACAAAAGGTGTGTGGCTCACAAGGTATATCCGTACTGATGGCAAACTCGCTCATGTTCCAACGTTCAAATGCTCCTGTAGATGGTTATGAAGATCCTCAGCTGTCCAATTTCTATGGTGAAGCATTACCTTTGCTTAAGCGCGGTATACCTGTCAGTATCACACATATAGAAAACGTGTCATATGAAAACACATGGCGCGATATCAAGGTCTTGGCCATGTCATACAGCAACATGAAACCGCTCTCGCCAGAGGCTCATCAGCACCTGGCAGAATGGGTGCGCAAGGGTGGCGTGATAGTATATTCAGGACGTGATGACGACCCCTATCAGCGTGTGAGCGAATGGTGGAACCAGAATGGACTCCGATATTCGGCTCCTTCACAGCACCTCTTCTCCTTGATGGGCATGCCAGAAAAGGCCGAGCAAGGTGAATACAAGTACGGAAAAGGCAAGGTGTACGTCCTGAGACACGACCCCAAGGAATACGTCATGCAGGAGGGTGGTGACCAGGAGTATGTGCAGACCATTGAGAAGGCCTACGGTAAACTCATGCTGAAGAATCATTTCTGCCTGAAAAGAGGTCCCTACATTCTGGCATCTGTTGTGGACGAGGGAATGGTCAGCAACGATCCTCTTTACCTGAAGGGTAATTTTATCGACCTCTTCTCTCACAAACTACATAATAAGAACGTTGTTACGGTCAGTCCCGGCAGTCAGACATTTCTGCTCGATTTGGACAAGATTGGGCACAAACGGGCACAGGTGGTGGCATCGGCCTCACGGGTCTATGACGAAAAGGAAAACCTGCAGGGATATTCGTTCTGCTGCAAATCCCCCAAGAATACTACAAACATCATGTGTCTTTATCTGCCAAAGGGATTCAAGAATCCCCAATTCTCACTTACCGACCACAACGGTCACAAAGTGAGTTTCGAACTCATGAATATCCAGGAAGGCCCGGGGAAATACGATAAGCGACTCTATTGGCTCACATTCGAAAACGATCCAGATGGCATCAACGTCCATGTGACAAGATAAGCAAAACGCGTTGTTGGTATGATTCTTGCAGTCAAATTATGCCCTTTCTTAAAGAAAAATTGTAAATTTGCAGTTTGAATTACGTATATAGACAATAATTATTCAAATATACAAGCATGAATATATCATACAAGTGGCTTCGCGAGTATGTAGACACCACACTCAACGCTCATGAAGTAGCCGACGCACTCACCAGCATAGGACTGGAGGTAGATGGGGTGGAGGAAGTTCAGGCAATCAAGGGAGGACTCGATGGACTATGGACAGCCCATGTGCTCACTTGCGAAGCACATCCCAATAGCGACCACATGCACATCTGTCAGGTGGATACAGGCATGGGTGACCCCATACAGATTGTATGCGGAGCACCTAACGTGGCTGCCGGACAAAAAGTGATTGTGGCCGTAGTAGGCACCAAACTCTATGATGGTGAGGAGTGCTTCACCATCAAGAGAAGCAAGTTGCGTGGAGTGGAAAGTTGTGGAATGATATGTGCCGAGGATGAGATTGGTGTGGGCAACGACCATAGCGGCATTATCGTCCTGCCCGAAGACACACCGGTAGGCATGCCGGCTGCGGAATATTATCATATCGAAAGCGACTTCGTAATTGAGGTAGACATCACCCCCAATCGTGCAGATGCATGTAGCCATTATGGTGTGGCACGCGACCTCTATGCATGGTTGGTACAGAACGGTTACGAGGCTCGTCTGCACCGCCCATCCGTAGATGCCTTTCAGGTCGATGACGAAAGTCTGCCCATTGAGGTAAAGGTAGAGAATCAGGAAGCCTGTCCACGCTATACGGCTGTCAGCCTGACTGGTTGCGAGGTAAAAGAGAGTCCGGAATGGCTCCAGGATCGTCTGCGTGTGATAGGCATTCGCCCCATCAATAATATTGTGGACATTACCAACTACATCATGATGGCCTTTGGAACACCTCTTCATTGCTTTGATGCAGATATGGTCAAGGGGCACCAGATAGTAGTAAAGACCATGCCCGAAGGCACCCCGTTCGTCACACTTGATGGGTTAGAGCACAAGCTCTCCGAGCGCGACCTGGCCATCTGTAATGCAGAGGAGCCCATGTGCATTGCCGGAGTGTTTGGCGGAAAGGGTAGTGGCACGTACGAGACAACCCGGAATGTTGTACTCGAGAGCGCCTACTTCAATCCCACTTGGATACGTAAGAGTGCCCGTCGTCATGGACTGAGTACTGATGCAAGTTTCCGATTTGAACGTGGTGTGGACCCCAATGCTCAGATTTATGCATTGAAAGCCGCAGCCTTGATGGCAAAAGAACTGGCCGGTGCAAATATAAGCATGCAGATAGCCGACACGAACGGACAACCTGTGGCAGGATTCCCCGTTGAGCTCAAGTATGCATATGTGGACGCTTTGGTAGGGCAGCATATTCCTGCTGAGACTATACGCAGTATCGTCACCAGCCTTGAAATGGAAATCAGGCATGAGGATGCCGAAGGGCTCTCTCTCGTGATTCCTCCCTATCGTGTGGACGTCCAGCGCCCTTGTGACGTGGTAGAGGATATCCTGCGCATCTATGGTTACAACCAGGTGGAGATTCCTACCACCCTACATAGCTGTCTGGCTGTCAAGGGTGATCCCGACAGAAGCCACAAATTGCAAAATCTGATAGGCGAACAACTGGTAGGAGCTGGATTCCGCGAGATTCTGAACAATAGTTTACAACGGGCCGCCTATTACGATGGGCTTGATTCATACAAGAGTGAGCATCTGGTTAAGTTGCTCAATCCCCTCAGCCAGGAACTTAACTCGCTCAGGCAGACCCTTCTCTTTGGCGGACTGGAGAGTATCGCACGAAACATAAGCCATAAGAACCCTAACCTGCGGTTTTTCGAGTTCGGCAATTGCTACAAGTTCGAAGCAGAGAGGAAATGCCCGGACATCATCCCTGGCGTGAGCAGCAGTCGTGATCCTGAGGTTATCAAGCATGTGCTCGACGCCTATAGTGAGGAGTATCACCTGGGACTATGGTGCACAGGTAAGAGAGTAAGTGGCAGTTGGGCTCATCCCGATGAAGAAACTTCTTTTGCAGAACTCAAGGCTCACGTCATCAACATTCTGCTTAGATCAGGTGTCCCCTTTGGTATGCTCGTTTTCGCAAACGGCACAAACGACATTTTCGACAAGAGCCTGATTGTGCAGACACGTGCCGGCAAAACACTCTGCCAAATGGGTATCGTGAGCCATTGTCTGCTGCAGAAATTCGGGATAGAAACACCTGTTTACTTTGCCGATCTCAATTGGCAGGTTCTCATGAGGAGCATCAAGGGAAAGAATGTGAGCTATAAGGAAATAAGCAGATTCCCTGCCGTAAGTCGCGATCTGGCTCTACTGGTGGATGATGGTGTTGAGTTTGCACAAATTGAAAAAATTGCCTATCAAACCGAGAAGAAACTCCTGCGTGCGGTCAATCTTTTCGATGTATACGAGGGCAAAAATCTGCCACAAGGCAAGAAGTCCTACGCTGTCAACTTCATCCTGCAAGACGACAACAAGACGCTCAACGACATGCAGATTACCTCCATCATGCAGAAACTTGTACAACAACTTACCACCCAGTTGGGAGCCGAACTGCGATAAGAGACAACATCAAATCCTTATCCAAACAAGAAGGGATATCTGACTGAAAAATAAGTATATTTTAGGCTAATAGAAAGAATAAGTTTAATATAATAACATAAAACCAATGGGAAGAGCATTTGAATACCGTAAGGCAACCAAACTGAAGAGATGGGGGCACATGGCCAAGACATTCACCCGACTGGGCAAGCAGATCGCCATCGCGGTTAAGGCAGGCGGACCAGAACCGGAAAACAACCCCGCATTACGTTCCGTAATTGCCGTGTGCAAACGAGAGAACATGCCGAAGGACAACATCGAGCGCGCCATCAAGAATGCCATGGGTAAAGACCAAAGTGATTACAAGGGAGTGACTTACGAGGGATACGGACCTCACGGAGTGGCTGTCTTCGTGGACACACTCACCGACAACACTACCCGTACCGTGGCCGACGTGAGAAGCGTCTTCAACAAATTTAGCGGCAACATGGGCACCACAGGGTCGCTCTCGTTCCTTTTCGACCACAAATGTGTGTTTACCTTCAAGAAAAAGGCCGATATGGATATGGACGACTTTATCCTGGAGATGATCGACTATGGAGTGGACGAGGAGTTCGACCAGGACGAAGAGGAGGGTACCATCACCATCTATGGCGAACCCACCAGTTACAATGCCATACAGAAGAAGCTGGAGGCCGATGGATTTGAAGATGTAGGTGGCGAGTTCACATATATCCCCAACGACCTGAAGGATGTTACACCAGAGCAGCGTGAGACCATCAACAAGATGGTGGACAAGCTGGAGGAGTTTGACGACGTGCAGACCGTATATACCAACATGAAGCCCGAGGAGGCCGAAGGATAATGGAATTTGAGGAGAACAGGGTGATAACTCAAGATGGAGAGAGCGTCCTGCTATACAAGACTCATGGCACGTGCAGCAAATACATCGAAGTAGGTGTGAAGGAGGGACTCGTGACCCGATGCCACATCTATGGCGGATGCGACGGTAACACCAAGGGACTGTCGCAACTGGTTGTAGGCATGCGCACCCAGGACGTACTATCCCGACTGGAAGGCATCAGATGCGGTATGAAGAGTACCTCGTGCCCTGATCAGTTGTGTCAGGCACTTAAGCAGATGCAGTCTGGGCAGGAGGTCTGACACTCTGGTATGCCACACATGCAGAAGATAACATAGCAATTTACCAATCATCAAAAATCACAAAAACAATGGACGCAAAGGAAAAAGTATTGCTGGCGATGAAGGAAGCAGGACAGCCACTCAATGCAGGTAAAATAGCAGAACTCAGTGGCCTTGACCGCAAGGAGGTAGATGCTGCCATGAAGCAGCTGAAGGCAGAGGGTGCAATTGTATCTCCTGTCCGCTGCAAATGGGCTCCTGCCGAGTGACGGCACAGGATTCTGTCTCACACCTAAGCTCTCCTGATAGGTATCATCATGATAACCCATGAGTACCCTTCCCCAAAATTATTTACCTCGGGGTGGCGACCGGCGACAAAACGAGTGCAATCAAACTTGTTCGAATTGCCGAGGTGTGACTTTTGACCGCGGGCAAAATGTAGAAGAAGTCGAAGCCAGCCGCACATACATATCCATCGACCTGAAGACATTCTTCGCTTCCGTGGAATGTGTGGAGCGGGGGCTTGACCCCCTGACTACCAATTTGCTGGTGGCAGATGTGAGCCGGACTGAGAAGACTATCTGTCTGGCTGTGTCTTCTTCCCTCAAGTCCTACGGCATTGGAGGGAGGGCAAGGTTGTTTGAGGTTATCCAGCGCTTGCGTGAGGTGAACAACGAGCGTAGGTACAAGACGCCTTTTCATCGCCTGACAGGGAAGTCTTGGAAGGACGAGGAACTCAAAGCGCATGAAGATTGGGAGGTGGACTACATAGTTGCTCCTCCGCGCATGGCGAAATACATTGAGTACAGCACACGTATCTATCAGATTTACCTGAAATACATAGCTCCCGAGGATATTCATGTATATTCTATTGACGAAGTATTCATGGACGTGACGACATACCTTGACACATACAGGATGACGGCTCATGAGCTTGCCGTGACAATGATACGTGACATACTGAAAAACACAGGCATAACGGCTACGGCAGGCATCGGTACAAATCTATACCTTTGCAAAATAGCCATGGACATCATGGCAAAGAAGGCACCGGCAGACAAAGACGGCGTACGCATAGCAGAACTGGACGAGAGAAGTTACCGGGAACAACTGTGGGACTATACGCCCATCAGCAAGTTCTGGCGTGTAGGGAAAGGCATAGCTGAGAAACTTGCCATGTATGGCATGCACACCATGGGCGATGTGGCACTCTGTTCCGTAGAACGGGAAGGACTGCTATACAAACTCTTTGGCGTAAATGCCGAACTCCTCATTGACCACGCCTGGGGATGGGAGCCTGTCACCATGGAGTATGTGAAAGCCTATAAACCTGAAACCAACTCCCTCTGTAGCGGACAAGTACTGTCGGAACCCTATACATTCCGAAAAGCAAGGGTCGTAGTGCAGGAGATGGCAGACGCTGTGGCTCTTGACCTCGTGAGCAAACGACTCGTCACCGACCAGCTGGTGCTGACCATAGGCTACGACACCGAGTCGCTGACCAATCCCCTGATTCGTGCCAAATATGAGGGTGCGGTCACCACTGACCATTACGGCCGTCAGGTACCCAAGCAGGCCCATGGAACAGCAAACCTGGGCAGGCATACCTCTTCCACCAAGCAGATTATGGAAACTGTGGCATCCCTGTACGACAGGATTGTCAATCCCCATCTGCTGGTACGTCGATTGACCCTGGCTACCAATCATGTCATCAGCGAAGAAAATGCCAGGAACTCGGATGCAGTAGCTGTACAACTGGATCTATTTACCGACTACGAAGCCTTGAAAAGGCAGAAGAAGGCAGAAGCAGATGCACAAGCCAAGGAACGCAGGATGCAGGAGACATTATTGAGTATCAAAAACAAATTCGGCAAAAACTCCATCCTACGGGGATTGAACTTTGAAGAGGGAGCCACAGCCATCGAGCGCAACAAACAGATTGGAGGCCATAAAGCATGATGGATAAATATGCCCATATCATTGACCTGCCACACCACGTATCTAAGGCGAGACCGCAAATGAGCATGTATCAGCGTGCAGCCCAGTTCGCTCCCTTCGCGGCACTGACAGGACACAGTGCAGCCATCAACGAAACGGCAAGGCTGACAGATAAGAGGATTGAACTTTCAGAGAGTGAGTATGAAATGCTCAACCAGAAAATAACGTTGCTTTTAGCGCACCTCAACGAACATCCATACGTCAGCATCACCTATTTCATCCCTGACCTTCACAAGGAAGGCGGTCAGTACACCACACATGCCGGAACCATCAGTTCATGGGATGAATACGAACAAAGGATAACCTTTGATGATAACACCCAAATAAAGGCTTATGAAATCATTGATATAAAAGGGAAGTTGTTCGACAGCAGAACATTTTGAGAGGCCATTGCCGATTGAGGATAAGTCACACAATTCATCTGTAGAAGCATCCACAAAGGAACTATTCTGTCCAGGAGATACCACTCATTGAAGTTCCATACCTCAATGTCATAATTCGTCTCATAGCCTTGTGTCTGATAGGCATATTCAAGTTCCTTACGGAGTAGCGCCTTGCTTCGGCTTCCAATACACGTTTTGAGGTATGTTCTATCTCATCCTCGTCAAAGAAATCTTCCAACTCTATGCGGTGGTTCTTCACGATGGCATTCACTGCTGCCCATTTGCTTGTGAAAACACCTGCACACTTTCGATGGCTCGTACTATGCCATGCATCGGTTTCGTAAACTACAAATATCTTGTCTCATAATACCTTAAAGTTATTGGGAATAGGCAGCGTTCCTACCACCTATCCCCTGAAGTGATTTAGTATCCAATTTCAGAAGTGATGAAATCAATATGACCAGCAAAAATGTCGTCTGTCTTAATCTCATGCTTATTGCCTCGGTCGTTCTTCTCATCGCCAATGATAGTAATGTCTCCATCTTTGTCCACTCTGACCGAAAGGATAACCACATCACAAGGCTCATCGTAGTCGTATGCTGCTACAATGGGACAATCTCCCTCAAAGTGTCACTCATAACCATCATCAACTTTTTCGCCATGAAGTCGAAGTGCGCTTGCAAGTTCTTCCAGCTCTCTGTGTTTGACCTCCTGCACACTATCATAAATACATTAGTACATGTATAGTTGTATACACATCAACATGAATACAACTATACGAGATTGCCACCACCAGAACTTGAAAATCTGACAGCGGCAATCTTCATTGTCTTCAATACACGAAACAATAGTTCAAACGACGTGGTATGGTTCAATCCATACTGTGAACTCGGATGTTGGGTTTTCATTTTCGTCAGTAATGTCATCATCATCGCAATAGGTAAACACTATTGCCACCAGCAATGAAAGGATGGCTGTTAAGAATTACTTTTTCGTCGTCTTTTTATTTAATTGGTTACTAATATTTTGTATCATTGCTGTCTGGTAAAAGCCCAGGAGAACATGACAAATTGTCAGATACAACGTGTTTAGCATAAAATTTGCCACATTCTGAGTATGCCACTTACACCTGAAGTCATAATCACCTAAATATCATAAAATGATGGAAACGACACATACTATCTTCGCGATTGTCGGAGCATTTACACTGCTCTGGCTATTGGTAAAAATCATCAAATGGGCTCCCATATTATTGCAGGGATTCCTTGAAGCAGGATTTCGTTGCGTATGCAATCCTTGTGACTTTATAAATAATTTTGGATGGATTATATGTGAAATGGAATCAAGGGGATATAAAAGAGCAAGGATATTTGATGCAGGAAGTGATTATCCCAGACTACTTATGAAAAACGAGAAAACAGGTGCGAAAATGGAAATACTTCTCAATGCCCCGTTGCTGGCAGAAAACGGTTACAGAATCAAAGTAACCAACAAAAAAAAATAAAACCGCGATTGTCATGCAGGATAAGGAATCAGAAGAGAACAAGAAACTTCTGACGAAGTTTTTGGATTTGGAGTCGGAGGATAAAATCCAAGGAGACATGCTACATCAATAAAAAGAATTATTGCTGTCCGGTAAACT
>JBJEKL010000178.1:0-69652 GCA_051878615.1 Bacteroidaceae bacterium | reverse complement strand
TATTTCAATTATTTCAAAGAACAATTAGACCACTTTAACGGGACAGCAATGATATAATGTAATATAAGGCATTTTTTTAAGTCTTCCGTTGGTGGATTGAATAGTTTGTATTACCTTCGTGGAGTTAATATGCTGAATAGTATTGGAGTGTGTTGTCGTAAGGCAGGGCATTACAAGGATGTTTATAAAGTATATGAACAGAAATGAAACGGCTGACTATACGTAATTTCGGACCAATAGATGAGGTAACAGTTGAACTGAAGCGAATGAACGTGATACTTGGGCCACAAAGCTCAGGTAAGAGCACTGTGTTGAAGGTAGCTTGCTTCTGCGACTGGATGGAACGTCAGATTGCGTTGACACAAGTCCCTGAGCGTTATTGCAAGCCTGATTTCTTTGTGCAGAATCTGGTGGGATTTCATAAGTTGGAGGGGTTTATGCAGGCCGATTCGTATTTCCGTTATGATAATGATGCCATTTCTTTTGAATATAGCGCCAGAACGAACAGGTGCAACTATTCTTGGCCTCAGTCTACTGCAAAGCGATGGGGTTATAAACGGGTAAAGATTGCATATATTCCTTCGGAACGTAACTTAGTGGCCGCAATTCCCAACTGGTATCAGGTGTCGATGAGCAACAACAACATCCTTGATTTCATGAAGGAATGGGAGTTTGCACGAAAGAATTTCTCAAAAAATGAACCTATTCTTGGTCTTCCTTTCTGTTATAAATATAATGCAAGTGACAAGGCTGACCGTATTGTCATGCCAAATGGCAGAGAACTGAATCTGACCAATGCGTCCAGTGGTCTTCAGTCATTGACTCCATTGTATATCATGTTGCGTTACTTGACAAATGAATTCTATAAGGAGAAACATACAAAGGTAGAGGAAACTATCCTTCGCGAAAACCTGGAGCAGATAGTGGCCCGTGAGTTTGCTGACAAGAAACCGACAAAACAGCTGGAGATTATCAACGGGATTCTCACTACGTGCCATACAAATATGTATATAGAGGAGCCCGAGGCACACATTTACCCATCTACCCAAAAGGATTTCGTTTATTCTCTGGTGAGTCTGCTCAATGGACGCAGGAAGCATTTCTGTTTTATTGCAACGCATAGTCCATATATCTTGACGGCATTGAACAATCTGATTCAGGCTGGTGAAGCTATAGCTGAGTCGGGCGAGAAGGCAGAAAAGGTTAAGGAGCGATTCCTCATGCGTCAGACAATGGCTTATGACGACGTTGCTGCCTTTGCCATGAAGGATGGTAAGATTGAGTCTATCATGGATGAGGATTTCAGGCTGATTTCTGCTGAAGCTTTGGATAGTGCACCGCAGGAGATTGCCGATGACTTCAATTTCCTGCTGAACGTATGAAAAATAGGGTAGAGGCGTGTATTCATGAGACCACGGATTCGAGGATTAAGTTCGAGGAGAACAAGCGCAAGGTCATCTTCCAGAACACTCAGAGACGTTCTTACAAGTGTGTGGATGTTGACGGATGTACTATCAAGGATGGTATCAGATGTGACAAACTTCTGCTCTCGGCAGACGAACGTGAAGAACGCTATGTGGAGCTGAAGGGTACGGATGTTGTACATGCGATAGACCAACTGGAAAAAACGATACGGAGGTTGGGGGAATATGAAGATGACCGACATGCGTATGTCGTCAGCACGTTTCTTGGGATAACTTTTGATTATTCCAGATAATGGCCTACAATACAAATGTAGAATTTCATCGATTTGTATGGCCGTCAGAAGAATTATTTGCACACATCAGAAACAAGATGTAATTTTGTGGCCATAAAATTTACGGATATAAAATTTGAATAGTGTGAAGAAATTCTATGATAGAGCCCAGGAAATGACTCGGCTGAAGGAAACTCAGCGCCAGGCATACGATGACCACTCACGTTTTGTCGTGTTGACAGGTAGAAGACGTGTTGGAAAAACGAGCTTGGTGTACAGACTGATGCAGGAGACTGAATGTGAAGCTCCCTGTCTGTATTTCTTTGTTGGAAGAAAAACAGAGTCCGTACTGGTGCAGACTTTTGCAGAAGAAGTACGGACAAAACTGGGTGAGTTCGTCCCCGAGGGTATCAGCACGATGCGTGGGTTGATGCAACTGCTATTAGAAACAGGCAAACGCAGACGCTTTACAATATTCATGGATGAGTTCCAGGAGTGGGACAATGTGAATGCTGGTGTGTTCAGCGATATACAGGAGCTATGGGACAAATACAAGAAGGAGACTAATATCTGTCTGATTGTTTCTGGGTCAATCTTCCGTATGATGGAAAAAATATTCAAGGATGAGGGACAGCCTCTTTTCGGGCGTGACGATTGCACCATCCGACTGATGCCTTTTACAACCCGTACGATTTGTGAAATAATCAACGATTATAAGCCGGACTATTCTTCCGAGGATTTGCTTGCGCTATGGACCATCACAGGTGGAGTGGCGAGATATATTGAATTGCTGATGAATAATGGCTGTACGGATGTCAAGAAGATGATTCGTTTCGTGTGTTCATCGGGCGACGGCTTCTTTGCAAATGAGGGTAAGAACATTCTCGTTCAGGAGTTCGGCAAGCAGTATGGCACGTATTTCAGTATTTTAGGACAGATAGCCCGCGGCGATGTAACCCAGAGCGAAATAGAAGCAGCTACAGGTATGAAGAGCCTGGGTGGTCAGATGAAGGTGCTGGAAGAGAACTATGGCATTATCCGCAAGAAGCGTCCGATAGGCGCCAAGGAGGGCAGCCAAACTGTACGATTCGAAATACAGGATAATTTCTTCCGCTTCTGGTTCAGATATATCTATCGTTATGCTGCTCTCATTGAACTTCAGAACATGCAGGCTTTGGAGAAGATTATGAGGGAGGACTACACCACGTTTTCGGGTATCGCCTTGGAACGTTGGTTCCGTCAGCAGATGATGGAATCATGCCGCTATCAGCGTATAGGTGGTTGGTGGAAGTCGGGCGGTCAGAATGCAAAAGGTAATCAGGATGATTTCGAGATTGATATTGTGGCCGAAACATTAGATGGGGATGTGGAGGCATACGAGGTGAAGCGCAATGCTCAGAAGTATAATCCTGCTCGTCTGGAAGAGAAGGTTGCCCAGATGCAACGCCACAATTTCCATAACAAAAAGATACGTATGATGGGACTCTCCATGGATGACATGGAAAGTGGTATTGACGGCATTTAAAGGGCACTGTGCTGAAGACGCCTTGCTCCTGCGACTGGATGTAACGTCAAATTGCCGATGACTTCTATTCCTTGCTGAACGTATGAGAAATAGGAATAGAGACGTGATACAGAGGTTGGAGGAATATGATGACGACCGATATGCGTATGTTGTCAGCACCAATGTAGCACCAGCAAGTATCCTTTAGTCTTGACGGATGTTGTTTCATAGATAAGGAAATCTTCGGCTGATGTTCTCAAAGAGTTATTCTTAAGATATAGTTGCAAGACAGATTTATACGTGTATCTTATCGGGTGGTTGAAATCAAATAATCAGGTAATGTTAGTTTGAAGTTCAATGTGATTATGAGAATATAATGTATATATGAGTGATAAAGATTTCTTTAGAATAGGTCGTACGCGTATCTCTGTGACTGATGAAGATAAGGCGATACAGACGATAAAGAATGCCGTACATCAGAAACAAAGGGGTTATGTGTGTGTGTCTACATTAAGAACAGTGCCCATTGCAAATAAGGATGATAAGTATTGGGATGTGATGGAGAACTCGTTGATGAATACTCCTGATGGCACTCCTTTGGTATGGTGCGGACACTGGTGGGGACTGAAGCAGGTACAGCGTGCCTGCGGACCACATATCTTTCCACGAATGCTGAAGGATAACGACAGGGTGTTAAAGCACTTCTTTCTTGGAGATACTGATGAGACCTTAAGTGCATTGACCAGAAAGGCAACTGAGGAATTCGGTGCACAGGTGGTGGGTACATATTCACCTCCATTCGCGCCTCTTGAGGAATACGATGTGGAGGATATTGCCAGGATGATTAACGAAAGTGGTGCAACAATTGTGTGGACCTCGCTTCGTGCACCCAAGCAGGACTTCCTCAATGCAATGCTGACGCCTTACTTGAATGATGGTATCGTATGCGTAGGTGTGGGTGCTGCCTTCCGTAGTGTCATAGGGAAACTGAGGCAGCCTGATGGCATACTTCAGAAGATGGGATTGGCCGGATTGTTGTTTAAAAGAACGGATGTTTCATGGTGGTCAGAGATACGTTGGTATATGAAACATGTTTGTGTTTTGGCTTGCTACTTTGTTTCTATTTATTGGAAAAGATTAAAGGGTGTCAACTATTATGACTGATTAGAAATGTATTTCTTCTGCCGACATCGTAATTACCCATGCTGGAAGCGGTGCGCTATTCAGTGCTATCAAGCAAAGAAAAAAGACAATTGCAGTTGCCAGATTACACAGGTATAAAGAGATGACAAATGACCACCAGACCGAATTAGTACATAAACTTTCAGAAGGAGGTTATATCCTTGATGGAACAGACTCCATCATTGATGCTTGGAAACAAATCGACACATTCATCCCACGCCCCTGCGACTTCGAATGTACATTGCCACAGGAGATAGGTAAGCTGATAGATAAGTGGATTGGATAATATGAAAGGTATGTGTGTGTTCGCATGATTCAGGAACGTTGTTTTATTGAAAATATGGACATTGTAGAATTTGCAAAGGGCAAGCGGGTATTGGTGCTTGAGGGCTATTGCAAGCAGACACTTCCTTATTTGAGAGGATTCAGAGAGTTGGGGTGTGAAGTGACTGTACTATGCGGTTCGAGGTTGGATTGCTCTTATATGTCAAGATTGCCTCATCATAAGATAATAGGTGTTTGTGATCTGCATGATACGGAAGGTTCTACTGCTTACATCATTGACTTGATAAAGAAGGGAAACTTTGATTTGGTATTTAGTCCGTTTGAGTTTTCTTCTCGCATTCTTGCCCACCACAAGGAGGAATTGTCAAAGTACGCAATCATTTATGTGAATGACGGTCCTGTGTTTGATGCCGCCAACGATAAGAACCAGGTGATGAGGGTTTGTATGGAGAATGATATTCCATGCCCTTATACTATATTTGGCGTAAAGAACCTGGAAGATGTGAAGTCAAGCGGAATACCTTTTCCTATTATCATCAAACCAAGACAAGGATATGGAGGTAGGGGCTTCCATGCATTCGATACGTTTGAAGAACTGAAAGAATATGTTACATCCAACCATACAAATCTGGAAGAATACGTGATACAGGAACGCATTCCTAAGGACAGACGAGGTATGGCATGTACTATCTTTACCGACAGAAATGGAGATGTAAAGAGTGCATTTCCGTATGAGTGCAAGCACATGTATCCTGAAGTGGGAGGTACGAGTACGATGAATGCCTTAGTGGATGCACCTGATGTTATCAAATCATGTACAAAGCTGACAAAACTGATGAAACTGCAAGGTATAGTGGCAGTGGATATCATGGTGGATAGTAGAGACGGTAAGGGTAAAGTGATAGAGATAAACGTACGTTCACCACATGCTATTGCTATCGGTTTCGCAAGTGGTTACAAGCTCTGTCAACAGATTATTGAGGATGCATATGGACTTGAAGTTACAAAATTTGATTGTTTGAATACGGATTTCTGTATGCGTATTGGTCAGACTGATATGCTGTGGTTCCTGACTTCTCCCGACCGATTTAGGAAAACTCCCCGTAAGATGGGATATAAGCGCGTGAAGGAACAAATGTTCTTCTGGGATGATCCGCTTCCTTGGTTTGGCTTTCTCCTTTCGGGATTGTTCAACTTCAAGAAAACAATGAAAGAAAAGAAGCAATAATCCTCTTAACGATCTTAAAATATGGTAAATTCAAGAATTGACTTCCTGTATCTGAGTGAGCAGGATATGATAAAAGCAGGAGTTAACAACATGGTCGGGTGTATTGATTCAATGGAAGATATGTTCAAACTTCTTGTTTCCGGTGACTACCGAATGGGTGGTGATAATGGTAACGAGCATGGTATTCGACTTTCATTCCCAAAGGAATCAAATGTTCCTGGTATGCCACTGCATGAGCCTGACAAACGCATGATGGCAATGCCTGCTTATCTTGGTGGCAAGTATAAACTTTATGGTTGCAAGACTTACGGATCAAACCCTCACAATAAAGAGTACGGCCAGCCACGAAGTATCCTGATGATGTCATTGATGGACTCTATCACCGGAGCACCTATTGCGTATATGTCTGCAAACATCCTCAGTGCTATGCGTACTGGTGCTGTATGCGGTTTGGGTGCAAAATGGTTGGCTAATGATGATGTACATATTTGTACCATCATAGGTCCGGGAGTAATGTCACGTTATACTTTGGATGCTTTTATGGTGGCACGTCCTAATATTGACACTTTGAAAATTAAGGGTCGTGGAAAGGAGAGTATGCAGAACTATATCAATTGGGTAAAGGAGAAGTATCCTCAGATTAAGAAATATGATATATGTGACTCTTTGGAGGAGGCTTGCAAGGATTCTGACATTATCTTTTATGGAACTACAAATGCTGCCAAGTTTGAGGATAATCCATACGTAGAAAAGGCATGGATTAAGCCTGGTGCTGTAATTGTTGCAGCTTCGGCCCTGCTTGTTAAGACTGATTTTCTCGCCAAGAACAATGTGAAGTTGGTTGCTGACAACTATGCAATGTATTCAGGCTGGGGTGAGGGCCGTGAACTTCCAACCCAGAAAACTGTCTCTACACTTCTTGGTATGGGATTCTACGATGCTGTAACGGAAGGCAAGATTGCACGCGAAAGCATTACAGAACTTGGCGATATCATCAATGAAAAGACTAAAGCTCGCGACAATAAGGAGCAAATAATTGTATATGCAGTAGGGGGTATGTCGCTCGAAGATGTTGCATGGGGCTACGAGTGCTACCTAAATGCATTGAATAATAATATCGGTGTAAAACTTAACCTTTGGGAGACCCCGGAATTGATGAAATAAAAACACTATTGATTAATGGCAAATAACAATAACTCAGATTTCAAACAGATACTCAAACCCCGTGATGTGCTAATGATTGCCTTCGGTGCAATGATTGGCTGGGGGTGGGTGGTCTCGTCCGGTCAATGGATACAAACTGGTGGGGCTTTGGGTACAGCAATAGGTTTTATCATAGGTGGATTGATGATTTACTTTGTTGGGCTGACCTATGCAGAACTTACTACAGCCATGCCTAAATGTGGCGGCGGTCAACACTTCAGTTATGCTGCGTTTGGACCTGTCGGGTCCTATATATGTACCTGGACAATCGTGTTGAGTTATATTGGTGTTGTTTGCTTTGAGGCCTGCTCGTTTGCTACTATTATGCAGTATGTGGTACCTGATTTCTTGCAAGGGTATCTTTATACTATTGCCGGATATGACGTATATGCATCGTGGATAGTCGTTGCCATTCTGGCATCTGTCCTTATTGTATATATTCAGTATATCGGAACAAAGAATGCCGCCAAATTACAGAATATCCTCACCTGCATTATTGCTGCTGCAGGATTGTTCTTGGTGGCAGGTTCCGCATTTACCGGGAATATAGATAATTTGACAAGTTTGCAGTTTGTAGGAGACACACCTGGCGATGTCATTAGCAATATATTGAAGGTCTCAATCATGACTCCTTTCTTCCTGTTCGGTTTTGATATTATTCCGCAGGCTGCAGAGGAAATCAATGTACCTCTTAAGAGATTGGGGCATTTGATGATTATCTCAATCGGTATGGCTGTGGTATTCTATGCTTTTGTTGTACTTGCCATTGGTTATGTGATGACTTCTGAACAGATAACTGCTTCAATGGATGCAACTGGTATGGTCACAGCTGATGCTATGGCAATTGCGTTTAACAATGCTGCCATGATAAAGGTGCTGATTATCGGTGGTCTTTGTGGTATTATCACGACCTGGAACTCTTTCCTCATCGGAGGTAGCCGCGTACTTTATTCTATGTCAAAGGCTCGAATGCTCCCTATACATTTTAGCAAGTTGCATAAGGAATATAATACCCCATATTTTTCTATTTTCTTCTTGGGTATTCTTTCCATGATTGCTCCTTTCTTTGGTCGTGTGATGCTTGTATGGATTGTAGATGCTGCTAATTTCGCCTGTTGTTTGGCATACTGTATTGTAGCCCTCTCTTTTTTGTGCTTGCGTAGGAAGATGCCAAAACTCAATCGTCCTTTCCGAGTTCGCAAGGGTCGGTTCATTGGTTGGATGGCTACAATTATGGCTGGATTTATGGCTCTGATGTACATAATCCCTGGTACAAATTGTTCATTGATATGGCAGGAGTGGATTATTGTAGGTGGTTGGGGACTTATTGGTTTATTTATGGCAATAAGGGCTGTAAACCGTTATGGTGATGATTTCTGCTCTGGTATGAACATTTTAGATTAGCACTGATTTTCAGGAAGCTTTTTCAATATTTGTGTGTTCAAGATTTTAATTAGAACTGTAGAAACCAAGAGAATGTTATAAATACTATGCAATGCAACAAGTAGAAGATTCTTCTGTTAAACTTATTTTTTTGGCCAGAGAAGGAAAGCTCTCTTTATATGAGTATAGTCCGACTTTCATAAAACCTTTGGCAATAGATTTTGAAAAAATGAAATGCGTAAGACGTTTCCGTTTTTGGTATGAGTTGCTTAAAGGCGGATATAAAGTTTATTATCTTGCAGATGGTGACACGTTGGTTGGACATTGTGTTGTTACTCAAGGGGGAAGAAGACTATCTGTTTCATCTAAAGACGATATTGTGTTAGGTCCATATTTCACGGTACCTGAACATAGAGGAAAAGGATACGGAAAGGTTATTGTAAGGTTAACGCTACAGCATTGTACGTATGATTACAAGTGTGCATACGATTGGATTCATGAAAGAAATATTGCCAGCATCAAAACTTCAGAGGCTTGTGGCTTTATTCGGGAAGGACGCAGACTGAATGTCGTAGGACTAATGAGAAAATTAGTTCTGAATGATAATGGCGACAATATAATTTACAAATACACGAGGTAATGAAAATACTTGTTACAGGTTCTGCTGGCATGATTGGGTCCTACGTTGTGAAGGATCTGATTGCCAAAGGACATATGATAGTGGGTCTTGATCGTAAAAAGTCGGAATGGAAACACGAGAACTTTAAACAGGTGGTGCTCGACCTTGCTGATAAGAAATCTCTCAATGATTTGTTTGAGAAGGAAAATGTGGATCGTTGCATTCATCTGGCTGCCTTAGCGCACTTTGCTGGTGAGAGCGACTTAAGTCTTGAGCGATTCATGTTCGTTAATGTCACATGTGCTGAGAATGTATTTATGGCTAGTGCAGAATATAACGTTCCCGTGTTGTTCATCAGTACCGTTGATGCCATAGGTATGGTAAAGGGCCTGATTACGCCCGAATCGGTGCTTAATCCAATTTCGTATTATGGTAAGAGCAAGGCTTTGGCTGAACGTCGATTAAAGGAAATTTGTAATAATTGGAATATCTATCGCTTCTCGCCTGTATATACTAAGACTCAGAAACGTGACATAGAGAAGCGTTATTACCTTAAATACCCAAACTGGGCATATAAGATTGGTTCGGGAGAGAAGTTTGAGGTGCTGGAGATGAGTGGTGCTGTTAAGGCTATGGTAGATTGGGTTGAAAAGGAGGTGGATAATACCATCCATATCATCAAGGATATTGAGTTGCTTGATATCAACACGCTGATAGAACGTGAGCAGGTAGAGGGGAGAGCAAAGCATGTTTTGGTCTTTCCACGATGGGTGGTGTTATGTGGTTACTATTGTATAAAGGCTGTTTTCGGCAAGAGTAATAAAACATATCTTGTCTTTAAGGCTCTTTGGCCGTTCAGGACTGTATAATATCACTTACTTTTGAAAGACGACGAGATGAATAGTGCATTTCAGGAACTGATACTGATTTCGTTGGGAAAGAGAGATCGTTTCTCGACCGAACCTACCGAAAAGGACTGGCTGGCCATATACAATGAAGCGCAAAGGCAATGCCTGCTGGGCATACTGTTGACTGGCGTGGAGAAAGTTGTGGCTACAGGTACTGCCAAACCCAGCTTCCTTGTGCAATGGATTGGGATGGTGATGAACCTGGAACAGAAAAACAATCTGCTCAACGTGAGATGCAGGGAGATAACGGAAATGTTTCGTATGGAGGGCTACAGATCCTGTGTACTCAAGGGGCAGGGAGTTGCATTGCTCTATCCTAATCCCCTCAGACGACAGAGTGGAGACATTGATCTGTGGGTGGATGGATCAAGGGACGAGATATACAACCTACTAAAGAGACGATGGAGCGTACAGAAGGCTGTGATCCATCATGCGGATGTTAAGATTTTCCCTGATACAGCAACAGAAATCCATTTTGTTCCGAGCTTTGCATATAGCCCATTCAGATACCGTAGATATAAGAACTTCTTCAAGCAATATGCTGACCGACAGTTTGGACATTATGACAAAGGAGTGGGTTTTGTATATCCTGAAGTGGTGTTCAATGCTGTTTATTCGATGATGCACATCTTTCATCATGTCCTGCATGAGGGAATAGGTCTACGGCAATTGATGGACTACTATTATATACTATGTAATTTGGATAGCGAACAGAGGGATGTGGTCTTTGAGAGACTGAAATATCTGGGTCTGTCAAAGTTTGCTGCTGCAGTGATGTATGTAGTGCAACGGATGTTTGAACTGGATGACGAGTATCTGCTCTGTAAGCCAAACGAGAAAGTGGGTGTTCTCCTGTTGTCGGAAATCAAACTGTCGGGCAACTTCGGACATTATGATGTTCGCAACCTGGGTGTCAACAGACAACGCCGCCTGGCAGTCTACTGGCATAATATATGCAGGAATGTGGCTTTCTTCCAGTTTGCTCCAAGTGAGGTACTATGGGCACCGATATGGAAACCTTGTCATTTTCTATGGAGAAAATATAAGAGATATCAATAATCGAAATTCGGATTATGTTGTACAGAACAAGCAAACGTATCTTTGATATTATCTGTGCCCTTGTAGGAATAGTGGGTACTTCACCCATCTGGATACTGTCTGTCATCATGACAGAGATAAGTGACCCCGGTCCACTTTTCTACTTTGCCAATCGCGTGGGAAAGAACAACAAAAGGTTCAAGATGTGGAAATTCCGCTCCATGCGTGTTGCACGTGCAGCAAATGAGGTGTCGCTTCGTCCTGAACAGGATCGAATCTTCTGGTGGGGAAGGGTAATGAGGAGGCTTAAGATAGATGAACTGCCTCAGCTGATAAACATTTTGAACGGTACGATGTCGGTAGTGGGTCCTCGTCCGGCAGCCGTAGACCAGGTGGATATTACACGAGGAGGAGACAATGCCATTGCCTCTGCGGTTCCCTGTGGACTGACATCGCAATCAAGTCTGTGGGACTATATCTATGGCGACCAGTTTCCCGATGAGGAGGAATATAACGAAAAGGTACTCCCCGTCCGGCTGAAACTGGATGTCTACTACGTGAAGCATGCCAACTTTTTCGGAGACGTGAAGTTGATCCTGTGGACTGTACTTGCCATTTTGTATACAGCTTGCGGTAGGTATCCGCAATGGTTACATGACGAACTTGTGGAGTACTCTGAATCGCTGTAGGTTATTCTGTCACGCTAATGTGAAATTTTGTATATATAACGTGAATAAACATTATATTATGTATGGTTGATAAATGTATTGACATCAACTTACGAAAAAAATGTGTAAATTCGCAAACATAATAAGGCTGGTCATTAAAGAATCAATATGAAATATCTTCTAATTGTGGCTCATCCTGATGATGAGACCTTGGGAGCGGGCGCTTCTATGTGGAAATGGGCACACGAGGGTAACATCGTGGATGTGTGTTTCATGTGCACAGAGGTTATGGCACGTTCCTGCCGTCCATCTGACATGGAACTGGAGGGGGATACAACGGATTCAAATAGTTTTCTGGGGGTGAATCGTATCTATGAAGGCACATTCCCAAATATTGAGATGAATACTGTCCCACACTTGGAATTGGTCCGCTTCATTGAACAGGCTATCATAGAAAGTGAACCTGATATTGTAATTACCCATCATCCTGCCGATACGAACAATGACCACATGCAGACATCCATTGCATGCCAGGAAGCCATCCGTCTGTTTCAGCGTAGACCTGAGGTGAAACGAGTGAAGGAGTTCTGGTACATGGAGGTTCCCAGTTGTACGGAATGGAAGATAAACAACGGAATGAACACCTTCAATCCTAATTGTTTTGTGGAGGTGGGCAAGGAAGGGGTAGATGCCAAGATACATGCCCTATCCATGTATCGCGGTGTGATGCGTCCTTATCCTCATCCCCGTTCTGCAGAATATATAACAGGTCTTGCTGCCATGAGAGGTGGCCAATGGGGCTGCAACTATGCTGAAGCATTCGAGGTGGTAATGAGAGTTTTTTGATTGGCGGGTTATTATGACCATGATAGACAAGACATTGATAAACGGGTTGATTGAGCAAGCCGGAAAAAATCCGCGACGTAGAATGCACTTTGACCTGAGAACTTCACCTGGAGATGGCAGTCAACGTATGCTGAACGTCTTGTTGCCAGATGCAGAGGTTCCTATTCATCGGCATCCCATGAGCAACGAAAATGTGATATGCTTGTGTGGAAAATTATCCGTGGTACTCTATGAGGAGACCGCCAACGAAGACGGAGAAGGCCTGAAGGAGACAGAACGAATCGTCTTAGATCCTTCTATAGCGCACTACGGGTGTGTGGTACCCGCCGGTGTCTGGCATACAGTACAGATGCAGGAGACGGCTGTTATCTATGAAGCCAAGGATGGGAGATACGGGGAGGACGGAAGTGAAACCTTGACGGACTATTGAATAATATCTTTAGTTTCGATGAATAACGCTACCATTTGCTTGATGTGTAGCCAATATGAGTACTTCTGCAATCTGGACATGTTCGGGTGCTTGCGCAGCGTATAGTACCACATCTGCTATGTCATCTCCTGACAGTGGCTTGATACCTTGGTAGACCCTATCTGCACGGGTCTTGTCCCCGTGAAATCTCACGCATGAGAAATTTGTTTCTACCAGGCCTGGTTTGATATTTGTCACTCGCACCTTGGTATGTGCCAGATCTATCCGAAGTCCGTCGGAGATGGTTTTCACGGCGCTCTTTGTCGCACAATACACATTTCCCCCGGCATAGGCAGCGTCACCGGCAACAGAGCCGATGTTGATGACGTGCCCATGGTTGCGAGCTACCATACCAGGAACAATAAGCCGGGTCATGGTGAGCAGACCTTTGATATTGGTGTCTATCATCTCATCCCAGTCGTCTTCGTTGCCTTCGTATTCCGGTTCGAGCCCGCGTGCCAAACCTGCATTGTTGACGAGCACATCAATGTTCTTCCATTCCTCGGGCAGAGTTTCAAAGGCATGGTGAGCCGCCTTTCTGTCCCGTACATCAAACGCCATCAGAAACACCTTGATTCCCAGTTTTTCCAATTCCTCCTTTTGCCCTTGCAGACAGGATTGTCTGCGTGCTGTGATGATCAAATCAAATCCTGCCTGAGCAAATTTCCTTACACAGCTTTCCCCGATGCCACTTGTGGCACCTGTTATCATAGCAATGGGATTTCTTTTCATTGATTCTCTTTATGTGATGGAAGTACTTTTTATCATGTCATAATGACGGATTGGTAACAGCGTGCCATCCATTGCATAGGGATAATCATCCTCGTCCGATTTCCTTGTCTATGCTTATTTTTTCTTATCCTCTTCGGCTTTCTTCTTGAGCAGTTTGTCCACCTCGTCAAACTCCTTTCCTTTGTTCAGATTCAGGTAGATGCGATAGAGTGGTGACCCCCATCTGTCCACCATGTCAGGTTGTAGTTCACGTACCTTCTCTATGCAGGGCATTGCATGCGCATAGAGTTCCTGTATTGCCTTCCTGTCCTCTGCAAATCGTTTGTCTTTGATGTCGTTGCAGGCTGTTTCTTTTTTGATGACAGCCATGTTGAGGTAAGATATGCCCTTGTTGTAATATGCATCTACAAACGAAGCATCCCGTTTGATGGTACTGTCAGCAAACTGTATGCAGGCCTCGTAGTCATTCTCAAGGAATTTCATCTTACACTTGGTATACCAGTATATGGCTTTGTCTGCCGAGACTACCTTAATAAGCGAATCTGCCAGTTCGCATGCCTCCGTTGTCATTCGCTGTGAGTTATACCAGTCCACCAGGTTCACAAAGAAGTAGTCATACTCTGGGTAAAGATTGACTCCGATGTGCAATTCTCTTACCCATAGGGAATCATTTTTAAGTAGAGCGTAGGTACGTACTTTGTATTCCTGCAGAATGGGTTTGTCACCTCTTGTCGCAGCCTCGATGGCCTTGTCAATGTATTTTAGAGTATGCTTGGGCTGGTTTGTCAGGTATCCACAGAGTGCAGCCTGATATGCCAGTCTGTAGAGTAAGGTGTCCCTCTTGCTTGTAGTGTGGGTATAGAAGGCATCGATATAGCCATATGCGGAGGCATAGTCAGCCTTACGCAGGAAGTATTTGCTTCCGTTGAGAATGTTTTTGATATGTTTTTGTCTCAGTTCATTTGTTTTTTTTGAGAACTTCAGCCTTATTTTCTCCTGGGCATTAGGAACAGCATCTACGCTGTCGCACAAGCGGAGCTGTTCGTACATGTTGAGCAGGGTGTTGAAAAACAAGGCTGTATCATATTGCTGTTTGAGATACGCTTTCCTGTTCTCTACGCTATTTGACGATTCGTAGAGTTTGGCAGCAGTATAGTATATCTCAGCTTTATCCTTATCTTTGAGATCGGGCCGTGACAAGGCGTTGATGAGATTAGTCCTGGCTCCGTCTTGTCCTGATGCGTTTTTGATAGCCGTGGATGCAGCCTTGTAGAGCGTTGACATTTTCACCGGCTTCTGTGCTTTCTCTTTCTTACCTGCTGACCAGCAAGGCAAGGCAAAGCATGTGCATAGTATTAAGACAACATAAGATTTCTTCATTCTGAGCAATTTATTTCTCTGTTTTCCTTCATAGTGGGTGCTCCTTATTGAGCGCTCTTTTCCGTGATATCCTTAACTAATTTCTTTTTGCTCCCTTTTCTCCTGTAGTTCCTAATTCTTATAGATAGGTTTTATTTGTCACCCATCATAAATTGATACGGTGCAGATAATTTCCCTATGATGTATATTCAAGAAGCATGAAGGTCAAGTGTGCGGGATGGTCGCCCTCTCTCCTGTGAGACGGAAATCATCCCGCACACTTTTTGTTTAGAGTAGTTTGTCCATTTCAGCAGCCTTGGCAGCCTGACCTGTCACGCTGTAGCATTGTTTCAGCTCGTAAGCCCACTTCTGTGGTTCATCGGGGACACACTCGCGAGCTTTCTCGAAGTAGGGGATTGCTTCACCAAACATCTTCTTGGTCTCTTCCAGAGTAGCTTTAGCTTTTGCTTGATTCTTGATGCTGTTTACGGTTGCATTCTTGGCCAAAGCCTGACGGAATTTGCACAAGCCAGCCTGATACCAGGCATCATAATATGTGGGGTCTATCTCTGTGCACTTGATGTATGATGTAAGGGCCTCGTCATACTTCTCCTGGGCAAAGTATATATATCCCTTACCGTAGTTGGCAATCAAAACGTTGGGATCCACAGCCAATATCTCATCAGCATATGCCATCATCTTGTCCAACCCCAGTTTCTGATTGTAGGAAAGCAATATCTGGATGAGTTCCTTGTTCTTCTGAGGCTCCTTGACGGTGATGTCATGCACTGCCTTTGCCCATGCTATGGTGTCCTTACGCTCCAGATAACTTGCTATTTTTGCCTGACGAGTACCTTCGGCACCCTCTTCGAACTGCATGGCCAGATCATAATATTTGTCCATTACGTCGTAGAGCTTTGCATCGTGAGCCAAGTGGAATGCATAATAGGCAATTTGTGCCTCGGAAACACGAAGTTTTGCCATGTCAGCAATTTCGGGATATTTCTCCTTGTAACTGATTGCCCGGTCGTAGGACTCGAGAGCAGTCTCATAACGTCCGCATGCAGCTTCAAATTGAGCGGCATAGATATAATAATCTCCGCACATAGCCAATTGTACCTGCTTGGCTTTCAGTTGAGCTTCATTACCCATTTCTCCCTTGGTTACCTTGGTGTATTTCAACTCATTGTGCAGACCGTCAGTGAGGCATTTCAGGTTGTTGTAGAAATAGGCTGTATCAAAGGGGATCTTGTTTGAGGCAGCCTCAAGCATGATATTGAGGGGATGCAGGGCAAATGTTGTACTCAGAGCGTAGGTTTCACCCAGTTTCTTTTCCTCGATCAAACCGCTCTTAATGGGCTTCTGAATGATTTCCTGTCCCTTTTTACACTCCTCAAGAATTGTTTCGGCAGTTGCCTTCTTCTCTTGGATTTGCGCATTCAGGTCATCCCACACTTTTTGTGCTTGTTTCACCTGATCTTTTGCTTCTTTCTGTGCTGCCTTGAGTGCTGCTGCATCGGCTTTTGCCTTTGCCTTCTCCTCTGCAGTCTGTGCCATTACATTGCCAATAGCGAGTGTAAGGGCAAGCATTAACAATATTCTTTTCATAATTGTCAGAATTGTAATGAGGTAGATTAAATGATTAGTTGTTCTCTTCTGTTGTGGGAGTCTGAGGATCAACAGCATCCTGTACTTCCTCGTCCTCGTCTTCCGTACGTGGTACCACACTCAAATGACTGATGATGTCATTGCGCTTCTTCAGTTCAATGAGTTTTGTTCCTTGTGCTACACGTCCTTTGGTTACCTTTACAGAGTCGGCATGCAGCCGGATTGTCGTGCCACTCTTGTTTATAATCATGAGGTCGTCTTCGTCTGTAATCACTTCGGTGGCAACCACGTAGCCGGTCTTTTCGGTGATGGCAATTGTCTTCACTCCCTTACAATGACGTCCAGTCTTGCGATACTCGTCCACACCTGTACGCTTGCCATATCCGTTCTCGCTGAGCACCATGATGCTTTCTTTCTCCACGTCGTTGACAACGCACATACCAACGACTCTATCTCTGGGATCGTTGTCCAGTATGATGCTCTGCACACCGGTGCTTACGCGTCCCATTTCACGAACCTGACTCTCTTCGAATCTTACTACACGTCCGCCGGCATTTGCTACGATTATCTCGTTGTTGCCGTTGGTCAGTTCTACACCGATGACCTGATCATCTTCACGGATGTTGATTGCATTTACGCCATTTGCACGTACTCTGCTGTATTCTGTCAGGCAGGTCTTCTTGATGATACCATTCTTGGTACAGAACACAACGTAGTGTGACTTGCAGAACTCAGGATCCTGAAGTTTGCGTATGCACAGACATGCGCTGATGCTGTCACCAGGCTGAATCATGAGCATGTTCTGTATGGCACGTCCCTTATTCTGCTTGTTTCCCTCAGGGATATCGTATACTTTGAGCCAATGACAACGTCCGCGGTCAGTGAAGAACATCATGGTGTTGTGCATAGTGGCGGGATAGATCTTCTCGATGAAATCATTGTCCCTTGTGCTGCTTGCCTTCACACCGATACCTCCTCGTGCTTGTGCTCTGAATTCCGCCAGGGGAGTTCTCTTGATATAGCCCATGTGGCTGATGGTTACTACCACCTCATCGTCAGCATAAAAATCTTCTGCATTGAATTCGTCTGCATTGGGAAGAATCTCAGTGCGTCGAACATCATTGAATTGGTTCTTTACCTCCAGCAACTCATTCTTGATGACGTTGCGGCAGAGCGTGTCATCGGTGAGTATTTGATTAAAGTATTCAATCTTCTTCATCAGGTCATCGTATTCTGCATGCAGTTTGTCCTGCTGAAGTCCTGTGAGTTGTGCCAGGCGCATATCAACGATTGCTTTACTTTGGAGTTCGTCCAAGCCAAAGCGCTCTTCCAATGCACGCTGTGCGGATGCGGGAGTTTTGCTTTGCTTGATAAGTTTCACGACCTCATCAATGTTGTCGCTTGCAATTATCAGTCCGCTGAGGATATGTACGCGCTCCTCTGCCTTGCGCAGGTCATACTTGGTACGTCTGATAACAACATCATGACGGTGCTCAACAAAGTTGCTGATGAAATCGCGAAGAGTCAGCAGTTGGGGGCGTCCCTTGACCAAGGCAATGCTGTTAACACTAAAGCTGGTCTGCAGGGGAGTCATCTTGAAGAGTTTGTTGAGGACTACACGGGAGTTGGCATCACGCTTTACGTCGATGACAATACGCATACCGTCTCGGTCACTCTCATCGTTGGCATTGTGTATGCCCTCGATTTTCTTCTCTTGTACCAGTTGTGCAATATATTCGATAAGTTGTTGTTTGTTGACTCCATAGGGTATTTCTGTCACGACAATCTTGTCGTGCATATCTCCTGCCTCGATGTCGGCTTTGGCTCGCATGATGATGCGTCCGCGTCCTGTCTCATAGGCATCCCGAATGCCTTGCAGGCCCATGATGTATCCACCAGTGGGGAAATCAGGCCCTTTGACGTATTGCATCAGTCCATCAACATCCATGTCGGGCTGGTCTACGAAGGCAACACAGGCATCAATGACCTCACCCAGATTGTGTGTGGGAATGTTTGTGGCCATACCTACTGCAATACCTGTGGCTCCGTTGAGCAACAGGTTGGGCAGCCTGGTGGGCATGACAGTAGGTTCCAATAGCGTGTCGTCGAAGTTGGTGGTCATGTCGACGGTCTCTTTTTCAAGGTCGTCCATCATGGCTTCGCCTATCAGACTCAGCCTTGCCTCTGTATAACGCATGGCAGCAGGACTGTCTCCGTCAACGCTACCGAAGTTTCCCTGACCATCAACCAATGTATATCTCATGGCCCATTCCTGCGCCATACGTACCAATGCGAAATATACGGAACTGTCACCATGCGGGTGGTACTTACCAAGAACCTCACCCACGATACGTGCGCATTTCTTGTATGGTCTGCTATGCAGGTTACCCATCTCCTTCATTCCATATAGGATACGTCTGTGTACAGGCTTGAATCCGTCTCTTACATCTGGCAGCGCGCGTGCAACGATGACGCTCATGGAGTAGTTGATGTAACTTTGCCGCATCTCGTGCTCAATGTCAACTTTGATAATTCTTTCTTGATCTTCCATTATGTATTTATTGTATCTTTATCTTCTTCGTAAGTCCGTGTGTGGCACGGTTTCAATCTACAAAGGTACTTAATGTTCGCAACACCCACAAATCTTTTCTTGTGAATTTTGTGCTCACGTACATGATGCACATGCGAGGAGATTGGGCTTGAGCCCTGTTTTTGCCATTTTTAGGCTCATAGCTTATTTCGCACTGCTTTTCCGACATGGGTTCGATGCTGGTAGAAGAGTGCCATACAGAGGAAGATCAGAGAAGGGGACAATTAGTTTGGAGAGGTCTCATGTGACATTTTGCAGAGGTCTGGTTTTATAAACACAAAGAAATCTGCACTTGTATGCAGATTGTTTTGTCATTCTTCGTATTTTTGTAGAAAATTGACAGAAATGGGAATGGTATACAAGGTTTTACGACTTTATAGTTCACGTAGTATAAGACCCCTCATAACTATTGTTTCGAGGGCGCTCTTTTCAGAGGGCTTTCGCCATTGTTTTCCAATGGTTGTTTTTCTCTTATTGCTCTTCTGTTCAATAAATATGTTTGCCCTCGGGGGAATGGAGTTTCCTGTACATGAGGAATCGGCAAGGCTACAACCAAAGGGTACTTTAAAGGATGTAACGCCTCTCTTCCCGTGTTCGCCTATGATAGACAATCCCTATGGTGTGTGTACTCATATCACTCGCCGATGGAGTGATTACCCTATAAGGGACAGGGAGCTTGCATTGGCAAATGAAGTGGGAATCGGATGGATACGATCTGATTATGATTTTGGAACAGTGTTTGCTGGTGTTTGTGACTTTCATCCACAGGTGTTTGATGATGTATCTTTATCATGCCAGATATATAACCAACAGTTTCTGGCCATATTGACATGGTTGGGCAAAATGCCCTGGGACGATCCTTTGTATGCCAGCTATGTTGATTCGTTGGCGCGCAGATACGACGGAAAGGTGACACATTGGGAGATGATGAATGAGGTGAACCTGATAGGTAATATCGATTCACTTCCAAAATGTTATGCATCATCCTTACGCGTTGCAAGCGAATGTCTGCATAGAGTGAATCCGAACAATAAGGTTCTGCTTAGTGGTTTGGCTGAGGTAAAGGATGATTTTCTGGAGCAACTGTGTCGTTTGGATGCGATGAAATGGGTGGATGTGATGAATTTCCATTCTTATTTCCGTCCAGAAGAGCTAATACAATGTTTTGAGAAAATATCTACTCTCATGGACCGTTATGGGTGGTCAAAGCCTGTATGGTTAACGGAATGTGGAATGCACACATGTGATGAGGGTTGTCCTGCATCTGGTTTCTACTTGGATTTTCTGCCTGCAGCCTTACATCGATTAAAAATTCCTATAAACAAGATTTGTGTGGGATATCTGGCAGACAGAACGACTGGTTTTGTTACGTTAAACAATGAACAGGTACAGCAGTATCTTGTTCCTGTGGCTGGAAAGGTCGAAGCAATATCTCTCGATCAGCTTGCTTCGCTTTCTGTTGCCAGGGTGCCTGTATTGCTTGCCACGACCGATGAATATTTTCCAAAGGATTATTTTGCATCACTTGTAGATTATGTTCGACGTGGTGGTACCATAATCCTATCTGGCGGAATGCCTTTTTATTATGATGCCTATCTGCCGTCTAATACATGGTTCAACCGTCATGAAACGGGAACTTCCCTGTTGAAACAGTTACATATGTCCTCGTCTTATGAGCCGCGAGACAGTTCGGGCGAAGACATCACCGAGATACCATCTGTGGTTAGGGTTGTTCCTGGTGCCGGCTTCTCCTATTCATGGAATATCTCCGACAAGAGTCCGGCACGATATCTTACTGAAGGTGCTTTGGCAAAAGGGGATAGCCTTATCCCCTTGATAACGGCAGGCACCCAGAGCAGACAAATTCCGGTGGCAGGTATATACCGGTTGAACTCTGACTTGCATGGAAATATTATTTTTCAAACACGTATGTATGCCCATCCTTTGCCTGATAAAGAGGCAGAGCAGGCTCGGCGTGTGGCCAGGATATATTTACTTGCATTGGCCCACGGCGTAGAGCGTGTGTTCTGGTATAACTTCCGTGCAAGAGAAACAGACCCTTTCGAACCAGAGGATTGTTTTGGACTCATCCATGCCGATTTTTCTGAGAAACCGTCATTACAGGCGTATCGCACATTGACGAGTATGTTGCCAAGTGGCAGTACACGACCTCATATGCTGATAGACGAGAATGTATTCTCTGTTTCATGGATCCGTCCGGATGGACATCGTGTAACGGCCATGTGGTCCCCTTATGTACCTGTTCGTTATAAATTAAAGAACAGAAGAACAACATGTATGTATAATTATCTGGGCGAGAAAATCCCTTTCAAGGGAAGAAGCATTACTTTGACAGATGCGGTCACTTATCTTGTTGAATGAGTTCTTTGGTTTTGTAAATAAGGCATATAATGCAATTTATTTCCAAATAAAAGGGCAGGGATGATTTTTTCTTATTACATTTGCATATTCTGCAGCTATGTTTTTTCTCGAGGATGTAGAGATTGTGATGGTTACATGCAAAGGACTAATCAATGGATGAGACGATGAAACATCTAAAACATATCGGTGTATTGCTTATATTGTTGGTATTTGTACAGATGCCAACACGTGCAGACTATTCCGACTCCAATGGCAATATAACCTTGCCGTCTGTTCCTGTGTATACATCTTCGACCGCTCCCATGTGTTCTGACAGCAGTATGTTCATCGAGACTGTATCAACGGATGAATTGGAACCAGAGCAGGAAAGTGGTGTCCCTTTCTGCTGTACGCGAATCATCAACGGCCAATTTGCCCCCTATACACGTTGGTATACTATGAGTATCCGTTCGGGGAAGTTGCTTCAGGCCAAGAGTGACAGTATTCTATGTAATGCCACAGATGTTGTGACCCGAAGTCATCTTTGGTGTTTTACGGGTAGTAAGGAGGAGGGCTTTTGTATATATAACTATGCCTTTGGCCCCCGTTTTGTGGCATATACTCTCTCGTCAGACGATAAGTCCATGGTGCAAATGGGATTAGCAGGTAACATTGAATCGGGAACTTCAATATTTATGTTAAGTGAAAATGGCAATTCTGGTTATAATCTTCATTATCCTGATGTACCCAATAGTTGTTGGAATGATTATGGTCTGAATGGGTATATAGCATTGTGGAATAATAGTGCATCGCCTTCTGACTGGGGATCATGTATTGTTTTCAGCCAGTTTGATCCATCGCAGCTTGTTGAAGAAATTGTTGAGGATAGTACAGCATGGATGCCTATTGACGGCGAGGTTGTGTATCTGTGCATGAATGACGGCAAAGTGAATGCCTTTCCCAAGGAATATATTGTGGAGCAGAGTAATGTAGGTGATGATGTCACTATATTTGCCACGGATGGCGAGAAGTATATTTTCGAGGATGTGGATAGTATTACCAGTCTGCCGCCTGCCGAGTTACCTACCATGATCAGTTTCAAGTTTAACAACAAGTACAATGACATGCTTATGGAAGATGCCATAGGTGAGTTTGTTGACCCTACACACATCAGGGTAGACGTGGGTAGTATAGGGAAACGTTTGGTTGCCAGTATAAAGACTTCTGCTGACGAGGCAGAAGTATATGTTGCTGATTCCTTGCAGAACAGCAAATGCACCAGCCGACGCTATGAACATCCTGTCACTTATACGGTTGCCCTCCCTGGATGGCGTATGCTCAGACGTAATAGTGTCACGGGTGAGTATGGCATGCATCCTTTCGGAAACGACTATCAGGTTCAGGTTACATATTTGTCTGATTATACCAAATCCTCCTATGGAGTACCTACCATCTATATTACCACGGATGATGGTACAATGATTAGTAGCAAAGATTATTATTGGGATGCCAAGATAACCATTGATGGGGCAGGATATCTGCCGGATATGGAGGAGACCCCCATGCAGATCAAGGGGCGTGGTAATAGTTCATGGGCAGGCGCATCAGGCAAGAGCCCTTATCGAATAAAGTTTGCAAGCAAACAGAAGCCATTAGGAATGAAAGCCGGCAAGAACTGGAATCTGATAGCCAATGCTCAGACGGGATCCATGACCACCAATGTTATTGGCTCACGTGTGGCGGAAATGGTGGGAGCGGCAGCAGCCAATCATTTCCTTCCTGCCGAGCTCTATATCAATGGAGAGTACCGTGGCTCATACACCCTGACCGAAAAGGTGGGATTCAGTAACAACAGCATTGACCTGACGGATGAGTCGAACGCCGTATTGCTGGAGTTGGATTCTTATTATGACGAGTTATACAAATTCAAAACCTCCTATTATTCCCTCCCTGTGAATGTCAAATATCCTGATTTCTCTGCAGACCCGACCACTTTGACACTTGTTCAGGTATCGAAACATTTCAATACGTTCACAACGGTTCTTATGAGGCATCAACAAGTATGGGATTATGTTGATCCCGTATATTTGGCACGTTATCTTATGGTCAATGACTTGATATTCAATCTGGAGTTGACTCACCCCAAGAGCGTTTATCTTTATCATGAGAATCTGTCGAGTGATACCGTGCGATATATCTTTGGCCCTGTATGGGATTGTGATTGGGGATTCGGATATCAGGCCAGTGGTAACTATTTTACAGTGAATGCTGAGACCGATTTCTATAATGCTCCTGCTGCAGCCTCTACGGGCAAGGATTTCCTGAAAGCATTACGCTATAATGGTGATGAGGAACTCGACAAGCAATACTATAGAGTTTGGACTGACTTTATACAGAATCATCTGGATGACCTCCTGGAATATCTTGATGATTATTATGCTGTTGCCGCCAACTCCTTCGAGCATGACAACCAAAGATGGCAGAATGGCGGGAGCAGCACGTATGCCACCATCACCAAGCGAAGTAAAGAATGGCTCAGAAAGCGTTCTGCATACGTGTATGATTATTTAAGCAATACGTTGGGATATGCAGACAAAGGTTATCTGCTACCTGATGAACCTGATAGAGTGGATATTGTACATTCTGGCATATCACCCCAGCCAGTTATGGGCGTGTATGACTTGTCAGGCAGAAACGTAGGAAAGTCCCTGGACGACCTGCCTGCCGGTATCTATATACAGAATGGGAGAAAGATTGTAAAGAGATAGATTGTTTTAAGGATATATTATGAATTTTATTTTCATTTCGCCTAATTTTCCTGCGAATTATGCGCATTTCTGTGCCAGGTTACATGACAATGGTGTGTGTGTGTTGGGAATAGGAGACGCGTCTTATGAGGAACTATGTGATGAGTTGCGTGCATCTTTGACTGAGTATTACAGAGTGGCATGCATGGAGGATTATTCACAGGTATATAAGGCTGTGGCTTATTTTGCATGGCACTATGGACGTATTGATTGGATAGAGAGTAATAATGAGTACTGGCTGCAGCAGGATGCACGGCTGCGAACGGATTTCAATGTATGTACAGGTATGAAATCTGATCGTGTGGAAAGTGTGAAGGAAAAGTCGGAAATGAAGAAATATTACGCCAAGGGAGGTATCCGTACGGCACGCCAGGTGAAGGCTTCGGAAGGTCTGGATGCAATTCTGCGCTTTGCATTAGAAGCTGGTTATCCTTTGTTTGTCAAGCCTGATGTAGGTGTTGGTGCGGTCAGTTCACACAAGATAGAGAGCGAGAGTGATCTTAGATATTTCTATGCATCTACACAGAATGTGTCCGATTATGTGGTGGAGGAATTCGTTACGGGCAACATCTGTACGTATGATGCTGTGATAGATAGTCGTGGAGAGCCGCTTTTCGAGAGTATGTGTGTTTGTCCTCCCAGTATTGCGGATATCGTGAACTATAATCTGGACAGTACCTATTATGTTGAGAAACACATGAGTGAGAACTTGCGTTTCTGGGGGAGGCGCACCGTAAAGGCGTTTGAAGTACAAAGCCGTTTTGTACATCTGGAGTTTTTCTGTCTTGATCGTCCCCATCGCGGATTGGGCGAAAAGGGTGATTTTGTTGCTTTGGAAGTTAATATGCGACCAGGCGGTGGTTTTACTCCTGATATGATCAACTATGCCCATAATGTAGATGTGTATAAGATATGGGCGGATATGGTTGTCTTTGATAAAAGACTTATGCCTGACCCTGCGGATGATTACTATTGTGTATTTGCCGGTCGCCGTGACAATGTATCCTATGTGCTGAATCATGACGAGATACTGTCCAAATATGCTTATGCCATGATGGAAGCTCCTCGCATCCCTACTGCATTGAGCGGTGCTATGGGTGACCAGAGCTATATAGCACGTTTTCGTACCACTGAGGAGCGTGATGCCTTCCTCTATGACGTATGCCATAGAATAGAAATTAATTAATGATAATATTGAACATGATGAAAATAGATTACCATAAAGAGTGGAGTCATACTCTTGGACGTGACATGGAGTACAAAGTGTATGGAGATACAGGTCATCCCCTGCTTGTTTTTCCAAGTCAGAACGGACGGTTCTTTGATTATGAGAATTTTGGTATGGTGTCTGTGTTAGCCCCATGGATTGAGTCTGGCAAGATACGTCTTGTGTGTTGTGACAGTATAGATACCGAGACGTGGAGCTGCCAGCACGAGAAGCCCCGCCCACGTATTGAATTGCATGAGCGTTGGTATCATTATATCATAGATGAGTTGCTTCCTTGTGTAAGACAGTATGATGGCGAAACATTCATGGTGACGGGATGTAGTATGGGGGCTTTTCATGCTGGAAATTTCTTCTTCCGTCGTCCTGATATTTTTGATACCCTCATCGCTCTGAGTGGCCTTTATCATTCCACTTACGGTTTCGGTTCTTATCATGATGACTTAACATATGCAAACTCTCCTCAGGATTTTCTTCCAAACATGCCTGATGACCATCCATGGCTGTCCTTATATCGTCAGCGTACCATCATCCTGTGTGTAGGCCAGGGAAGATGGGAGGAGGAACTGCTTGAAAGTACTCGGTGTATGGACGAAATCCTGAATAAGAAAGGTATTCCCGCATGGGTTGATTACTGGGGATATGATGTTGATCACGATTGGCCATGGTGGCGTAAACAACTGGCTTATTTTATGCAGAAGATTGTTCCATGACGCTTTTCCTCACAAGCAGTCCCTTTGTGGAGGATTCTCCTCTTTTTTCAGAAGAGAATGACTTTGCACGCATGCTGCTTCATGACTTACCGAAGCCTGTCAAGGCTCTCTTTGTGGCAAGTAATCCTGCTGATGTAAAGGGTACAGAGCAATGGGCTCAATGTATGAAGGAGAGTTTGGGAGAACTGGGTGCAAATGTGTTGACAGCAAATGCCCTGCATGATGAAACAGCCCTTGACACCCCTTACCTTGTCTCGGGAGCCAATTTTATCATGCTTTGCGGAGGACATGTGCCCACTCAGAATCATTTCTTCCAGAAAATAGGACTCCGTTCCTTGCTTTCTGCCTGGCAGGGCGTACTTCTGGGTGTGAGTGCAGGAAGCATGAACAGTGCAGAACGTGTGTATGCTTTACCGGAGGAAGAGGGAGAGTCTGTGGATCCTTTTTATCAAAGATTCCTGCCCGGACTTGGACTCACACAGACCTGTATCATTCCTCATTTCCAAAGATTACGCGACATGATGCTTGACGGGAAAATGATGATTGATGAGATAGCTGTGGGAGACAGCATGGGACATCGCTTTTATGCTTTGCCTGACGGATCATTTGTCTACAAAAAAGGTACGCGTGAGGAACTGCATGGACCAGCATGGTTTATCTCTGATGGTGTATGTCGTTTGTGCAATCATTCTGATGAGATTCTTCTCCTGAGTGAGTAGAGTGCCGTCCTTCGTCTGTTTCTTTTCTCTTCATCTGAGCCAGTTGCCAGGAATTGTACACGTTGTGCCAAATACTGTAGAATCCACCCGCCAAAACTGTTATTGGGGTGAGGAAGGTGTATCCCATCCATATGGCAAACACTGTGTTCTTTTGTCCGCACGATTGGGCGGCGCTTATAGCGTCTCCGTATTTGAGGCCTGCTATTCTGCCAATCCCAAATTGTATGATGCATGCCAATAAGGAAGCCAACGCGATTCCTCCTGCCATATAAAAGGACACGTGGCTATTGGCGAGACTACGAGTCGTGACCGCCAAGGCTAAAGCGAGCGCTATCGCCCACAGACGGAAGGGTAAATCTTTGTACGAGGCCAGACGTGAGGTCAGATTAGGTGATATCTTCCTTAGGACTTCTGCAGCCATGATGGGGCAGAGCAGGAGAGGGAATACCTTGCTGAGGACAACGCAGAAGGCATGTGAAAAGTTCATGTCCTCCTGTGGATGTATTACAGGAACCAGCAGGGGAACCAATATGGCTACACACAGATTGATAAGCAGGGTGTATGTGGTGGTTGTGCCGGCGCATCCTCCCAGTTTGCTGGTTACCACCACTGCGGCCGTGGCTGTGGGGCAGATAAAGCACAATAATGCACCTTCTATAGCAACGCGAAAGGAGGTGTGTGGGAAGAGGACAAGAAGCAGGCACAGACATGAGAACATCCCCGTCTGAAGTAACAGATTCCATATCTGCCAACGACACAGCCGTAACTGTGAAGGTTGGATTCGGCAGAAGGTGAGGAAGAGCATCAGGAATATGAGTATAGGTTGCAGGACTGCCACTCCATGAAGCATGAATCCGCGCACCTCATTTCCCAAAGGCAACCATGACAGGAAAAGATAAGAACTTATACCGACAATCATACTTATTGCCAAGGTCCATTGCCGGACAAACATACGTATCTGCAACCTCATCATTGTGGGTATTTTCTCTACAAGGGAGTATAATTGTAATGCAAAGTTATAAAAATTACATCCATGCATGATATCTTTTTCCTTCATTATTTCCGTTTGAAACAACGATTTTGTACCTTTGCAATCGAAATCGGAATTATGACAAATAAATCATGAACATTTATCTTAGATATTTTAATAAGGAGACACTTGTTTCCTCAGTGAAAGATGCGATAGAATTTCTTCAGGGCATACCTGATATTGATATGGATGAGTTTCTTGTTCAGGACATCACGAATTTTGTAGAGGGCTCCAACATGTATCCCAAACGCTACAAGGTGCGTGGCCATTCATATTTCATTGTCATTAAAACGATGGCAACCACTATGGAGGATTTCAAGAATAAGGGTGCTGCCACACGTTTGGCTACAGAGAACGCTCGTGTACAGCGTGAGGAGCGTCAGGCATTCTTCTCTTCCAAGAAAGAGGGGTGGTATGAGGGTAAATTGCTTTTCAAGCGTGTGATTGCCATTCCTCAGACACAAAAATTCCAGTACATGGATACGACGTTTGTCGCTCGTGTGCATACTGACTCCGTTCAGGAGTGCTATAACGCCATTGTCAATCATTTGCGTACACGTAACGATGTAGATCCGAGAAGTCAGTTCCCCAGTATTAAAGGCCGTAATTTCGAGTGCCGTTATCTGGGAGAATGAGTTTCTTAAGATATTTAAAGGCTATTCTTGTAACGGGAGCGTTGTTTACCAATGCTTCCGTTACTTCATATGCATCTGTTTTAATTGACGAACATGCACTTCTCACTGAGCCGGACGCTTTACCAGCGCCTCTACGAAGCGAGTTGCCTGTCCGTCCATGCTCGGAGTGTGTCATCCCATTTGTGATGCATCATCCTTCGTCTCTTACAGGAATTGATGTATCGCATTATCAGGGTAATATCAACTGGGCGGATGTCGCTGCAGATCCTTGTGTTCGTTTTGTCTATATTAAAGCTACAGAAGGTTCAAGTTTAAGGGATTCTTATCTACAGCGTAATCTGCAGGGAGCCCGGAGCGTTGGACTTCCTGTAGGAGTCTATCATTTCTATAGTCCCATAGCTCCTGTAAAAGAACAGTTGAGTAATTTCCTCAGCACAGCAAAGATTCATCACCAAGACCTTATTCCAATTGTGGATGTAGAGAAGAGAGGGCGGCAGTCTTTGGAGGTATTTCATCGCCGACTGCATGATTTTCTCATGCAGGTAGAGCGGGCCTATGGAGTAAAGCCTATCATATATACATACATGAACTTCTACAATCGTTATATGGTGGGACGATATGCACAATACAAGTTTATGATAGCCTCATATTCCGAAGACGTTCCTGAACTGATGGACGATGCTCAGATGATCCTTTGGCAATTCACGGCAGAGGGAGATGTGGAAGGTATTCGCACTCACGTTGACCGTAGCCGTTTTATGGATCATTATTCTCTGGCTGATATCCTGTTGCAGCGTTGAATCAGGTCAGTAGAGAACCATGGGGATATTCCAACATGAACAAACAGAAATCCCAAACAGAACAACAGGAGTTTCTATGTAGGGGTATATGTCTGTCCTCTGGGGAGATGAAATGTTTTGTGTTAAAACAAGGAAACCCTAATTATCTTTCCCAATCCGATGACAGATTTGAGTTCAATGCCATTGTTTGAACGAGAATGCAATCGTATTCGGTATTTTGATGGAATGACAAGCTATTCCATATGAAGAGGAAAGCAAGTTGATGTGGAGTTGGAAATAACACGAAGGCAGGAGATAAGCCTGATATCAGCTTTTACCTCCTGCCTAATTCTGCTGCTCACAGTTCTTACTCTCATGGTAAGGTGGACAGCATATATTATCCTAAGATACCTTTATTCTACTGTTCTGATGAGAAACTATAGGGTGCATCCTTCTCTGCAGTACCACGCTTTGTATTTGGCTTGGATGCCATTTGGAACTGAATGGTGGCACCCTTCGTCAATTCGCCATGGTCAAACCAAGTTCTGCTTACACTCTTTCCATTAATTTTCACCTCATTGACGTATCGCGTATCCTTACTGTTGCCGGGTGCTTGAATCTGTATGGTGTTTCCGTTCTCCAGCTTAACCTTGACATTCTGGAAGAGAGGAGAGCCCATAGCATACTGCTTAGTGCCCGGACATACGGGATAGAAACCCATGGCAGAGAAGACGTACCATGCCGAGGTCTGTCCGTTGTCTTCGTCACCGCAATATGCATCAGCGTTAGGATTGTAGAGTTTGTCCATAATCTCGCGTGTCCAGTATTGTGTCTTCCAGGGTTGGCCTGCCCAGTCATAAAGATACACCATGTGTTGGATAGGCTGATTGCCGTGAGCGTATTGTCCCATATCCATCACCTGCATCTCACGCATTTCATGAATTATGCCACGACTGCGGAGCCCTAAATAGCTGGGCAGTACGAATACGCTGTCCATCATCTGTGCCATCTCCTTGCGTCCTCCCATCAGTTTGCTCAGGCCCATGGGGTCATGAAATACACAGAAACTCCAGTGCCAACTGTTACCCTCGCAGAATTCACCGCTCCAGTTCTCTGCCACAAAATCGGCATTGAATGCACCTTGCTCTTCGCGTCCGCACATCAGTTTACGGTCAGGATTGTACACATTGGCATAGTTGAGTGCAGCTTTTTTGTAGGGAGCCAATTCGGCCTCGCTCTTGCCCATTGCCTTGCCCAGGGTGTAGATACTCCAGTCGTTGAAGGCATATTCCAGGGTACGTGCTACATTTTGTCCGATGCCTACGTTGCAAGGGACATATCCCAGTCGGTCGTAATATTCGTGTCCCACACGTCCGGATGCCGAGCGATCCAGGTGATGGTGTGCACCATAGGTGACAGCATCCCACAGCTTGTCTTGATTTTCCACTTTGATACCCTTGATGTAAGCGTCTGCAACGACCGATGCCGAGTTCTGTCCTATCATACAGTCTCTATGACCGGGACTGCTCCATTCGGGCAGGTAACCGCTCTCCAGATAGGCGTTGACAAGTCCAGCCTGCATCTGTTCGTTCATGGAAGGATAAACCAGGTTGAGGAAGGGGAAGAGGCATCGGAAGGTATCCCACACGCCGGTGTCGGCGAAAAGGTATCCGGGAAGAATCCTTCCGTTGTAGGGACTATAATGCACAGGCTTGCCGTTTGCATCAATTTCGTAGAAGCGACGTGGGAAATGAAGTGAGCGCCAAAGGCAGGAATAGAAGGTGCGCATCTGTTCCTCGCTGCCTCCTTCCACCTGTATGCGACTGAGAACCTCGTTCCAGGTCTTGCGTCCGTCGGAAGCAATTTCCTCAAAACTCTTCTTACCCAGTTCGTTTAGGTTACGCTCGGCCTGTTCGAGACTGATGAACGAGGATGCCACTCGTGCGATGACAACATCACGGTGCTTGGTGCGGAATCCGACAATGGCACCAGTGTGATTGTCCTTGAGCTCCGTCTTCTCTTTGTAGATTTCCTTACCGTCGCTAACCGAGACATAGTCAAAAGCGCGTGTACCGAAGTCAATTACAAACCAGTTCTTGAAATCCTCTGTGACACCTCCGCTATTGCGTGTGGTATAGCCTATGATACGGTTCTTCTCGGGCTGTACCTGTACGTAGGATCCTCTGTCGTAGGCATCCAATACCACGTATGACATTTCCTCTTGAGGGAATGTAAAGCGGAACATGGCAGCACGTTCTGTGGGTGCTATCTCCGTGGTGATGTCATAGTCTGCCAGGTAGACGCGGTAGTAATAGGGCTTGGCGATTTCTGCCTTGTGGGAGAACCAACTGGCACGTTTCTCTTCATCGAAAGTTACCTCTCCGGTAATGGGCATGAGTGAGAACATGCCATAGTCATTCATCCAGGGACTGGGCTGATGGGTCTGCTTGAAACCACGAATCTTGTCAGCCGTGTAGGTGTACTGCCACCCGTCGCCGTTCTTTCCTGTCTGCGGTGTCCAGAAATTCATTCCCCAGGGCAATGCTATTACAGGATAGTTGTTGCCTGTTGATAATTCAAACTTGGACAATGTTCCTGTCAGTGGGTTGACCATGTCGACAGGTTCTGTGATTGCCCATGCCGATGCTGTGCAGATACATGCCAGCATTGCTGTAATTAACTTGCTCTTCATTAGTGATTGATATGATTAATAATTATTATTGCAGTCTGATTGGGTATATTCTGACAAGTTATTGTTCCATATTCCTTTACAAAGTTACATAAAAAATCCCATGTATATGGATTTCGTACATGGGATTTTTATCACTTATCCGAAAGTTAACGGATTTTCTTTATTCTGTTTCCTGTTTTTATGCGTTTTCTCATTCGGAAATCTGAAAATAACTCTCCAGTTCGGTCTGTGCCTCGCCATTGGCATTGTCTATCGAGCGTATGATGTGTCCGTGTTCCATCAGTGCGATACGTGGGCAAATGTCGACCGTGTGTTGCAGATTATGGCTTGATACCAATATGGTGGCACCTGATTCGTGATTATATTGCGTGAGTATGTGCTTCATGGCGCCTTGGCTGCTTGGGTCAAGGAAGTTGAAAGGTTCGTCAAGAATCAGCAACTGCGGTTGCATCAACATGGCAGCAACGATACCCACCTTCTGCTTGTTTCCTGCAGAGAGATTTCTGATGAGTTTCTTCTGTCCGAGTATCTCACCGGCGAGAAAGGTCTGGAAAGTATTGAGTTTCGCACTACATTCCTTAGCGGAGATATTGGAGATGTCTGCTATAAACTGGAAATATTCATCGGGGGTCAGATAATCGATGAGGAATCCTTCATCAACGTATGCTCCTGTCCAGTCTTTCCATAATTCGGTTTCCGAGACATCCACATCAGCGTCATCATGTTGCATACGTACGCAGCCCGTGTCTGCCTTGATCAGGTCGAGCATCAGGCGGAACAGGGTGCTTTTTCCTGCACCGTTGTTTCCTACGAGTCCCAAGACTTCCCCGTCATTAACGTGGAACTCTTCTATGTCAACAGCCACCTTTGGGCCGAATGTCTTCTTCAGACCATTGATTTGTATCTTCATTTGTAGTACTATGATCGTTCTTTTTATTTCTTTTCTTCGGAATAAGATGTTGGTGTGTGAATAATCAGTCGTTGCGTGTGGCTCGGAATCCTTCCATATTGATGTACCTTCGGGCCATCATACGTTTGTAGGTATTGCCTAACCACAGAGGCATGGTCAGTATGCCCATGACGCCCAACACGACCATGGGGGCGTATCCCCATACAGGACCAAAAGCAATACGTCCCAGATTCTCTATGCCTATAGGTACAAACAGAGCCACGATGGAAACCACCTGTTGCATCGTGTTGCCTTGTTTGCTGCCTGTAATCTTCACGTTGAGGGGTAATGTGTTGTTGTTGTACACGGCCAACTGGAAAAGCAGAGGTACCACGACACCTTGTGTGAAGAACAGATATCCCAAATTCATCCATACGGATATTTTTCCCGTCACCATCAGAGGGATAAGCAGAATGGCGGGAATCAGTGTCATGAATGCATTGAATACATATTTGGCACAAAGGAGTTGATAGATGCTGTTGCGCCTGCTCATCAGTCCGTCGATATAGTTCCCTTCATGACACATGATACATACCAAGGTGAGTGTACTGGGCACAAGATAGTCATACAGACAGATGAAGGACTTCATGAACGGGGCATCATATACTTCCGTAAAGAAAAGTATGCCACTCAGAATCAGTACAGCCACCATAGCCATGATGAATTGATAGCGAAGTGTCTTGTTGCGCAGACGAAGCTTTATCTCCAGTTTCAGGTATTGTCCCAGCCGGCCATAGCGGTTAAGGAAATTGAATTGTGTGGTACTCTTGACCGTCGTATCTTCCTCCTTACTGATTTCGTTGTATATGACAACTCCCTGTACACGATAGCATAACCAGTAGAACAGGGCTATGATGGCAATGGCAAGGAGGAATACCCATACTTTTCCTAAAGCAAAGTCATACATCAGTTGTGTACACGGCATATCCAGCATGTTCTTGTCCGGTATCAGCATGATGCACAATAAAGCAGCATGTACTGCTACAGGCAGAAGCCACCACGCTGCATGTTTCATGCATAGGGTGCGTACCATCAGATATATGTACCCGTCTATAATGCACATGATCCACCAACCCAGGAGCCAACCAAACAATCCTCCCCATCCCAATAAGGGATAAACGGCGATCAGTCCGAATGGAACAAACATGAACATCCAGTAAAGTGACCCCAGGCTGAAACCTGACCGTACCAGGTACATGTGTAACAGAAACGAACGTCTGATGGGTAATAGGGTATAGGGACGTATTCTTTGTGACGGACTTTGCTGTAGAAAGGCTCGAGCCCAAAAATCTGTAATCAGGATATAAATCAGTCCTCCATCAAGTACATGGAAGGCAGCTACACCATTGTAGGCATTCTTCATGCCGATAGACAGCATTACACCCAGGAACAGAAGTATGGCAGCATAATAAAGCCACATGAAGATTCCCAGAAACATCATGAACCGGTTTTTCTCCAGCATCGGATGACGCGCATTTTTCAGTTCATCCTGTTTACATAAAAGACGATAGAGTTTTAGTCTGTTCATTGTCCTAATCAGGTTTGGGAATCAGCTCAGAGCATCTTGGATTTCAAATACTTCTCAGCTTCCATCGCTGCTTTTGCTCCAGAGCCGGCTGCAATGATAGCCTGACGATAATGTGGATCAGTAACATCACCGGCAGCATAGACACCTGGGATACTTGTACATGGCGTATCATCTATGGTTTTTATATATCCAGCTTCATCCGTCGGTAGCCATTGGGTAAACAGGTTGCTGTTGGGATGATGGCCAATGGCCAGGAAGAACCCGTCAATGTTCAGGTCATACTTACGCTCATCATCCTGTCCTGCCCGATAGGTCAGATGCACACCTTCCAGTCCGTTCTCCCCGTAAAGACCTGTGGGAGTGTTCTCAAAGAGAATCTCGATATTGGACGTTTGTCGTACACGTTCCTGCATAATCTGACTGGCTCTCAAGAAGGGCTTGCGTACAATCATATACACTTTTGATGCCAAGGATGCCAGATAAGTTGCTTCTTCACATGCAGTATCACCACCACCGACCACAGCCACGACCTTACGTCGGTAGAAAAATCCGTCACATGTGGCACAGGCACTTACACCCATTCCCATGTATTTCTGCTCATCAGGCAATCCCAGGTATTTGGCACTTGCACCGGTCGCAATCACAATGCTGTCTGCCGTCCATTCTCCTTCATCTGTCCAAATTCTGAAAGGGCGTACATCAAGGTCAACCTTGACAACTGTATAAGGATGTATTTGTGCACCGAATCGTTCTGCTTGTGCACGCATTTGTTCCATGAGTTCGTTAGCGTCAACGCCTTCGCTGAATCCGGGATAATTGTCTACCATGGTTGTGATGGTTAACTGGCCTCCAGGTTGCATTCCCTCCATGACAACAGGATTGAGACCTGCTCTTCCGGCATATATGGCTGCTGTATATCCTGCAGGACCACTACCGATAATCAATATTTTGCCGTGATTCATAGTTGTATGTTTCTTGAAATTTTATCTTAGGTCAATTACTTCAACATCAGGATATTGTGATGCGTCAAAACGAAACGAATCATTGTTCAGTTTCAGCTCTCCCTTGAAGTCCTGTATGGCGATTCTGCTCCAGTTGCCATCCTGCTTCACTCTCACACATAATGGGGTATAGTCTGATCTCCTGATATCCAGATAGACTTCCTGTGCCAGGTATCCTGCATATCGAGCCAGCATATGCACCTCATAAGTGTTTTGTCCGCGAAGGTTGCTTTCCTTCGCACTTAACCTGTATCCTTTCTTGTAGGCATTTAGAAACGAATAGGGATTCATTACGGACATTTCCTTTTCGGTGGGTGTGGAGACGTTGACCTCCCCACTTTCGGGCATGTAGGACCATAGGGTAGTGCCATCGTACCATGTTTTCATCTCAGGTGTGTCCATGTGTAACATCTTCCCTTTGAGTAACATGACCCCCTCAGTCCTACTCTGTTCCTCACTCCCGTTGAATGACGTTGCGATGAATGAAACCTGTATGTCACCACTTTTCCTGATTTTTGCTGCTGTAGCATCAAGGATTTTACGTGCATCCTGAGCTTGTACGTTCATACACAGGATGCTGGCGATTATGATAAAGATCCTACCCATTTTGTACTTGTTCGTTGTTGAATGGCTTTTGAAATTATTGTTTGTTCTTGATACTGTCTAATTTGTATTGTAACTCCTCGACCGTGCTGCAGATCACCTCTCTGGGTTTGCTTCCTTTTGATGGGCCAACAATACCTGCCATTTCAAGTTGTTTCATGATGCGTCCGGCACGATTGAAACCCACCTCAAGTGCCTGTTGGATATAACTGGTGCTTCCTCTCTGTGAGGAGACAATGAGTTGGGCGGCTTCCTCAAACATACTGTCCAGACGAGTGGAATCCATACCCGAGTTGCCTGGGTTATCATCTCCTTCATCAGGAACTTCAGGCAGGGGGAAAGGAGTAAGATATCCTTGTTGGGAAGCAATGAAGGAAACTAAGTTCTCAACCTCTGGTGTATCAACAAAGGCACACTGGACGCGTATAGGTTCATTTCCGTTGATGATAAGCATATCACCCTTGCCCACCAGATGATTGGCACCGGAGCGATCAAGAATGGTCTTACTGTCCACAGCGCTGGTTACCTTAAATGCCATACGGGCGGGAAAGTTTGCCTTGATAGTTCCGGTAATGATATTTGTGGTGGGGCGTTGGGTGGCCAAAATCATATGGATTCCTACGGCACGTGCCAACTGGGCGATACGTGCAATAGGTAATTCAATTTCCTTACCGGCAGTCATGATCAAATCACCAAATTCATCAATAATAACCACAATGTAAGGCATAAAGCGATGGCCGTTATTGGGATTGAGTTGTCTGTTTCTGAACTTCTGATTGTATTCTTTCAGATTCTTTGCATGGGCAATCTTTAGCAGATTATAGCGTTGGTCCATTTCGATACATAGTGATTTTAGAGTCTGGATCACCTTGTTGACATCTGTGATGATAGGCTCGTCGGTATCCTCTGTTCCTTCAACCTGTGCCAGGAAATGTTTCACAATGGGGTTGTACAGACTGAATTCCACCTTTTTGGGATCCACCATGACCAATTTAAGTTCTGCGGGATGTTTTTTGTAGAGAAGTGACGTAATAATGGCGTTCAATCCTACAGACTTGCCTTGGCCTGTGGCTCCAGCAACCAGCAAATGTGGCAATTTGGCCAGGTCGGCCATGTAAACTTCATTCGTTATTGTCTTGCCAAGGGCAATAGGCAGTTCGTAATCCGTAGTTTGAAATTTACGGCTATTGATGATGCTCTCCATAGATACTATCTGTGGACGTGCATTGGGAACCTCGATTCCAATGGTTCCCTTGCCAGGAATGGGTGCAATAATACGGATACCCAAAGCACTCAGACTCAGTGCAATATCATCCTCAAGACTGCGTATTCTGCTCACGCGTACTCCTGCAGCAGGCTTTATCTCATAGAGCGTGATGGTTGGTCCAACAGTGGCAGTGATGCTGACAATCTCTACACCGAAGTTTCTCAGGATTTCCTGAATCCTCTCCCGATTTCTCTGTTGTTCTTCCACGTCAACACCAGTATTGTTGTCTGGATAATGTTTCAGTAAGTCAACAGTGGGATATTTATAGAATTCAAGATCCTTCTTCGGGTCGTACACCTTGAGTGCTCCATCGTCTTTCAGATGCGCCTTCTCCGGTTCTTGGCCTACCACAATAGTCATATTCCCATCTTTTTCCCCCTTTGTATTCTCATCTTCCTCCTTCTCTGCTTGTATTTCGATGGTAGGATCATTCTCACCCTTGGACTTTTCTGTCACATCATCCCCTTCCTTGCTTGTCACAAGCTGGTTGGTCTCCATGTCAAAGGTAAGTACAGTGGCTGTTGATTCCGGGTTGTCAGAGAATGGCTCTGTGACAGTTGAATCGACCATATCTTCACATGTAACCGGACCTTCAGAATTCTCTGTTTCATATTCATCATTACCATTGTCTTCTATAATCTTGTCATCCTTTGACGTATGAGTCACCAGATTACGAGTGGCAGTAATGGCTTCCTCGCTTAAATAGAACAGGTAAAGTATGGCAGCACAGATAAGCACAACCATACATCCCAAATCACCAATCTCTGCCGATGCTATCTCGTATTCATGCAATCCGATGTTTCCTCCCCAGCTTAAGAAACTGTCCTTCAATGCGGTAACGTATTGGGAAAGACAAGCAAGGAATGCGGAACTCCAGATCATGATAAACATACAGTTGATGAACCACTTGTGAAGACGCACTTTGAGTATCCCTGTAATACGGATGCCAGTTGCCAACAGAAAGACAGGAATCATAATACCGGATACACCAAAGGTATCATCCATAAGCCATCGTGATACGCGCCACCCCATCTTACCCAGAAGATTTTGAGCAGGGAGGTAGGGGTCGTTCATTAGACACTGGTCTGCTTTGCCTGTAAACAGATAGGAGATTGTGGCCACAAGCATACAAAAGGCAAAGATAAGCAACAGGAAACCCAATATGAATTTTCTGTTGGCTTTCTTGTCCATACGCTCACTCTCATTGACCTCTGTATCGTCTGCCCCGTTGCTATATATTGTACGTGTACCATTCCAGATTTTCCCGCTCCAGCCGATAATCTTGTCTAAAGAGTTTGCATCACGTTTTTTGGACGAAATTCTTCTTTTGCTATTTTTCCTGGGAGTACCCATCTTCCATTACATATTTATATGAATTGCAAATTTAGGGTAAATTCTTTGATGCACAAAGTAATGAGCATGTGAAATAATCATTCGACTCTGTCAATCCATATGCTATGGCAGGCTCATATAAAAGCATATCATAAAAAAAAACAAAATATATCAATATGCTTTTTTGAAGTCCTTTTAATTCTGTCTGTCTCAGCAAAAGACTAATTCATCAGGGCTGACGCAACAATGTTGCTTATGAGTGCACGTAATCTTACCATACGACTCTTTCCGTCAACGGGGTGTACGGCATTAACCAAAAGAATGATGCTGATATCATTTACAGGGTCTATCACAATACTGGTACCTGTATATCCTGTGTGACCATAGGTTTCTGGAGAAAGGAGTTCGCCATTGCATGAAGCATACGGACTGGAGACGTCCCAACCATACGTGCGACCAAATTTTTTTGCCCAATCGGGAACTGTGCGCATAGCCATAACAGATTGCTCTGACAAGATGCGTGCCCCTTTCCATTTACCACCGTTTTGTAGGGCGGCACAAAGGGTGGCTATATCATCCACTGTGCTGAACACCCCCGCATTCCCACTTATACCACCATTCATTACACGTGCCAAGGGGTCATGTACCTGTCCGCGTAAGACACTCCCGTCATCTTGTTTGGTGGTAGGAGCGATCAGGTCTCCCCATTGACTAAGTTGTTCTCCAATAGGCAGATAGTCGGTGTGATTCATACCCAATGGTTGGAATATATGTTCTTTGGCATATGTCCTGAGCGATTGTCCTGTACAGTTTTGTATAATATTCTGTAATACAATATAGTTCAGACAGCTGTATTGGAAATCTGTTCCTGGCACGAATTGACGTTTTATCTGACAGATATGTTCCAGCAGACCCTGTGGATTTGGCGTACCGTATTTTTGACTCAATGCTTCCACTGAAGCATATGCAGGGAGCCCTGATGTATGTGTAAGAAGATGCTGTATGCGTATAGTCACACTGTTTCCGTCTTTGTCCTGCCAGTTGTTGAATTCTGGTATATAGTTGGCGACAGGATCAGTCAGTCTCAGAGTTCCGTTTTCGCATAATTGCATCACGGATATAGCTGTGGACATGGATTTACTGCATGACGCCATGTCAAACATGGTCCCGGTGGTCATAGGTTCCTTTGTAGGATAAACTTGTCTGTAGCCATATGCCTTTTTGTAGGCCATATGCCCATGACGCACGATGCCCAATACTGCACCAGGAATCTCTTTGCGCATGACAGCATCCATAATGGCAGAGTCTGCTCTTGCCAATCTTGTCTCGGAGAGATGCACCTTACGTGGTGAGACTTCATGAAGGTGTGCCTGTAGGCCAAAAGGCATACAGATCATCATCAACATGCACATTATATATATAATGTATGACTTCATTTTACGGGTTATCTTACCCATTCCTTTCGTCCGTCTATCACGTAGAGACCAGAGGGCAGTTGTTCTAATGCCTCATGTGTGTTTGCCACACGTTGTCCTGACAGGTTATAAATGCCTTTTACCCATGTATTCGTTTCCTGCTTGGGCGCAGATATAGCATCAGGAACCTCTGGCGTGGTGAGTGATATACACATGCGTGCACAGTTTTCCATCAGGGATGCTCCGCTGGTCATGGCACCCATTGAGGCTGTTTTGCTTGCATCGTAGGGTGTGGTCCAATTATATGGACAATACATGGCAGGATAGGATTCCTTATCAAGTGAGGACCATAGGGTATTGGCGTTCAGTTGAATGTATCTGCAGATTTTCAATCTACTGGTAAGCAACATCTTTTCATCCAATACATAATTTACAGCATAAGGGATAAGTACAGCCTTGAAAATACTTTGGTCCATGCTTGATCCTTCATCTCTCAGAATATTTGCGCCATTGGTACATCTTGTACTTGTGAAGGCATATTCGATGTATTGCTGGGCCTGAGTGCGATAGACTGATTTTCCAGTGATATGGTATAGTTGTCGACAGGCTTCAGCAAATGTGCCTTGGGTATAGGTGAGTGGCGGTTCTTCCACACGACCATCCGTCTTGACGATATTCTTCTGCATATAGGTGTAGAACTTCTCTGCATATTCCAGATATTCCTCAGCACCATATTTGTTGTATAACTTGGCCGCTATCAGGCAGGCAGGACTTAAGGTACAGGCGTTAGGTCCTGCATCTGCATCAGTATTCCAAGGTAACCATAATCCTGAATCATCCTCTTTGGCACGTGCCATGATGGCGTTGTCAAACAGTTTTTTTGCAGTAGTGGCATAGGTCTCCAGTCCTGTGGCTTCAGTCATGTGAAGCAGGGTAAGACATATCCAGCACATGTCATCGGTATATGGATTTTCAAATCCCGTGGCTCCACTTGAATAGTTGTTGGCATGATTGACGTACCATAACCTTATGTAGGATTTGTATCGGGTGGACAAAGTCTTGTCCGTATCGTTGACATGTCTCTCATACGCATACACAAGCACATCCATTGCATGTGCCTGCTGCCAGTAGATATATGTACTGGAATGTTCCACGTCTTTGGGGGTAGACCAGAATGTCCCCTTGGATTTATACATAAACTCGTCCACAAGAACCTTGGCCAGGCTGTCTGCCTTTCCTCCATACTCGCCTTTCACATAATTTGCTAAGGTGGAGTTATATGCCAGAGTGCTTGTGGAGAGGCAAAGGGAAACAAAAATACTTGTTATAATTCCCTTCATGGTTTATTTGTTTTTAAGCAGATCACGAATTTCTGTAAGCAGTTTCTCTTCCGCTGATGGTTCTGGTGCCGGTGCGGGAGCCGCAGGCTTCTCCTCCTTCTTGCGAGAGAGTGCTGCAATACCCTTTACCATAAGAAAAATACAGAAGGCAATAATCAGGAAGTCGACAACGTCCTGAATAAACTGACCATAATTTAAGGTTACAGCCTCAGAGACAACTTCGTCACTAACTTTCTCTGCCTCCTTAATAACCAATTTTAGATCTGTAAAGTCAACACCACCTGTGATTACGCCTATTGGAGGCATAATGATGTTATTTACAATGCTCGTAACAATCTTACCAAATGCACCACCGATGATTACACCGACAGCCATGTCTACTACGTTGCCCTTTAGAGCAAATGCCTTGAAGTCTTGAATAAATGACATGTTTTTTCTTTTTTTTGCTTTTAATCGAATGCGAAATTAAAAAGAATATTGTAATTTTGCGAGCACAAAGAGAAAAAAGTTGATGAAAAAGTGGATGAAATTGCACCTTTGGCTGATTTTGGCCTTGTTTCTTGCAGCGTGCAAGTCGTCTCATTATTGTAATTGTGGCTAATGGAAATTATTTCTAACCCTTTAAATAAATTATTGAAATGGCAACAAAAGTAGGTATTAATGGTTTCGGCCGTATCGGTCGTTTCGTGTTCCGTGCCGCTCAGACTCGTGATGACATTGAAATTGTAGGTATCAACGATCTGTGTCCTGTAGATTACTTGGCTTATATGCTGAAGTATGACACCATGCACGGTGCTTTCGATGGCACTATTGAGGCTGATGTCGAGAACAGCAAGCTGATTGTAAACGGTAAGAGTATACGTGTAACAGCAGAGCGTAATCCTGCTGACTTGAAGTGGAATGAGATCGAGGCAGAGTATGTTGTTGAGTCAACAGGTCTCTTCCTGACTCAGGAGAAGGCTCAGGCTCACATTGAGGCTGGTGCAAAGTATGTGGTAATGTCTGCTCCTTCAAAGGACGCTACTCCCATGTTCGTTTGCGGTGTTAACTTTGACAAGTATGTAAAGGGTACACAGTTTGTATCTAACGCTTCTTGCACCACCAACTGTCTGGCTCCTATCGCAAAGGTTCTGAACGACAAGTTCGGTATCACTGATGGTTTGATGACCACTGTTCACTCTACTACTGCTACTCAGAAGACTGTTGACGGTCCTTCTTTGAAGGATTGGCGTGGTGGCCGTGCAGCTGCTGGCAACATCATTCCTTCTTCAACAGGTGCTGCTAAGGCTGTAGGTAAGGTTATTCCTGAGTTGAATGGTAAGTTGACAGGTATGTCTATGCGTGTTCCCACCCTGGACGTTTCTGTTGTTGACCTCACTGTTAACTTGGCTAAGCCTGCTAAGTATGAGGAGATTTGTGCAGCCATGAAGGAGGCTTCTGAGGGTGAGTTGAAGGGAGTTCTGGGTTACACCGAGGATGCAGTTGTTTCTTCTGACTTCTTGGGTTGCACTCTCACTTCTATCTTCGATGCCAAGGCTGGTATCGCTCTGACTGACACCTTCGTAAAGGTTGTTAGCTGGTATGACAATGAGATCGGCTATTCTAACAAGGTGCTTGAGCTCATCGCTCACATGAAGAAGGTAAACGGTTAATCATCCGATAAACAATACCTAAAGAAAGAAGGCTGTCCAAAAATGGGCAGCCTTCTTTGTCATCTGTAACTTCTTTTTAAAATGTATCTTTGAAGCAATATTATAGTGCCTCACACTCCTTAAGCCATAGTGACGAGGATGCATCACTGGGCATGCGCCAGTCTCCTCTTGGGCTGAGAGAACAACTACCCACCTTGGGGCCATCAGGCAAACAACTCCGTTTGAATTGCTGTGCAAAGAAACGTCGGCAGAAGACTGTAAGCCATTTCTTGATGACTTCGTCGGTATATGTGTTACCAAATGCTTGTTTGGCAAGGAAGAAAATTTTGCCTGGCCGGAACCCCCATCTCAATAGATAATATAGGAAGAAGTCATGTAGTTCATAGGGGCCAACAAGATCTTCTGTCTTCTGAGTGATATTCCCTTGCTCGTCTGCAGGTATCAGTTCGGGACTGATGGGAGTCTCAACAATATCATTCAAAGTGGCTTGAGTGTCAGCATCGGAAATATTGTGTGCAACCCAACTTACCAAGTGACGTACAAGGGTCTTAGGTACAGAGACGTTTACCCCATACATGCTCATGTGGTCACCATTATAGGTGGCCCATCCCAAAGCAAGTTCACTGAGATCACCTGTACCAATCACCAATCCATTCATCTGATTGGCTACATCCATCAGAATCTGTGTACGTTCGCGAGCCTGGCTGTTTTCATAGGTGACATCATGTTGCTGTGGATTATGTCTCAGGTCTCTGAAATGTTGGAGACAAGCATCCTTGATGGATATTTCACGTATACTAATGCCCAGTTGTCGCATCAGGTTCATAGCGTTTGTATAGGTGCGGTCGGTTGTTCCAAAACCTGGCATGGTAATACCAATGATTCCTTTTCTACTCATCCCTAACATATCAAAGGCACGTACACAAACAAGCAAGGCGAGTGTGCTATCCAATCCTCCACTTATACCTACGACAGCACTCTTTGCACCCGTATGTACCATTCTCTTGGCAAGCCCCGAAGTCTGTATGCTGAAGATTTCCTCACATCGGTCTTCCAGTCCTTTTCCCGAAGGAACAAAAGGTTTTGGGGAAATCGTTCGGGTGAGCGATGCTTCACGCGTGTTGACAAGTTCTGTATCTACAAATAAGACTTCCTCATCCTTGTATTGTGCTGCACAGGATGCAAAGGTGGTGTTCATGCGTCGCTCTGCCCTAAGCCTTTCCACGTCTATCTCGCTTTCAAGCAGTTGAGGGGTAAGGGAATAACGTTTTGCTTCGGAAAGTAGTGTGCCATTCTCATACACAAACCCTTTGCCTGCGAATACAACGTCCTGAGTACTTTCACCAAATCCGCATCCGCTGAAAACATAGCCACATATCAGTCGGGCACTTTGCTGTGCCACAAGACTCATAAGATAAGAATGCTTGCCTACACCCTCATCATCTGCACTCATATTGAATATAATGTCTGCGCCATGTAATGCAAGTGAAGAACTTGGGGGTACAGGTGACCAAACGTCCTCGCAGATTTCTATTCCGAAGGTGCAGGTGGGCGTACGGAACAACTGACGCTGTGCGAAAGGAACTTGCTGCCCACATATGAGAATTGAACCATTAGGAATATCCTTCAGGCTTGTGAACCATCGTTTTTCATAAAACTCCTTATAGTTGGGGAGATACGTCTTAGGAACAATTCCAAGTATTTTCCCATGCTGGATAACTGCCGCACAATTGAGCAGAGTGCCGTTATAGGAAACAGGAAGGCCCACAATGCTAATGATATCCAATCCACGACTGAAGTTCATCAGATGTATCAATGCCAATTCGGCTTCATCGATGAGCAACTGTTGCTGGAATAGATCTTGACAGGTATAGGAGGTAATTGATAATTCTGGAAAACAGATTATTTCCACACCTCTGCCCTCGGCCTGTACGACCATTGATTCTATTTGTTCTATGTTAAACTGGCAATCGGCCACCCTCACGGAGGGGATGGCCGACGCTATCTTCACGAATCCGTAATTCATCAGGATTTGAATAAAGTTATTTAATCATGCTTACGCTTCTCTTCACAAATTGGGTAAGAGCCTCTCCTTTCAGCATTCCATTCTGCAGGAGAGCAAGATCTATCAACTGATGAACACGTTCGTTCCCTTCAGCATACGCCTTCAGGATATCGTTCTTTTTCTTGTTCTCTGCTTGAATGTCTTCGCCACATTTTTTGAGGTCATCCTTTTCCTCCTGTGTAATTTCTTCGGGCTTTTTCTTCTCCTGCTCCTGACGCAGTACAGCCTGACGTGCGTTCAGTCCTCTGATTTCTGCCTCGATTGGCGAAAGTTCCTCCTTGGTAGCTTCCTCACTTTCTTCCAAAACTTGTTTGATAAGAGGAGCGTCTGTGTTGAGTACAAGTGTATACATGTCTGGCATGTCTCCATAAAAACTCATACCAGGCTGAATCCGTGCCATCTCCTTCATGCGTCGCATGTATTCGCTTTGTGTAATCATGACCGGCAACTGGTCTTCGCCCAAGGGTTGTGCCTCTACATGATAGTCTACTTTCTCCGTGCGTGGCATTTGGCTGTTGAAGAGATGAGTGAGCTTGTCTGCTCTTTCTGCCTCAAGATATTCTCGTTTGGAATCTTCCTTCTGTATTAGACGGTCGATAACATCTGCATCTACACGTGTGAAGGTGGTTTTCTCCAACTTACGTTCCAGCATGGAAGTGAGCGGAGTGTCAAGTTGGCCATCCATCATCAGCACATTGTAGCCCTTATTTTTAGCAGCCTCTATATAAGTATACTGTGCATCGGTGTCGTTGGCATACAGATAAACGACCTGGCCATCCTTGTTGGTCTGACTTTCTTTAACCTTGTCTGCATATTCTGTCAATGTATAATATTTGCCTTCAGTGTCTTTCAGAAGGAAATATTGTTTGGCCTTATCGTAATAGTCATCCTGGCTGAGCATGCCATAATGGATGAATATCTTTATGTCATCCCATTTCTTCTCAAACTCTTCACGTTCATTTTTAAATATGGAGGCCAGCTTGTCACTAACCTTCTTGGTGATGTATCCGCTAATCTTCTTTACGTTAGCATCACTCTGAAGATAGCTGCGGCTCACATTCAGAGGAATGTCGGGGCTATCAATCACGCCATGCAGAAGTGTCAGGAACTCAGGGACGATCCCTTCCACAGCATCAGTCACAAACACTTGGTTACAGTAAAGCTGAATCTTATTGCGTTGGATATCCAGGTTATTCTTAATCTTGGGGAAGTAGAGTATACCTGTCAGATTGAAAGGGTAATCCACATTGAGATGAATCCAGAATAACGGTTCATCTGCCATTGGAAACAGATGGCGGTAGAATTCCTTGTAATTTTCATCCTTAAGATCTGCAGGTTTTTTGGTCCAAAGTGGTTCTACGTTGTTGATGATGAGATCCTCATCGGTATCCACTTGCTTGCCATCCTTCCATTCCGTCTTCTTGCCAAATGCGACAGGTACGGGCAGGAAGTGACAATACTTGCGTAAGAGTTCTTCCATCTTGTTCTTTTCCAGGAATTCTTCACAGTCATCATCCAGATGCATGATGATATCTGTACCTCTATCGCTCTTCTCTGTTTCCTCAAGGGTATAAGACGGACTTCCGTCACAACTCCATTTCACAGCAGGAGCATCCTGGTAGCTCTTGGTAACGATCTCCACTTGCTTACTTACCATGAACGCACTATAGAAACCCAAACCGAAATGGCCGATGATTGCATTCGCATCATCTTTGTATTTCTCCAGGAAGTCGTTAGCGCCAGAGAATGCTATCTGATTGATATACTTGTCTATTTCCTCAGCGGTCATACCTATGCCACGGTCACTCACGGTAACAGTCTTTGCATCCTTATCAATGCTTACAGTAACCTTGAGTTCACCCATTTCGCCCTGGAAGTCACCTTTACCAGCAAGAGTTTTGAGTTTCTGTGTTGCATCCACAGCATTGCTTACAATCTCACGGATGAATATCTCGTGATCGCTGTACAAGAACTTTTTGATTACGGGGAAAATGTTCTCTGTCGTAACCCCAATATTACCTTGTTTCATCGTTACATTATGTTTTTCGTACTTTGAATGGCATTTCTTTAGCAAAAGAGAAACGCCACTTAGCACTTGTTTAATAATTCTTATATGTACATGTGTCAATTTGCTGTTATGGCCAGTCTCTCTTCATCCTTCTTTCCACCTTCATGACTATTTTCGTCTTTTGCCGATTCGATGTCGGCTGTCAGATGTGCGTTTGTTGCAATGTTCTTCTGAAGCAGAATCTCACAAAGAGGGTTTTCAAGGAGATTCTGGATGGCTCTTTTCAGAGGACGCGCTCCATATTTCACATCATATCCTTTCCTGGCCAAAAGTTGACGTGCGGCTTCTGTAACATTCAGGATATGTCCCATTTCATGTAATCTGCTTACCAGAGGAGCCAATTCTATATCTACGATACGTTGGAGTGCATCCTCATTTAGTTGGTTGAAATAAACTATCTCGTCCAGTCTGTTAAGGAATTCCGGGGCGAACTGCTTGCCAAGTGCTTTCATCACCATGCCCTGGTAAGCGGACTCATTGTGTTTGGAATCATTAGCATAGTGGAAACCAATACCATTTCCAAATTCGCTTATCTGTCTTGTGCCACAGTTGCTGGTCATGATGATAATCGTGTTTCGGAAATCGATGGTGACACCGTTACCGTCCGTCAGACGACCTTCGTCCATAACTTGTAACAAGATGTTGAACACATCAGGATGAGCCTTTTCAATCTCGTCAAGCAATACGATAGAGTAGGGCTTGCGCTTTACTCTCTCGGTCAACTGTCCACCCTCTTCGTAGCCCACATAACCTGGAGGCGCTCCAACCATTCGGCTTACAGTATGCTTTTCCATATATTCACTCATATCCAGTCGGATGATGGATTCCGCATCACCAAACATCTCCTCTGCAAGACATTTGGTAAGGTACGTCTTGCCTACTCCTGTAGGACCTACGAACATGAATGTTCCTATAGGCTTCTTGGGATCTTTCAGGCCAATTCTGCTGCGCTGAATAGCTCTTGCAATAGTCGTTATGGCTTCGTCTTGTCCAACAACCCTTTTCTGTAGGGTGTCCTTGAGCATACGCAAACGCTCGTTTTCTTCCTGGCCTACCCTCTGGACAGGAATTCCAGTCATCTTGCTGACAACATCAGCCACGATACTTTCGTTGACTTCCAGACGTGGGCGTTGGCCATTCTCTTCCCATTGTTTCTGTAAGTCATTAAGCTCAGATTGCATGCGCACAACTTGGTCTCTATAATCTGCAGCAAGTTCAAAGTTCTGCATCTGTGCTGCAAGCATTTTCTTCTCCTGCAGGTCTTTGATATGCTCTTCAAGTGTGGTGATCCTTTCAGGCATTGGCTGATCTTGAATATGCAGACGACTTCCTGCTTCGTCCATGGCATCAATGGCCTTATCAGGAAAACATCTGGCATTCATAAACCGTCCCGTCAGCATGACACACGCCTCCAGAGCATTATCGGAGTATGTCACATTGTGAAAGTCTTCGTAACGGTTCCTGAGGTTCTTGAGAATCTGAAGTGTTTCTTCGGGAGTGGAAGGATTCACCTGTACTTGTTGGAAGCGTCTTTCTAAAGCACCGTCTTTTTCGATGCTCTTCTTAAACTCATCTGTGGTTGTAGCACCAATACATTGGAACTCACCTCTGGCGAGAGCAGGCTTCAGTATGTTGGCTGCATCCATGGATCCCTCGGCATTTCCTGCACCCACGATGGTGTGTATCTCATCTATAAAGATTATCACGTCGGGGTTATTCTTCAATTCCGTACTGATAGAACGGATACGTTCCTCAAACTGTCCACGATACTTCGTGCCTGCTACCACACATGCCATATCCAGCATGACGATACGTTTGTTCCAGAGCGATCGACTTATCTTATGGTCTACGATTCTTTGAGCAAGTCCTTCAACGATAGCACTTTTGCCACATCCTGGTTGTCCTATGAGAATAGGATTGTTCTTCTTTCTTCGACAGAGAATCTGTGCCACACGTTCTATCTCATCCTCTCTGCCAACCACAGGATCCAAGAGTTTTCCCTGAGCTGCTTTAGTCAGGTCTGTTCCGAAATTGTCCAATAAGGGTGTTCCCGTTTTGGGTTTAGAACTATGTGTGTTATGAGTGTCTATTGAATCGGGATCGTCAGAAATCACCAATTCCACCTTCATATGTTGATCAGATGGAGTTTCTTCTGTCTCTGCAAGTGTCTGACTGTTATCAATGGGGTTGCTATCGGTGTGTACGTATTGAGAAAGGATCTCATAGGTAATGTTCATCTTGCCCATGATGGTAGAGGCCATACAGTCATTGGCTTTCAGAATAGCCATAAGTACATGAATAGCATCAACGGTATCCGTCTTCAGAAGGCGTGCTTCCAGAACTCCCAAACGGATTACACGGCTGGCATTGATGTCGAAATCTATTTCATCGTAGCTTGGCAAGATATGTGTCATGTTTCCTCTTGTGCTATCCTCAAGACTTATTTTAAGTTTTTCCAAATCGGTCTTAAGACGCACCAGAATTTTCACGGCACTGTTTTCCTTGTGTCGGAGCATCGCCAGAAGGATATGTGTGGGAGATACGCTGTTGTTGTACAAGCGATCAGCCTCTTCCTTACTGAATGCCAGAATCATTGACATGTCGGGAGAAAACTTTGTTGCCATGTTATATGTAGATATATTGTTGATGTTACTAAATGTATGTTGTTGGAGTGTAGCTCCATCTATCTGCTTACAAATTCTGTGCCAAACTAATTTGTGTGGCCACTTCATGTTATTTCCTTGTGTCAGTTTGTCTCTTTGTCAGAACTCCTTCCCTGTAAATTCAGCATCAGACGAAAGGGCCTTTTCTGTATGTGATTCACTATTTTGTTGCTTGAAATGATAGGATAGAGAGAATGTGACGGAAGGATATTTGGGCTTAACCCATGTCTCGCTAATCAGTTCGTCTGTATATCTGCGACTGTGATATCGTGCAGTGTGAAACACATCATGTACAACCAGTCCGATATGCAGTTTCTTTTTGCACAAGGTTTGTCTTGCAGCTATATCAAAATAGCAGTAGGCACTCTCTTTTCCTTGTGTAAGTTGACGTGGGGCAACCACATGACTGTCAAATTGCAAATGTGTATTTTTGGCTACAGAGATGTAATTGAACCACCCCAACTGCCCTGTCAGTCCTTTTTGATTTTGACATCCCAGATAGGTGGCATGAAAATTATAGTGATACGCACTTGCATTGATGTTTATGTTCCAACGTTTTGTGGTTTTGGCAGAATATTGCATTTCAAGACCTTTGTCCCACCTTTTTCCTGCATTGATGATGCTGTCAAGTGTCACCCCTGGTTGGTAGGCTCGTCTGATATAGTCTACAACTCCGGTGTTCCTGCGCAGGAATCCTGTAATGGATATATTCATGTCATGTGCAAGGTTCTTGCGCCATGTCAAATCCATGGCATGAATGTATTCTGACTTCAGGTCAGGATTACCGATGATGCGGGTGTAATAATCCTCGTAGGTAATATACGGTTCTAATTTCCATATGCCTGGGCGGTTGGTTCTTCTGGAATATCCTAATGTAAAAGTTCCGGCATTGGAATAATATCCCACATGTGCAGAAGGAAACAGGTCGGTATACTTATTGTATCGGGAGGTTATTGTAGGTAAATCCATATCATCTATGAGATGTTCAGCCCTTAAGCCGGCATCCATGGCAAAAGCGCCGATTCGTTCGTTCATCTGGGCATAGGCGGAATGAGTTTGCCTACGATAGAAAAAGGGGGCATATAGATTCTCTTGTCCGTTGGTACCATCTTGCCACTTAAATTCCTCCTCGTTCCTGTCCCAATAGCAGATTCTGTAATCGCCATGTTCGCTATAAGTCACATACTGATAGCCGATTTCCAGTTTGCCCTGAGGCCTGTATTGCAGGATATAGGAGGCTGATGCATCACAATCCCAATGGTGCTCGGTTTCATACCCACGTGTTCCCTCGTGCCTCTTTCCTGATTTATCAAACATGTTGCTCTCTGTATATTCCTGAGAGTAGCGATCATATCTTACACGTCCATTGATATTTATCTGATTACGTTCGTCCCATTTCCATGTATAGTCTGCAGCTGTCTGAAACAGATATTTGGTGAGTTTATATCGGTCATGGCTGTCATAGAGTGTATGATTCAGGAGATTTCCACCCTGGAATCTGCTTTCTTCGTAGGACATGTCTCCTCCTCTGGGATTGCGGGTCCTGCCACCTTGCACATCAAGTGACAGGTCATGCCAGGCATTCTTGTACTCGTAACCTCCCTGGCCTATATAGGTTCCAAAGTGGCGAAAGCGCGTACCATCCGCTTGGGAGGTGGTTTTGATGTCATCTACAAGCGTGGTTTTATTTTGCTGGAAATCACTCTTGTTTTTTATTTTTGAGGCTTGTGCTCCTGCATATACGTTATGATTTCCTGTCCGATAGTTTATTCTGCCATCCAAACTGAGAGTTCCCCAGGTGCTTGCTGATGAGTTGATGATCATGTCCCACCCTTCTGATGATGGTTTACCGGTGCGTATGCTGATGATTCCCACGTCTCCATCTGATCTGTATTTGGCAGATGGGGTATTGAGGACTTCTATGCTGCTGATGCTTGCAGCCGGTATCATCTGTAGTGCTTCTGTGCCGGAGAGTGGGCTTAGTTTACCATCCACATATACCTGGAAGGAATTACTTCCACGTATGCTGATATCTCCGTTGGCATCCACCTGTACGAGAGGTAATTGCTTGAGCACATCCACAGCTGTTCCTCCCTGTGCCGTAAGCATATCATCTGCTTTTATGTGAGTTCTGTCAAGCCGATAAGTGATGGCCTGCTTTTGTCCATTGACACGAACCTCGCGCATCAGTGTGGTATCATTTACCAACCTCATGGTATCGGGAAGCCTTTGTGACAGAACTTTACAGGGAGACAATGCCAGAAGAGACAAGAGCAACATCAGATTCCGCCTCAAGGTGGTTGTCCTTCGTATTCTCTTGATGGTACATTCAGGGAATGAGTGTGGCTTCTTCATGAGCAATCCTGTGTGTTATCAGTCGGTAATGGGAAACAGACCGAAGAGTATGGAGTCAATCTGCTCTGTAATAGCCTTGAAGTCCTCGGGATTTGATTCAAATTTTAGCTTGTCACCATCCACAATAAGCAATCGGCCTGGATATTTTTCTATCCATTCCTCATATCGTTCGTTGAGTCCTGTAAGGTAATCGATTCTGATACTTTGTTCATAATCTCTGCCTCGTTTGCTTATCTGAGAAATCAGGTTGGGTATACTACTTCTGATGTATATCATCAGATCAGGAGTACCCACTAGAGACATCATCAGATCAAACAAATCTGTATAGTTCTGAAAATCACGATCGCTCATATAACCTTGTGCATGAAGGTTGGGAGCAAAGATTCTGGCATCTTCAAATATCGTGCGGTCTTGGATAATGGTCTTTTCGCTCTTTGATATTTCAACCACATCTCTGAATCTTTTGTTGAGGAAGTAGATCTGTAGGTTGAACGACCATCGATTCATGTCCTTATAGAAATCTTCCAGGTAGGGATTCACGTCTACGGGTTCGTATTTGGGTGTCCATCCGTATCTCTTGACCAACATGCGTGTCAACGTAGTTTTTCCACTTCCGATATTTCCTGCTATTGCTATATGCATGATTCTAAATATTATTTCTGTTATTATAGATGTTGCTTATTGTAAGTCATGACATTCTGGAATCTGATGCTCCAAAGGAAAGAGTCCATATACCAATTCGTCAATTTGGTCTGTGATGAGTCTGAAATCCTTTTCGGAGTGTTCGTAATCCATGCCATCCACTTCTATAATGAGTACTCTTCCTTTGTATTGTTGTGTGATGAATTGTTCGTACAGGTCATTCACACCTTGGAGATACTCCAGCTGCATGGATTGTTCGCACCCCCGTCCTCGTTTTTGTATATTGTTGACCAGATGTGATATACTGGCTTTCAGATAAATCATCAGATCAGGATAATGGACAATGTCCGTCATGAGTCCGAACAATTCTATGTATGCTTCATAATCCCGGTCGGACATGTGTCCTTGACGATGGTTGTTTGCCGCAAAGATATATACGCCCTCATAGATACTCCTATCCTGAATGGTAGTTTCCTTCATGTTATTGATTTCCAACATATGGCGGAATCTTTCTTTTAGAAAGAACACCTCTGTATTGAAAGACCAGCGTTCAAGGTCCTTGTAATAGTCATCCAGATAAGGGTTCTCCATAACTGGTTCGTATTTGGGTACCCAACCATAATGTTTGGCGAGCATACGTGTGAGTGTTGTCTTGCCACTCCCTATGTTTCCTGCTATGACTATATGCATGCTTCTATAAGTTGTATTATAGATGATTATAATTTAAGTGCTTTGCTCACACTGCCTGCCTTGAGCAGTTGCTCACGTGCTTCTTCGTAGGAGAGTCCGGTTTGCTCCTGTACCATATGTGTGCCACGGTCTACCAGCTTGGCATTGGTCAGTTGCATATTTACCATACGGTTGTCCTTTACACGCCCCATACGTATCATCAGAGTGGTGGATATCATGTTGAGCACCATTTTTTGAGCAGTACCGCTTTTCATACGACTGCTTCCTGTCACAAACTCTGGTCCTACAATAGTCTCGATAGGATATTCTGCAGCTTCGGCAAGCGGGGTGGAGGGATTACTGGTAATACATCCTGTAAGCAAGCCATGAACTCTTGCTTCGCGAATAGCGCCTATCACATAGGGAGTGGTACCGCTGGCTGCTATTCCTATGAGTGTGTCATCAGGTGTTGGTTGAAAATCCAACAAGTCATTCCATCCCTGTGCAGTCATATCTTCAGCATTCTCAACAGCATTTCTGAGGGCCGTATCTCCACCTGCAATAAGACCGCTAACCAAGGAGGGTGGTACACCAAATGTAGGCGGTAGTTCGCTGGCATCCAAAACTCCCAATCGCCCACTTGTACCGGCACCTGTATAAAATACACGTCCGCCGCGTTTCATCCGTTTCTCCGTTTCAACCACAAGGGCTTCTATTTGTGGCAAAGCTTTTCTTACAGCCTCGGCCACTTTGTGATCCTCGTTGTTGATATCCTCCAGCAGTTCACCCACCGATTTGTTCTCCAGATGGCGATAAGGCGAAGGCTTTTCGGTTATTTTGTCTTCCTGTCTCATGGAAATGAAAATATATACTTATCTTTGTGTGCAAATTTACTTATTTTTGCTGAGACAGCCATTATAAAAGTCAGTTATATGATAAATGATCTTATATCGTTCCTCAACGATTCACCGGTAAATTTTCTGGCGGTAAGTACAATCTCCGCTCGTCTGGAATCAGCTGGTTTTACTCATCTGGATGCTTCGTGTCCGTTGGGCGATATCAAAGCGGGTAGCAAATTTTTTGTTACTAAGAATGATTCTTCGCTCTACGCTTTCCGTATTGGTCGACAGACTCTTGGTGAAGCAGGGTTCCGGATGATATGTGCCCACTGTGATTCTCCCACATTCCGCATCAAGCCACATGCCGAGATGACTTGTGAGGGTGGTTTAACCAAACTGAATACGGAGGTGTATGGTGGTCCAATCATGAGTACATGGTTCGATCGTCCTTTGAGTTTGGCTGGACGTGTCATTATTAAAGGTGTTGATGCTCTGCATCCTGAAACCAGATTGTTGCATGTACGTCGACCATTGTTGCAGATAAGCAACCTTGCCATTCATTTCAATCGAGAGGTAAATGATGGAATCAAGCTCAGTAAACAGAAAGATATGCTTCCCATTATTGGTTTTCTGAACAATGAATTGGAACACGGTCACATGCTTGAGAATGTCATCTGTCAGGAATTGGGTGTCAAGGCCGAAGAGATACTTGATTTTGATCTTTATCTATACGATTATACTCCCGCCTGTACCTTTGGCATTCATGACGAATTTGTTTCTGCAGGCCGATTGGATGACCTGAGTATGGTGCATGCTGGGATGCAAGCTCTCCTTCAGCAGCAGGACGAGGTGCCTCAGGAAACTCAGGTCTTGGCTGTCTTTGATAACGAAGAGACTGGTAGCCAGACTAAACAGGGAGCAGGAAGTCCATACCTCTCAAGTATCCTACGCAGGATATGTACCATCCAGGGAGGAGGTGAGGAAGAATTCGGAATGGCTGTCGAGCATGCTTTTATGGTGTCGGCTGACAATGCCCATGCATGGCATCCCAACTATAACGAGAAATACGATCCTACCAATCATCCAATGCTTGGCGGCGGACCTGTTATCAAGTTTAATGCTGCACAAAAATATGCAAGTGATGCTGTATCTGCCTCCATCTTTGCTGAAATATGTAAGGAGGCTGGAATACCTTGCCAACGTTTTGTCAATCATAGTGATGTGGCAGGTGGAAGTACTTTGGGCAATATCCTTGCTTCCTCTTTGCCTGTACGTGGTGTAGACATGGGAAATCCTATCCTTGGCATGCATAGCGTACGTGAGACGGCATCTGTAGCTGACCATCTATATTGCATCCGGGCATTCAGCAAGTTCTATTCGTTGTAAACCATGTATATCCATGACCAACTGGTGAATGACCATATTCAGGAAGGATGGAGGAGAGGATTCGCAGGAAGTTCAACAAGGCATGCACAGATTACCATTTGTTGGAGGATGGTGACCGCATATTGATTGCTATTAGCGGCGGTAAGGATTCTCTGGTACTATGTCGTATGATGGCACAGCGTGCGCGTATCTTTATACCTCGTATACATGTTGAGGCGGCACATGTGATGATGGACAACATCCCTTACGAGGCATCACACCATTATTTAGAACAGTTTTGTGCTGAGTTAGGCATACCATTTCATTTGCTTAAAGGAAGCTTTGATGAACATGTCGATTCACACAAGACACCCTGTTACCTTTGTTCGCGTTCCAGACGCAACCTATTGTTTTCGTATGCTTCCGAACATGGATTCAACAAGGTGGCACTTGGTCATCATCAGGACGACATCCTAACTACTTTGCTCATGAATATTACCTTTGAAGGAAATGCTTCAACCATGTGTCCCGTAATGCAGATGGATTACTATCCGCTTCAGATTATACGTCCCTTATGCTTGGTTCACGAGGAGTGGATAAGAGAAACGGCGCGGCAACTCAAATTTGAGCAACAGAAGGTTCTTTGTCCCTATGAGCAGAGCACCCGACGTAAGGATATGAATGACATCTTTCATCAACTTGAAAAAATCAATCCTGAGGCAAGGTTTAGCATGTGGAAATCCGTAGAGAGGAACTTTATGCCTGATTGATAATTAACTTAAATATAGAAATATAACAATTATGACTTCAATCATCCGTTCTTCCATCTTGGCTGGTATAGCCATAGGCATTGCCGGATTTGGATATCTGGCATCTGGTAAGGATATAGTGGGCGCTGTACTTTTTGCCTTTGGATTGGCCACAGTAGTGCATTATTCATTGAAACTCTTTACAGGTACGGCAGGCTTTGTCCACAGAGGAGAATTAGGCAACCTCTTCATCATCCTGTTCTTCAATCTTGTAGGATGTCTCATCGTTGGCTTGATGGCTCGCTATAGCCCCATGCCTTTACAGCAAACTGCACAAAGCATCTTGGAAGGGAGACTTGCCATGGGGCCTTTTTCTGGAGGAGTACTTAGTATCGGTTGCGGGTTCATCATGACTACAGCCGTTACATTTGCCCGCCAAGATAAAATGCTTCCTTTGGTGTTTGGCGTACCGTTATTCATCGTTTGTGGTTTCCCACATTGTGTGGCTGATGCTTTTTATTATCTATGTGTCCCCATTGACTATCTCTCTGCACACTGGCAGGAAGTATTGTCATTTTATGTCTGCATTGTTATCGGGAATTTCCTTGGTTGCAATCTTTATCGTATCGTGATGGGCCATTGATGGTTATATCGTACGTTTCATGGATCATCCCAAATGATCATTGATTACGTCATCATGAAGAAAATGACCAATAGGATTGCTCGCCGAAATGAATCTTTGAAGACAAGAATCAAAGGCGAATAAACACGAGCATAGACCAATGTTCGACGGTGTTGCTCTCAGTGAGTATCATGCCATAGCGCTCTGCTGTTTCCTTCAGTAAGGGAATGTCTTTTTCGTAAAACCCGCTCAAGAGGAGCTTACCTCCTTTTCTTATTGATGCAACAAAACGAGGCATGTCGTTTATGAGAATGTTCCTGTTGATGTTTGCCATCATGAGGTCACACTTATCTGTTTCTGACAAGACAGAAGAATCTCCCAACCGCACTTCGACCTGTGCAGTGCCTATATTATTGAGTAACAGGTTGTCATGGGTATTGTTGACGCTCCATTCATCAATGTCATAAGCCAACACATGTTGTGCGCCTCTCATAATGCATAGGATGGTCAGGACACCGGTACCGGTTCCTGCATCAACTACCTCTTTCCCCTTAAGGTCACTTTGAACAAGCCATTCCATAAGCATACGCGTAGTGTGATGATTACCGGTACCGAATGCTTGTCGGGGAGTAATGAGTATATCATAAGGCATATCGGGCACATCGTTGTGCCGAGTGTCATGCACCACTATGCGGTTGTCAATGATTACAGGTTGGAAACCCTCCTCCTCCCACAACTGATTCCAATTCTGATAGGGCGCATCCTGATAAGTGAAAGTTATACGTGTACAGGGAATCGGAAATGAAGCAAGGGTAGAGCTAAGCAAATCTAAAGCCCATAGTGACTGTTGCACGTAGCCCAAAAGCCCGTCTGTAGTTTCGGAGAAGGTCTCAAATCCAATATCGCCAAGAAGTGCCGCCAGCACATCACTGGCCTCTTGAGAATAGGGTTCGATGTGGAAGGTTACTTCTGTATATTTCATAATTGAGGACAAAATTATGATAAAATACTTTAATGGGGGAATTTTCCCCACTTAAATAGGTTAAATCCTTTTGGACATCTCAATGAAAGGGGGTAACTTTGTCACAGAAATCATAAAAGTAAGGATTATGAAAAGGTATTTATTACTGATTTTATCGCTCATGCTGCTTCCTTATAATACAGCACTCGCGCAGAATACGGATGACGACATGTATTTCATCCCCACCAAAAAGAAGGCGAAATCGGAAACACCTACCAAGGAAGAAAGTGTTACGATAAAAACCAATCAACCCCAGACAAGTACACTGGAGACTCAGGTGGATTTCCATACAGGACAGTTACGTGACGTGGATGAATACAATCGACGTGGCAATGGAAAGGAGAATGTCACCACCCGTCTGGTTGGAGACACCCTGTATGTGACATCCACAGACAGTCTGGGGAACGAAGTGGTGATCCGATATAGTGGTGATGATGCATCCTCGGTTACCGTTACTCAGGAGCCCAAGAATGATTACTGGTATAATGATATAGACGGCTATTATGATGATGACTATTATTATTCAACACGTTTGTATCGCTTCAGAGGCATGGCATGGCGTTCTCCCTTCCTTTGGGATGTATGCTACGGATGGTACGATCCCTGGTATGATCCTTGGTATGGATGGTACATGCCATATTATCACTTCGGTTATTATAGTTGGTTTGATTGGGGGTGGGGTTGGCATCATCATCCAGGATGGGATTGTGGATGGGGGCATCACGGCTACTATCGTGACTATTTGCCTCACAGACCCACTCTTGCATATCGCAATCATGGAGAAAGAGGCGGTAGGTATATGACCGGTACTGCAGTGGCAAGTACCAGAGCTGGCAGACTGGGTACCACTCGCTTGGGCTCAACATCCCGGTCAGACAATAATGTTGGCACACGAGGTGCAGGTAACTATGCCACACAACGTGCTGGCCGTTCAGAGAGCACTATACGTAGTACGCAGCGTAGCACCAATAATTCTTCTACCCGTGGAAGCTATGTACCAAGTCGCAGTTATAATGAAGGTTCATCCAGTAGAGGTTCTTCCGTGAGCAGCAGTACACGAGGCGGTAGCATTGGTGGTGGCTTTGGTGGCGGTAGCTTCGGAAGCAGTTCCCGTGGTGGAGGAGGCTTCGGTGGTGGTTCAGGAAGTGGAGGCGGACGTGGCGGACGTTGATACTCAGAATCATCTATACAATGTCTTCAAACAAGAATATCCATTTAACAGACAGATAAAATAATGAAAAGACTGAATATAGTTGCTACTCTGCTTCTCGTATCAGCAGCAGTACAGGCACAGAATACTTTTATCAACGAGCAACTGACCAATAATTCCCAGGACGTAATAGGTACAGCACGATTCGTGGGAATGGGAGGTGCTATGGGAGCTTTGGGGGCAGACCTCGGCGTGATGTCATGGAATCCTGCAGGAATTGGTCTCTACCGCAAGAGTGATGTAAGTCTGACCTTTGGCGGTCAATGGAACAAAGAGCGCATCGAGAACGAGAATCGCGGTACAGGTACTTTTGATCAGATGGGCTTTGTCTATAGTGTTAGGTTAGAAAACGAGACATGTCCTTTCTTCAACGTTGGTTTTAACTATCAGAAGAAGGCAAATTTCAACTATAACTATTATGCCGACAACAATCATCTGAATGGATTAAGCCAGATGGATCAAATAGCCGAGTTGGCTACAAGTGCATATGACACCCAGTACAATCTGGCTGGTATGGCTGTTGACAATCAATATCTGACACCTATTTATGGCAATCCAGACAATCCAGAGAATGTAACAGGATTCTACAATAAGTATGGAGGGGAATGCAGTTACTATACTCATCACTCTGAGGGAAGTCTGCAAGGATATGATATTAACTTCAGCGCAAACCTTAAGGAACGGGCATATTTAGGTCTGGATATTGGTTTCGATAACGTGGATTTTCGTTCATGGAACGAATATACCGAATTAAACAGCTACATCAACGATAAACAGGAGACGGTCACTGGTGATTATGCCCTTTATAACGATACAAAAATTACGGGGTATGGCATCAATGTGAAGTTAGGCGTCATTGTCCGTCCCATAGAGGATAGTCCTTTTCGTGTGGGTCTGGTTATGGAGACACCTACATGGTATAGAATGAAGAGCAGCGTGATCTATGATCTTACAGATTTAGTTGCAAACGAGCGTACGAATCAGAAAGAAAGTTATCTGGAGTATACCATACGCACCCCTTGGAAGGTACGTGCATGTTTGGGTAGTACAGTTGGTAATAGCTTTGCATGGGATGTTGACTATGAGTTTGCTAATTACAGCAAGACACATATGGGCTACCCCAAGTATAACGGATGGGATGATTACCATTCATCCTTTGCTAACACAACTGATAAGGCCATGAACCAACATACCAGCAACACACTCAAGGGTGTTCATACCCTACGTGCTGGCGTAGAGTTCCGACCTGTAAGCGCTTTTGCGTTACGTTTGGGTTACAACTATATCACATCTTCTTATAAGGATAATGTAGGTTTTGACCAATACAGTATTAATAGTGCGGCCATGGATTATGCCACAAACACCAATTATATGCGTTGGGGAGCAACCAATATCCTGACTTTAGGCATAGGTTATCGTATCAAGGGGTTCTATATAGACATGACATACAAGGTTCGCAACCAGAATGCGGATTTCCATGCTTTTGATACGTCATTTGCTCAGGGAGATACCGACTTCACCATGAACAATCCCGACCTGCGGAATGTTACCATTGATCCTGTTGATGTGAATATGACCAGACAAAGTATCGTATGTACGTTAGGATATAAATTCTAAGGTAGCCAAGGAGCAAAACTTGCTATTTATTATCACATTACATGAGCGGTCTGACTCTCGACATAAGGGTCAGACCGCGTTTTAGATGGATTGTTACAGAGAATAACTCTTATGCCTGATAATTCAAGAGGAGAACGCGGGGCTTCACATCTGGATATGCTCAACGGACCTATCGCAATCAAGATGATATGGTTTGCCTTGCCCGTTGCCGGAACAGCCTTTCTACAACAGTTGCTTAATGCAGCAGATGTAGCTGTCGTAGGTAGATACGCCAGCAGTACAGCCTTGGCGGCGGTAGGGGCAAATGCTTTTGTTATCAATCTCATGATAAACCTTTTTGTTGGACTGAGTGTTGGAGCCAATGTCGTGATTGCACGCTTGTTAGGCGAAAAGGATGAGCAGCAAGTAGCAGATGCTGTTCACACTTCTATAGCGCTTTCTCTCATAAGTGGATTATTGCTTGCTTTTGTCGGATGGATAGGTGCTGAACATATTCTGACTTGGCTGGAGACACCACAGGAAATCATGCATCTGGCAGTTCGGTATTTCAGAATCTATTTTCTGGGAATGCCTTTTATGATGCTCATGAATTTCTCGGCAGCCGTCTTACGTAGCAAAGGTGATACGCATCGGCCTCTCTTTGTGATGGCAATAAGCGGAATTGCGAATGTACTTCTCAACCTGGTATTCGTAATTCGATTCCAGATGAGTGTCGAAGGAGTTGCCTATGCCACGTTGGTCTCTTCTGTCTTGAGTGCCATCATGTTGATACGTATATTATGCAGGGAAAAGGGAATGCTTAAACTTCATCTCAAGAAGGTACGTATCCATAGACATATCCTGTTGAGCATGGCTGTCATCGGTATTCCTGCAGGGGTACAGGGAATGTTGTTCAATTTCTCGAATGTACTTATACAGAGCGGGATAAATTCCTTGGGCGCTACTGCCATAGCTGCCAATACAATCTCTCTAAACTTTGACTATTTCTGCTTTTTTGTGGCAAATGCCTTTGCGCAGGCAGGAACTTCGTTTCTTAGTCAGAACCACGGAGCCAGATTGTATGGAAGATGCAGACGTGTTATTCGAGACACAATTCTGCTTGGAGCTGGAGCCACCATGCTTGTCAGCCTGGCCTTCGTGTTCATGGCTCGTCCATTATCTCAAATGTTCTCATCGGAAAGTGAGGTTATTAGTCTGTCTGTACAAAGAATGGCTACCGTACTTTCTTTTTATACGATACATTCCTGTAATGAAACATTATCCGGATTGCTTCGTGCCTTAGGACATTCGTTGACTCCTACTATGGTTTGTGTGGTGTTTATATGTGGTTTGCGTTTGCTTTGGCTTTATTATATTTTCCCGGCAGATCGGAGTCTCGTCTTTCTTTCTTGTTGTTATCCTGTGAGTTGGGTGGTAAATGCCACTGTCTTGTTCTGTGTTTTCTTCTGGATTTTGAAACAGACTCCTTTGCGGGCGAAAACCGTGGTGTGACTATGAATTGATTCTGATAGCCTTACCATAGACATTGGTATGCACCTTTGTCCCGTCCCACACTACCTCGCCATTAACCCACGTGCGTTCTATACGCCAGTTGAATGTATCATTCAGGCGTGGACTCCAACCGCATTTACTTTGAATGCATTCTTGTGTAATCTTCCATGGAGCATTGGGACGAACAAGAACCAAGTCGGCATGATATCCCTTGCGAATATATCCACGCTTATCTATGCGGAACAAGGATGCGGGATTGTGGCACATCAGTTCAACTATTTTTTCTATGGTAAGCATATTCTTGTCCACCAGTTCCAACATGGATACCAAACTGAATTGTATCATAGGGATACCGCTGCAAGCATTCTTGCATCCTCCTTGCTTTTCGCTCAACAAATGCGGAGCATGATCTGTTCCGATCACTTTTATACGACCATCCGTGAGTGCCTTCCGCAAAGCATCACGATCGGATTTCTCTTTGATGGCAGGATTGCACTTGATGAGTGCTCCCAGTCTGTCATAATCCTCTCGGCTCCACAACAGATGTGCTACACATGCTTCACCTGTGATCTGCGTATCTTTGGGGGTCAACAGATCCAGTTCTTCCTTGGTGCTCAAATGTGCAATATGCAGTCTTGCTCCTGTTTCCCTGGCAAGCTTGACAGCCAGGGTACTACTCTGAAGACATGCTATACGGTCACGGATGTCAGGATGATGTATTACAGCGGGATCATCTCCATATCTCTCCTGTGCCTCCTTCATTCTTTGGTTAATACGTTCGCTATCCTCACAATGGGCCATGATGAGGGTAGGAGAGCATTCAAATATTTTTCTTAAAACCCTTTCATCATCCACAAGCATGTTACCTGTGCTGCTTCCCATAAAGAGTTTGACAGCCGGCACAAGAGTTGTGTCCACCTTCGTGATTTCCTCCAGGTTGTCATTTGTTGCACCCAACAGGAATCCGTAGTTCACATGACATCGTGTTTCTGCCATTTTGTACCGCTCTTTCAGCAAAAGGTTGGTCGTGTTCTGTGGATTTACGTTGGGCATGTCAAGCACCGTTGTTACTCCGCCGGCCGCTGCTGCACATGTCTCCGTCTCCATGTCTGCCTTATGAGTAAGACCAGGCTCGCGCATGTGCACGTGATCATCTATTATACCGGGAATCAAATAGCACCCGGTAGCATCGATGATTTCTTCATTGCCAGGGTTTTGTTCCCCATGCAGTATATCACATATCAATCCATTATTGACAACAAGGGAGCCCGTGAAACGTTCTCCCTCGTTGATTATCGTTGCATTGCTGATGATCATTTTCTACCTTTGATTTTTCCTAACCTTAACCGTATGACCCCGAAGAGGGCTTCGCTGAATATGCCTCCGCTCATTTTGCTTGTTCCAAGTTCGCGGTTGACAAAGATGACCGGTACCTCCTTGATCTTGAATCCAAGTCTCAAAGCACTATATTTCATCTCAATCTGGAAAGCATATCCCTTGAAGCGGATATGTTCAAGGTCGATAGTCTCCAATACCTGACGACGATAACATACGAAACCGGCAGTTGTATCACGCAGACCAATTCCGAGAATTGTTCGAACGTAAGCCGAAGCGAAATAACTCATCAGTACACGCCCTATAGGCCAGTTCACAACATTTACTCCCGTAATATACCTGCTTCCGACAGACACATCATACCCTTCGTCATGACAGGCTGCATAAAGCCGTGGCAGGTCGTTGGGGTTATGACTGAAGTCAGCATCCATCTCGAATATATAATCGTATCCCTGTTCGATGGCCCATTGGAATCCAGATATGTATGCTGTACCCAGTCCCAATTTCCCTTTTCGCTTTATAAGATACAATCTGCCAGGTAGTTCGGTTTCCATCATTTTCTTTACAGCCGATGCAGTACCGTCTGGACTTCCGTCATCTATGACCAACACGTCAAGTCCTTTTTCCAGACCTGTAACGGCTCTGATGATGGCTCTGATATTCTCTATTTCGTTGTAAGTGGGTATGATGACCACTCCATCGTTCTGTGGTTTTCTTACCATGTCAGTGTTATCTTGTATTGTAGCAAAGTTAGCGCTATCCTGCGTTACAACCAAAAAAGGTTCTTGCTTTTTCGCATATTTGCCAGAAAATATCGTACTTTTGTTCTATAAAAGCATGATTCATCGCAAATATAAGACTTATATGCAGCAACAGAAAATCATTATCCTCGATTTCGGATCACAGACCACTCAGCTTATAGCAAGACGATTGCGTGAGTTGGACACATTCTGTGAGATACTGCCTTACAACAAGTTTCCTGTCTCTGACCCTGATGTCATTGGCGTAATCCTCGCAGGTAGTCCCTATAGTGTCTATGACCCTGAGGCCTTCCAGGTTGACTTGACACAGTTCCGTGGCCGTATGCCTATACTCGGCATATGCTATGGCGCCCAATTCATAAGTCATACTCTTGGCGGAAGGGTAGAGCCGGCAGGAAGTCGTGAATATGGTCGTGCAAATCTTTCTACGATAGATCTGAAGAATCCTTTGTTCAAGGAATTTGAATCTGGAAGTCAGGTCTGGATGAGCCATGGGGACACCATCACAGCTCTACCCCAAGGTTTCCATGCAATTGCGAGTACCGACCAAGTGAAATATGCTGCTTATGCCTCCGATGACGAACCCATCTGGGGAGTACAGTTCCATCCTGAGGTATTCCATTCTCTACAGGGCACACAGTTGCTTCGTAATTTCGTAGTGGATATATGTGGAAGCCGACAGGACTGGTCACCAGCCAACTTTGTTGACACCACTGTAAACGAGTTGAGTCAGCAGATAGGTTCCGACCGTGTCATTCTTGGTCTCTCCGGTGGTGTGGACAGTAGTGTGGCGGCAGTCCTGCTTAATAAAGCCATTGGTGACCAGCTCACCTGTATCTTTGTGGACCATGGTATGCTTCGCAAGGATGAGTTCACCAATGTCATGCATGATTACGAGTGCCTCGGACTTAACGTGATAGGTGTGGATGCCAGCGCCCGCTTCTTCCATGACCTGGAAGGTGTGACAGAGCCTGAGAAAAAACGCAAGATAATTGGCCGTGACTTCGTGGAGGTCTTCAACGAAGAAGCACATAAGATTACCGATGCCAAGTGGCTTGCACAGGGCACCATCTATCCCGACCGTATCGAGAGTCTCAACATAACCGGCAAGGTTATCAAGAGTCATCACAACGTGGGTGGTCTTCCCGAGGAGATGCATCTGTCTCTCTGCGAACCATTGAAATGGTTGTTCAAGGATGAGGTACGTCGTGTGGGGCGACAGTTGGGTATCCCCGAACATCTTATTGGCCGTCATCCTTTCCCGGGACCTGGTTTGGCTGTACGCATCCTGGGTGCTATCACTCCCGAGAAGGTTCAAGTACTTCAGGAAGCAGACCACATCTTTATTCAGGGACTGCGTGACTGGGGACTTTATGATCAGGTATGGCAGGCAGGAGCCATCCTGCTTTCCGATGTGCGTAGCGTAGGCGTTATGGGTGACGAGCGAACCTATGAGAATCCTGTTGCCCTGCGTGCCGTTACCAGTACTGATGCCATGACGGCGGACTGGGCTCATCTTCCTTATGAATTTCTGGCACAGGTAAGCAATGAGATTATCAATAAGGTGAAGGGAGTCAATCGCGTTTGTTACGATATCTCATCCAAACCTCCTTCGACAATCGAGTGGGAATAATTCTCCATACCCCTCCAATAAGTATTCAAAAGCGATATGAGTAGATCTTCTCCTTTCATATCGCTTTTGTTATATATATGCAGAACATCCCATATCAAAAAGAAAAATACTTACATAAATTAAGCGGAAATCATAATAAGGAAAAACCGAACGGAATAGCCCTTTTCACGCAAACGTTTGCAATGGCAATTTATAACGTTTGCAAGAGCGGTTGCAAACGTTTGCGTCGGCACTTTCAAACGTTTGCGTCTAAAATGGGCAAAATCGAAGGAAAATCATTAGAATCCACTCCGAAAACACGTATATCAACAGACAAATAAAATATTTTTACAGATTCCGTTAGAGTGTTATATTGACTTACCCATTATAGCGTAATCATCTCTCATTGCTAGTAATGGTCTGTGGTGAACCAAGAGGCGTATGACGAGATTCTACGCTAACTTTGGGAACAATAGATATTCATCACTTCACTACAGTCCAATAAAAGTTTGAAAATTGGATGTTAAAATATCCCAAAAAAGCGTATTTTTGCAGCGGAAAACAATGTCAGACAACGGTAAATTCAATTTTATGTCATACAAAATGAAAACGAAACATTTCAGATTGCTCGCTGTGACGCTAATGCTCGTGGCGGCTATATTCGTGCCCTCCGTGGTATGGGCGGATGGTATTACACCTTCAAAGCCAGCCAATGGCAGTGGAACAGCGGATAGTCCTTATGAGATTAGCACTGCTGACGAGCTTTATTGGTTTGCAGAGCTGGTGAATGGTAGCTCGTCTACAGATGGTTTAGGCTTGCCTGGTACCAAAAACAAAGACGTCTGGGCAAAGCTCACGGCGGATATTGAAGTGAATAAGAATGTTATTGACGAAAGCGGCAATCTGAACAGCGGCACCTTCACAGACTGGACGCCCATCGGAAACGCTAACAACATCTATGCAGGAACATTCGACGGACAGGGACACACCGTCAGCGGATTGTATTTCAATGATACGAATACGAGCTATGTCGGCTTGTTCGGATATAGTTGCGGCACAATAAGGAATGTAGGCGTTGTTGGTTCATATTTCAATGCTAATCAATATGTCGGCGGCGTGTGCGGACTGAATGACGGTGGCACCATCACCAACTGCTATAACACAGGCTCTCTCAGCGTAGATCTTATCTTCTTAGATTATGTGGGCGGCGTGTGCGGATATAATAATAATGGCACCATCGAGAACAGCCATAACACAGGCTCGGTCAGCGGAGATGGTTCTGTCGGCGGCGTGTGCGGAGAGAATAATAAAGGCACCATCGAGAACAGCCATAACACAGGCGTTGTCAGCGGTAGTAATTATATCGGCGGCGTGTGCGGACGTAATTATGCTTATTCATATACAACAGAAGCAGCGACAGCCACCCTCGAGAACTGCTATAACACAGGCTCTGTCAGCGGAACAGGTAGTTATGTCGGCGGCGTGTGCGGACAGAATGTTGCTAATTCGACTTCAACAGGAACAGCGACAGCCACCACCGTGAACTGCCATAACACAGGTGCAGTCAGCGGAAATTATTATGTCGGCGGCGTGTGCGGACAGAATTATGGCACCATCGAGAACTGCCATAACACAGGCGTTGTCAGCGGTAGTAATTATATCGGCGGCGTGTGCGGACAGAATAATGATGGCACCATCGAGAACTGCTATTACCTTGGCGGCACAGCCACAGGCGGCATCAAAGGTGCTGATGTGGCAGGCTCGGCAGAGGTCAAGACCACGGAAGAGTTTGCAAGCGGCGAGGTATGCTGCCTGCTCAACGGATCATCGCCATACGGCGTATGGGGACAGCGGATAGGAACGGACGGTTATCCTGTTCTTGGCTCCGACTATAAGGTCATCAAGGCTGCGCAGGACGGATTGGAAGGCACTACCTATTGGGCTACGTTCAGCAACTGGGATTCAAATGCAGAACTGATGGTTGCTGAGGGTAATGTATATAACGCCACCGTTAGCAACTGCACACTGACCTTGGCAGAGCGCAGCGACAATAAGGTGGCTGCAGGCGAGGGCGTGCTGCTGAAAGCTAATAGTGAGTATGTGAACGCAAAGAATATCAGTGAAGATGTGACTGCCGCCGCAGAGGGAGATAATGACCTCTTGGCTACGCCTAAGGAAGCAGGGATGATAACGGCCGAAGATGGCTATACTCTTTACCGCCTGACATATAACAAAACCTCCACAAAGGAAGGTATGGGCTTCTATCTCGGCAAGGTAGGCGACATCACGAACGGCTCCCAGCTCGAAGTCGTGCCAGGTGAGGCCTATCTGAATGTTTTGACTACGGAAGCTACTGAGCCTGACACAGCCGCTCTCGTCAGCGGATTCGCCTTCGGAGGTGACAGTGAGTCCACAGGCATAGAGTGTATCACCATCACGGACGAAAGTTCTCACGGCAACGCTGTTGAGGGTGTATATGACCTAATGGGGCGCAAGGTGAGCAATCCTGTCAATGGACTCTATATCAAGAACGGAAAGAAAGTAATCATCAACGACAGATAAAAAAAGAATATATCAAGCCTGAGATGAAGGTATATGAGATTGAGACACCGCAACTGTTGGCTGCTTCGGAAACAGGAACTGCAGGAGTGAGTTTCAACAGCGACGATGATCCTGATGACGGCAATGAAGATATGTGGTAACACTATCTGACAGGTAAATTTAATAAACAGTCGGAGGCTGCATCCGGTACAAAATGCCGGTTGCGGCCTTCATGTTTATGCAGGTATCACCCTGCCTCTAAAAGTCCGGGGAAAATGCAGTTTTTCACGCAAACGTTTGCGGGGAAAACGGGAAAAACAGAGGAAAAAATCAATGAGCGATTTCGGGGACAAACGCACCACGTAAAGGATTTTGACATACCATGCCAAACGGGCTCACCTGATAATTTTGGTGAATGGAGGACAGGTAGCCTGGAAATCTCGTGCAAATGAGAGCAGAGTGGAGCTTGCTCCGACTATGCCGAGTGCAGCCGAGATTTAACGAAGTCAAGGCTATACCATGAGTAACCGGGCTATTATTTCGTTTATAATCAGCTGCAAAGCAAATGCAAATCGAAAGCAGAACTTGCCAAGCTTGATTGGGAATTTATGCCGAGGTGCAGCTTACCTTATCTAAAGGTAGCGCCTCTCCACTTTCCATG
>JBJEKL010000177.1:0-1816 GCA_051878615.1 Bacteroidaceae bacterium | reverse complement strand
GCGCTTGCTGCCCCTTCGGGGCGTGCCTTGAACGCTTGCATTCACACATTTATCCAAAAAACATGCACCGGGATTTCGGCTTGAGCCGATTTGGGCGCGAAGAGTGGCTTCGTGTGCCTACTTTGCGCTAACTGTTTGAACGTCCTGAGTTGTTAGCACCCCCTGCGGCATGCATATTAAGCAGGTTGCAGGTCTCAAAAACATGTAAACGAACGGTTCTTTGCAAAATAAGGTAGCCGAACTATCCTTAATCTGACAACTTTGCGTATATTTGCACTGAGAAAAACCATTTGGAGTCATGAAATACACCGAATTATTAGAGAAACAGATTATAGGAAGACTGCGGATAGACAATCCGTGGTGGACGGAAAACTGTATTCCTGAATACTATAAGGAGATGAAGCCCAGGCTCTATCTCGATATTTTCCTGCCGCTCGTACAGGCTACAGACCTCAGCCGTGCATTGATACTGATGGGGCCACGCCGTGTGGGTAAAACTGTCATGATGTTCCACACCATCCAGCGGCTCATAGACAACGGGGTGCCAGCACAGAACATCATCTATATCTCTGTCGAAACTCCCATATATAACAACATCTTGTTGGAACAGCTCATACAGCTTGCCCGCAAGGCTCTGGGCAAAGCAGAGGGCATGAACAGGGAGCAGATGTATGTGTTCTATGATGAGATACAATACTTGAAGGACTGGGAGGTCAATCTGAAATCCTTGGTAGACACCTATAAATCAGTAAAGTTCATTGCCTCTGGGTCGGCTGCGGCCGAGCTACAGAAGAAAAGCTATGAGAGCGGAGCCGGAAGATTCACCGATTTCAGTCTTCCTCCGCTCACCTTCTATGAATATATCCACTTGAGGGGCTATACGAACATCATGCAGAAAAGCCGGATACAATGGCATCACACCGAAACGGCCTGTAGTTCAACGATGGATGTAGACAAGCTGAATGAGCTCCTGCTCGACTACATCAACTATGGAGGTTATCCGGAGGTGGTGTTTTCCCAAAAGATACGGGAGAACCCTGGACAGTTCATTCGCCATGACATCATAGACAAAGTGCTGCTCAGAGACCTCCCCAGTCTCTATGGCATCACTGACGTGCAAGAGCTCAACTCCGTGTTTACGATGATAGCGTATCATTCCGGCGGGCAGTTTTCGTATGAAACACTGTCCAGGGAATCGGGAGTGAAGAAAGACACGCTGAGAAAGTACATACAGTATCTGCAAGCTGCCTTCTTGATTAAGGTCATCCGTCGCACCGACGATACTGCCAAGAGTTACCAAAGGGAGACCCAATTCAAAATCTATCTTACCAATCCTTCCTTGCGCTGTGCCCTGTTCCAGCCTATCAGGGAACAGGACGAAGAAATCGGCGATATGGTAGAGACTTCTGTGTATGCACAGTGGATTCCCCGCACGGAAGCTGTGATAAGTTATGCAAACTGGAAAAATGGCAGGATGCAGGGAGAGGTGGATATCGTTGGCATAAACATTGGGCGGCAGAAGCCGGCATGGGCAGTAGAAATAAAATGGACTGACCGCTTCTTTGAAAGGCCGGGAGAGTTGGCATCGCTGAAGTATTTCATGGAGAAAAACGATATGCGGGAGGCCATCGTGACAACCAGGACCCAACAAGGAACCAAGGATTTGGACTGGGGTACCATCCATTATATTCCTGTGGCATGTTATGCCTATACTGTAGGGGAAAACACGTTGAAGCAAGCCCAAGAGAATTATGGTCTGTGAGTGTTTGCAGATTAAGCGGATTTGAATCGGCTTAATCTGCAAACGGATTTTTTC
>JBJEKL010000176.1:0-6928 GCA_051878615.1 Bacteroidaceae bacterium | reverse complement strand
AGGGTGGACAGGTCAGTGTCCGAGGGCGCTGCCCCCGGTTACTCATGGTATAGCCCTCCAGGCTTCTGTCCTCGGGGAGATGTGGCATCACTCTGCTGCCTGGAAGGCAGTACCATGAGTAACCGGGTACACCGAAACGAAGTGAAGGTGTGCTCGGACAGGACCAACCACCTCACTCCGCTGCCTGGAAGGCAGTACGCCAGAGGACGTGAAATCCCCCACATGATAGGTACTGCCTTCCAGGCAGATGTGGGGAGGGAGGATGCTCTGTGATCCGAGGGCGTTGCCCCCGGCTACTCATGGTATAGCCCTCCAGGCAGCATTTGAGGGTGGACAGGTCAGTGTCCGAGGGCGCAAGCCCGGGGGAAGGAGACAAGTCTCCGCAGGAGAAATCCGTGAAATCCGTAAGAATCCGTTAGAATCCGTGTTAGAAAAAAAACTGTCCTGCGGCGTACTGCCCTCCAGGCATAAGGTGGGGAGAGAGGATGCTCTGTCATCCGAGGGCGTTGCCCCCGGTTACTCCTGGCAATGCCCTCCAGGCTACCTGTCCTTGGGGATGATGTAGCACCACTCCGCTGCCTGAAATCTCGTGCAAATGAGAGCAGAGTGGAGCTCGCTCCAACTATGCCGAGTGCAGCCGAGATTCAACGAAGTTAAGGGCAGTACCATGAGTAACCGGGTACACCGACCGACTGGGAGGTGTGCCCGGACAGGAATCCGTGGTCAAAAAAGGGGAGCATGAACGCCTCATATATCCAGTAAGAGATTAGGCACTATGACGCTGACCATCTCCTTGGGGACACCACACTCATAGGCTATTGTCTGCCACCCTGATGCCACATCCCTGATATGATCAATAATCATGCCTGCGTCCTTGATGTTATTTCTTGCAGCACACTCAAGCAAATCCTTGCGTGTGATATAATCAAATTTGCCATTGACGGACATCTGATGGGTTGCTGTCCAACCGCCATCAGGATTATAAGCATAACCCATATCATATGCTGGGGACAGTCTCCATCTGCCCTTCTCATCCATCAGGAACGAAATGTTCTTGGTATGATCATCCTGGTTACGCAAGATGACGTTGAACACCATTCTCCGGAACATCTCCTGTGCGTCTGAATAGGGCAGCCGCAGAGACCTCATGATATTGAATGCCTGTTCGTAAGAGTAAGCCCTATGCATACGATAGTCATAGTGGGCTATTCCACATAACGTTTGCATGTGTACCTTCCTGCCGTTCTCCCGGTCGAATCTCTTGGTCAGGAAATGTGCCCTTCCATTTTCTTCTATCAGGGAAGATTCCGACATCTCTATTCCGCATTCCCTGATCAGTCTGTAGAAAGAATATTCCAAACGGCCGAAATTCTCCGTCTCCTTGAAACCGGCCTTGGCCGACACGCCATCCAGCTTAATCAGGTAATAGTCAAATCCGTTCGGCGCATCAACCTGTCCCGAACGTACTTCACCCGTAGTCTTGTTGTAAGCTATGATGGCTTTGGCACGCTGTCCTCCTGCCGATGTGCCCAGACGGAGTATCTCGGCAATGGCAGCCTTGCGGTCATCGTTCATATTCGTTCCAAACGCGTTCTTCTCAGACAAGGCCTCCTTTGCCACCTCTATCAGGGAGTCTATCTCTATGTTTTTATTCTCCCCAAACGAGCTACTGCCCAATGCCGGTTCAAACTCAAGGGCTCCCATGCAGCGATTGCCAAGGAAACAAAGTGCCTCAATCGAATTGCTGCTCGTCCTTCCCGTCAACGAAAGCCACTTGTCGAAAAGGACACGCCCGTAGGTGTCAGGAAGCGAATCGGCCAACATCCCAGGAAGTCCCTTGAAAGTATCTCTGTCAAGAGCTCCAAAGGAATAAACCCGGCCTGGACGCACGGGCATCATGATAGGAGAAGGCTCCAACCCTTTCTGAACAAAATCCGGGTCATACTCAAAACGAGCGATATCGTACCTGCTGTCCCAACTGAATGTACCGACATTCTGTCCATACATCCTCACTCTTGCCACATCTACCATTCTGATGCCCTCTTATTGGTGTTCGATCCCCCTGCCGCACGCTTTCTCCTGTTCTTCTTTGCAGAATTCAGCATGTGGTAATATTCGTTGGGGCTCAATTGTTCTTCTTCACACAAACTGCTGATCTCATCAAGCAAACCAAGCGTCCTTAAGATTCGGAGAAAGGTATCAAAAGACTTTATCTCTCCTGCCTCGACTTTCTGGACGGACGAACGTGATACTGATGACGACTCCGCCAAACTGTCCTGCGTGATATTCTGTCGGAGTCTGGCAACCCTGATTTTTTCCCCTATCCGCTGTTGGATCTGGGCATCCGAAAGCATATAGACATCTTCCATAATGAGTACAAATAAAAGCTTTAAGGCACAAATATACGCATAATGATTTAATTTGAAAGCATAAGAACTTGTTTTTTCTGCTCCAATGCCACGAGGGCTCTTCTTCTTTTAACACGGATTTTAACGGATAGTACGGATTTAACGGATTGGCACTGCGAGATGGCTGTGCTCTTGTGAGGCCTCCTGGCCTTGGTGCCTTCCGTCATAGGTTCTTGCTCAAGAGCATTCTTGGCAAGCCCCCATGCCGTAACTCCCCATGTCCTGCTTCGCAAGACATCATAAGACCACAGACATCACGAATGACTGTCTTTTCCTCTCGCACATGTCTCTCAATATCTGATTGATGATTGAGGACAGATCCGTCACTTGTCTTCTTTCCGTCTGCCAGCAGGGCAGACCAGACGGATGGGGAGGCTCAGACAGCAAGCTCGCTTGCATGGATGAGTCTACACAACTGGCTGTGAGGGCGTAAGCCCGAGGAAAGGAGACAAGTCTCCGAAGGAGAAATCCGTAAAATCCGTCCTATCCGTTAAAATCCGTGTTAGAAAAAAACTGTCCTGCGGCGTACTGCCCTCCAGGCAGCATTTGAGGGTGGACAGGTCAGTGTCCGAGGGCGTTGCCCCCGGTTACTCATGGTATAGCCCTCCAGGCTGTCCGCCACTTGTCTTCTTTCCGTCTGCCAGCAGGGCAGACCAGACGGGTGGGGAGGATCAGACAGGCAAGCTCGCTTGCATGGATGAGTCTACACAGCTGGCTGTGAGGGCGCAGCCCGGGGAAAGGAGACAAGTCTCCGCAGGAGAAATCCGTGAAATCCGTAAAAATCCGTAAAATCCGTGTTTAAAAAAAGTCCTGCGGCCAAGCAAGGTATTTGTGAGGAGGGGAGGAGGAGGGAAAGGGACAAAAAAAAGGCAGCTGAAACATGTCCGTCACGCTTATGCGTGCGTCATGTCTCAGCTGCCTTTTAGCTTAGGGAAGTCTAAGGATTACGATGGTTCAAGATCACCATCGGCGTCCTCACCACCAGATTCAGGGCCACTAGCGTCAGCCTCTGTATCCGTGGCAAGCGGGAACCTGAAGTTGTTCATCATAATCCAGTTCACCAGGTCGAGGGACTTGTCGTCGCTGCCGCCATCGGTGGTACCGATATGGTTGAGCATCACCAGTCCCACGGGTCCTTGCTTCAGTTGGCCGCTCTCATCCGTATTCTCCGTAGTCAGCCAGCCGTAGAACCACTTGTTCAGGTCGTAGGCACAGGTGACATAGTCTCCACCGGCACCGGCATTGGAGAGGTCAAAAGTATATCTACTATAGGTATAATGGCCATTATAAGGATAATAACTCACGCCAAGATTCTTGTCAGGGTAAAATCCACAGAGTGAATTGATGAAAATCTTATTATCCTCAGAACCTCCCATGGTAGCCATAGAGGCATCTAAAGTCACCTTAATCATATCCTGCTTCTGAGAATATGACTCAGGCCAGTTAAGCCATAGATAATGGTAGTTGGAGGTAACTAGATGATCCTCTACACCTGAATAGAATTTACCATCATCAGAGAATGAAGATGGTACAATTCGCGACCACTCCTGCAGATGTACCTCTCCTCCTATATTAGTACTATGGTCAAACTGATAGTCGTTGACAGTAGGATAACCATCAACAAAGTCTTGGGTTCCATCAAAAGAACTTGTGGATTTTGATACACCCCACAGGTAATCCTCGACAGAAAATTCGGCCGCAGTTTTATCCTTAAACGCGCCCTCTATAGCATATTTGGAACCAAAACGTGTGTTCCACTTATCACAGCAAGTTCCCCAGTTTTGAACTAAAGTAAGTTTCTCGTTGGAGACTACAACATCACTTGTTGCTTGATTTGAATAAGCATCTTCACCAGGGCGTATGATAATGGCTATCTTGCCACGAAGGTCACCCACAGTAGAGGTCGGAGTTAACAGCTCCAACTTATCGTTGACAGCCGGATTGGCTGTCAGCCAGGCCTCTAGGTCTTCAACATAATGCTGAGGGTCACAACCACAATCACTATCTCCATCATATGTCTTATATGTACAGATGATAATCAGGCACTCGTTTTGGAAGCCCTCCACGTCAAGTTGGCCTGCCAGGTTTCTGAATGCATTACCAAAAGTCACAGCTGTGCCATCTGTTCCCGTTGCAGAGGTCATCTCTGCACCATTACATACGAAATACTCATTTTCAAGAGTGCCCTGATAGGTGTATTCATAAGGATTCCACCACGTTCCTAAACCCGTTCTCGTACATCCCAACGATGTTGAGAACTCAAATCCGCGCACGCCCTTGTTCCAAAGTTCCGTATAGTGGAGGGACTGCTCCTTGTAGTACTGCGAATTGGTGCCTGTATAGTACGAGGAGAAGGCATTGCCTGCCACAGGGATGGAGAGCTGGGAGATGAGCACATTGGGATCAAGAGCCGAGAACCAGCTGGAACCTTCCACATCACTGCTAATAGCAGGCAGCTGTGCGTTGCGGAAGAAGTACTTCTTCTTTGCTGTCAGATCCTTGCCAATTCTGAGGGACTTCACGAAGGGAGATCCACTGTAGGTATAGAACACCTGCAAGCGGAGGTCACCCGCTTCTATGTCTGCTGTGGGAAGCAGGAAGAAAGTGACATCAGCCTTGTTGCCGGTGTTACCCTTCAGAACCACCTCGTCAGATAATGTCATGGTGATACGGTTGAAACCCGTTTCCTCGTTGGTCTCCGTCAGTACGCCATCAGCAAACTTATAATTGAAGTTACCGCAGATGCTGTTACCCGCACTGGAGTAGAGTGATACGGAGGTGATGGTAACGTCCGTCTCACCCGATGTGTTTCCGCCATCAATCAAGGGAGCGGTGAGCTCGAACTGCAGGGCAGTCACCAGAGGTGTGAAGCTGAGGGATACACCCGTGGCGCCATCCACGCTGCTGTCCACACTGTTCTGGGCCACCATGAAGGCATAGCGCATGTCGGGATTGAGGATATAGTTGTTGCCGTCCTGCGTGACGCTCTTGGGATCCTGGGTCACGGGCAGATAGCCGTTCAGACCTTCGCCATCGAGACCAATCTTACCGCGCTCCGTCTCGGAGAAGGATTCTGCCGAGGGATAGATGGCATAGAAGTTATGCTCGCCGGGCTCGCCCCACTGGATACCATACTCGCCAAGCTTCTGCAACTGGGTTGCCGTGCTGTTGTCGGCAGATGCAGCATCGGCGTCTGCGATGATTGAGGTAGAGACTATCTCATAGGCAGCCTTGCGACGGCCTGCCACAGCCTCGGGACATGCGATGTCCAGCTTGTCGCCCTCCACCCAGCGCAGTTCTATCTTATCGCCTACAGCATCACCATATTCGGTACGGGTGCCATTGCCGCTGCTCATATAAGCGGTGGCACCGAACTGCACCTCATCGCCTGGTGTGGCTGGTCTCTTGACCACCAGGTCATCGTCAGAACATCCTGCAAGTGCAGCACATGCACAAAGTATTAATATTGACCTTTTCATTGTTGTTAAGTGTGTTTTGTTATTCCCATGTAAAATTATCCTTATCAGCGGATATATCCACTTCCTCATAGTCCTGAGGGGTGGCTTCCACCGTGACGCCCGACTTGTCGTCCTTGACTACCGAACCGGCACAGAGACGGCCCTCCATCTCCACGTGCATACAAGTGGTAGATGGGCTCTCATAGATTTTTTTCATTGTCTTTTCCATTTGGAGTTTATTAATGTTCTTTTTCTCATTTTCTATGTTTTGTTGATTGATTTTTCAGATGATATCCATTCAATCTGCCTAATCAGGTACAAAGATACAGCTTTTCCAAATATAAAGGATAAGAATCTGATATTCTTTGTTTTTTTTGATTGCAGAATGTTTGTTTTCGGACACGATTCAGCCCGAATTGTACATAACCCATTCCATTTTACACACGTTTTTTTTTTGGTTATTGTCCTTGTAGTATGATCCGAGGGCGTTGCCCCCGGTTACTCATGGTATAGCCCTCCAGGCTACCTGTCCTTGGGGTCTCTTGTTGGTCATCCGAGGGCGCTGCCCCCGGTTACTCATGGTATAGCCCTCCAGGCTACCTGTCTTTGGGAGGATGTGTCATCACTCCGCTGCCTGGAAGGCAGTACCATGAGTAACCGGGTACACCGACCAGAGGGAGGTGTGCTCGGATAGGACCAACCAAACCAATCCCCTGCCTGGAGGGCAGTACCATGAGTAACCGGGTACACCGACCGACTGGGAGGTGTGCCCGGATAGAACCAACCACCCAACCACTCCGCTGCCTGGAAGGCAGTACCATGAGTAACCGGGTACACCGACCAGAGGGAGGTGTGCTCGGACAGAGCCAATCACCTCATCACTCCGCTGCCTGGAAGGCAGTACGCTGCAGGACGTGCCCCCTACATGATAGGTACTGCCCTCCAGGCTACACGTCCTCTGGGAGATACTATGGTCACCACCCCCCTGCCTGAAATCTCGTGCAAATGAGAGCAGAGTGGAGCTTGCTCCGACTATGCCGAGTGCAGCCGAGATTCAACGTT
>JBJEKL010000175.1:0-6945 GCA_051878615.1 Bacteroidaceae bacterium | reverse complement strand
AGAATGTCCAATCCTCTCCCATGGGGATGTACTCCTTACTGTCCTCGCTCCTCTTGGTAAGATAGAATCTGAGGTATGAATATGTGCCGCCCAGAGCCACAGGCTTAGAGGTGACGGTCTCATTGACCTGTCGGTATGGCAGGTCCACATATCCGATGTTGGTCCATTCCTGTCCATCGTTACTACCTGCCATATACATACGTTCAATATTTCCTCCGTTCGTACCTTGGCGTCGGGTGACGATTACCTGAACAGGATCAGATATAGGCTTGGTCAAGGCTACCTGCAGATAGTGGGTAGAAGTGGCCTCACCATGCCAATCGCTATGCCAGAAAGTATTGGGGTCGTTGTCTATCAGATTCTCAATATACTGGCCTTCTGCCCTATCACTTGCATTACTGCTCAACTGTCTGGCATCGGTTATGAGATTATCTCCATAGGTGTATCTGGTGTTGATCTCTATTGCATTGCGTGCCTTGGCAAGAAGACTGTTGAAGTCAGAGATGCTGTCTGCGGGATTCTCTGCAAGTATGAACCTGAACAGGCTCGCATCCTGCTTGGAGCACTGGTCCTCGGGGAGGAAATACATGCCGTTGCCCTCCCGCATATCATTGGCATTATACTCCTGTATGTCGACGAGCTGGTCTTCTTCGTAGATGGTTTGGCCGACGGTCACATAGGTGCCATAAAGATTTACGCCCATATCCGAGCTCTCCACATTGCCCTTGTCCCAGTTGTTCTCGTCATACATATCTGCACTTGCAAACTTGAGGTGATACCACGAGTCGGTATCTATGCCGATTGCACCTCTCTCCAGAGTTTCTGATGCGGCCTGCAGTGCTGCCACGTAGATACGGTTCTGGTTCTCGTCATAGCGTCCGGCATTGTTGTATTCCTCTACTTCCGTATAGAGTTTGACGAAATCGTCCTTTGCCTGGCTGTTGCTCCAGAATCCGGTCTCTGTACCTTCCACGTTTCCGTTTGCCGCACCCGCATAAAATGCCAGGGCATTGCGCAATTCTGTAGGATCTACCAATCCTGCCCGGAATGCCATATAGGCTTCTTCCAGAGCCTTGTAATCCTCGGGGGTGAGGTCATCGTCGCTGATGGCAGAATTGCGCAGGAATTCTTCTTCCAGTTTTATGGCTATCTCACCCAATGAAGCAAACTGCGAGTTAGGATTCTCCAGGGACTTGTAAATCTGCAATTCACTGCAATGCCAATATGTATTCTGTGTGGCATACAGGCGCACATAGGCATAAGGGGTCTGTCCCACATTGAAAGCCGGTGTGGTATACTCGGCTCCATTACTTGCGTTCCCGATGCTTTGTGTAGCCAGGATTTTCCAATCTTCTTTTTCTGCATCCGGGTCGTTGGAGCCGCGCAACTGGAATTCTGTCACATGTCCCTCGCCCACCTGACGTCGTCCTACGTATATCTTTATGTCATCTGTCATCTCCTCCATGTCAGAGACCTGGATATAATGCTCTCCCTGTCCTACAGCACCGTTGGACCATACACTATGCCAGTATGTTCCCAGATTTCCATCCAGCAGCACTCCTTCGCTGAGGTCTCCTCCGTCTCTGGCACCCAAATCATTTTGGCTGAAGGGCGAGGTCATCTGACTGGCCGATGTAATCAGAGGCTTCAGGATGGGATCCTTGGCCACAGCGATTTCCTGTTCCACTTCCCTGCGCAGTTTCTCATTCTCTGCCACCAGGATTTCATGGTTCTTGACCATTCCGAAAGCCTCTATCAGAGCTGCGGCCTCCTCATCACTCACGGGTTCAAGATACCATTCGCTAGTACCCTTATCAGATTCGTAGGGCTCTCCCATGTTAAATGTTCCCACCCAGGTGCAAAGAACCTTATCATCAGTCTGTCTGCCTCGGTTGTGGCTGGACATGTGCAAATAGTCTGAGCCGTTCTTGCTTCCAGCAGCCGGACGTATATAGATGATGTCTCGTCCATTCTCATTGCCTGCCCAGTCCATAATCACGTGGGTATCTGATTCCTGTGACATCTTTACCGAGCTGCCGAATACCGAGAAGCGTGTCTCCATACCAGCATTATACATATCGATGCTATCACCCGTTTGGGTCAGTTTCCACAGGAAATTTGCCCTGTCCTCCTGTAGTGTTCCCCAGGCGCCTTTCTCGTCCAAAGAGCAGAACATGGCCTTGGTATGGTACGTGCGTTCGATGATGTCCAAGTTGTTGTCATCCTTACCTACCACTTCCTCGGTATAAAAAGGCAGGTTGGCGATGATGCGGTAGTATCCCTCCGTCTGGGGCAGCACAAAGGGAACCTCGCTATCCACAATCTTCTGGTAAAGCGAATCTACCGTGCGACCTATTTCCTGGGCTTCCTCCCTATTGGGAAAGTCTGCCACATCACGTTCTGTCAGATAATACAACACCTTGTCCATCATCTTGAGAAATTCCTTCCAAGAGTCGAAGTCGGAGTGCTGGCCGAACCCCGTACCCATGTTGAGTTCCTCACCATTTTCGTCCCAATAGTATGTCTCGTACTTGATGAAGGTATTGTTGAGGATTCCCGCCGTGTACATGTTGTCGGATGGGTTGTAGAGCTCTATCTCAGCCAGATGGAAGAATATATTTTCATCCCCGACAGGATTTCTGGTGATACGTATATAAGAGTATGGCTTGCTGATGCGTATAGGATCTGTGACGAATTCTCCCAAAGCATAGGCATTTCCGAACTCCACGTCGGCAATCTGTTCCCAGGTCTCACCATCCGAACTTGCTGTGATAGTGGCATTGGTCAGATGGTCTTTTTCTATATTGCGCCTCTGCACGTAGATTACCAGGTTGTCATCCGTGATTGGGTCCAACAGTTCGAACTGAAGGTAGTGTGATTCTGCCACCTTGCCATGCCAGTCACTATGCCAGAAAGTGTTGGGATTGCCGTCTACCAGGAAATCCATGTTCAGTCCTTCCACTTCATCACTTGCGTTGCTGGTAATTTGGGATCCGTCGTAGATTAGGGGGTCGCCCAGTTCCATCGTCAGTAATGATGACGTCTGTGCAACCAGTTGCATGCCTGCCATCTGCATCAGGACAGCAAGCATCAGAAATAGTCTTCTTTTCATTTCTCTTGTTTTTGGTTGAATAATTTGTATATATTTTCTGTCATCAGGCTTTTATTCAGTTCGACACGTGATATTTGTTACCGTCTACGATGTAGATGCCTGTAGGTTGTGCCCGCAAGTCATTGGATGTAATACTCGTGCGGAGCAGTCGTCCCGAGAGGTCATACAGATTTTCTCTTCCCTTCATGAGATTCTCCTTTGCGGCTGAAACAGGGCTACCAGACTCTATGAAGTACCATTGTTGGTTGGTACCTCCGTTCCGGTCCCATAGGGCTACCCTATGCTCGCTCACGTGCATGTCCAAGACCTTGCCAGTCTCTTTGTTGATGATGAAGGCCATACCATCCAAATCCACGTCTATTTGCCATTGCTGGAGCCTGCTTTCGCTATATGGCTTCAGCACCACGGATGCTCCATTGTCCGTGCCGAGGGCAGTAAATACGGAGTTGCCCTTCTGGTCTGCAATGCAATAAGTATCATCGTCAATCTTCTGTAGTTGGAACACACACAGTTCTGAATCATGAGATTCCACGTCTGTAATGTCAGTTTCTCCGTCAGAGATGAGGTAGCGAGAAGTCATGCCGTTACGTAGGAAAATGGGGCGTAATATGGGAATCAGGGTTTCTTTGTCAATATTCGACAGTTGCGGGTCAAAAGAGTCTGCCTGCATCCTTTGTCTGCTCTTCTGCTGGGGGTCTTCCTTCGCCAGATTGATAGGTTGCAGACTCAGTGTATAGGTGACCTTACGCAACATCACACGATATTGCTCCAGCACGTCAGCCCGGCCGGGTGACTGTCCCACTCCCTGGTTTTCGTAATCCAAGTGTAATGTCACATAGTCCTCATTCTCAAGATAACTCAGATGAGGAGCCTCGTAGATTTGCTTGTCGCTATATCGCCGGGCAGAGAAATCAAAAGGAACGTCTGATGTGGCCAGTATGCCCTGGTCTCCTTGACTCAAGGTCATCCATCGGGTGGCATATCGGTTCCCGTTTTCCTGTGGTACCTCGTAGGGAACCCATAAGTCATCCAGGGTCTTGCCCTCGTTACGTGTAATGAAAGCGCATAAGGTACGGTCCCGGTAGGTCTCCAAGTCTGTCCCCAACCATGAGGTTTGCTGCATATCCGGAGCCATATCAAACTGCCATCCTATCTTGCCAATATAGATATTCTCAAAAGGATTGACCACCGTAGTAATCTGTATTTCTCCGTTGTTGAATACCGAGTATCGCACCACCACTTCGACTCTCTTGCCTATGTTGAGCCGTGTTATTACGTTTACAGGTTCAGCGCCGTTATCTTCCACCTCCATGCTCACCAGGGCAGGTACGGCTTCCCAGTATCCTTTTTTCTCCCATTGCTCAAAGTGTTCCCGTTCATTGGCTGTAGCAGGACGGGCGAAACATGGACGAGATGGAGCCGTCATATAGTCTTTTGCTCCCACCTTCATGGATGCCAGGGTTCCTGTCTCCTGGCTGAATCCGTAAGTGCAGGTCTGTGTAGCGAGGAGGAGCATTCCGTCAGACTGGCTTACCTCCACTCCAGTCTCTGCCGTTGGTGCCTGTGTGGATGCGGCAGGCAACTCATTGATGATGGCCTGGTGTCTTGCCACCTCGTGCCCGGCCAGAGCCCAGGGTTGCTCCATGCGTGTGAGCAGCCTTATATTCCAGGCATATTCTTCAGACTCGGTCTTCATTTCGTATTTGGATGGTATGGCTACAATCTTGCTTGCGCCAGGAGCGATATTAAGACTGAGAGTACCGTTCTCTACCACTTTGCCGTCAGCCTGCAGTTCCCACAAGCAGTCGTATTCGCTCAAGTTGGTAAAGCTTTGCGTATTGGTGATGGTGACATATCCCTTGCTCAGGTTTTTCACCTGGAATGTAGCAGGCTGATGTGCCGCCTTCACCTCCCACATTTCGCCATGGGGCCTGCGGTCAGGCGACATCAGTCCGTTGAAATTGAAATCCCCATCGGTATGCTCTCCCTTGGAGAAGTCCCATCCGTTGGCATAGAACGTCTTTCCGTCCCGTGTGGTCAGGATACCCTGGTCCACAAAGTCCCAGATGAATCCTCCCTGCATGCGTTCATTGGAACGGAATATCTCCCAATACTCTCTCAGTCCACCTCCCGAGTTACCCATGGCGTGCTCATATTCGCACAGGATAACTGGTTTCTGTGGCCAGTTGGGATAGGAGTTCACAAGATCCTGCTGGGTGATGTACATGTTGGCGATGATATCGAAATCTGTCCCCTGATTCTCATAGTGAATGGGGCGTGTGGAATCCTTCTGACGTATTTCCTGATAAATGAAGTCGAAATTGCTGTATCCATCCTTGCCTCGTCCTCCGCACTCATTGCCCATCGACCATACGATGACAGAGGGCTGGTTCTTGTCACGTTCCACCATGGCCATACATCTCTCTGTCATAGGCTGCCGCCAGTCGGGGTAAGCCGTCATACGGTTTCCGTTTTCGGCACCCGCACCATGACTCTCGTTGTTGGCTTCATCCCAAATGTACAGTCCCAGTCGATTGCACAACTCATAGAATCGGGGAGTTTTGGGATAGTGTGAAGTTCTCACGGCATTGATATTGAATTGCTTCATCAGCACAAGATCCTTTTCTATCATCTCCAGGGGCATGTATCGTCCGGTCTGCGGATTATTGTCGTGATGATTGGTGCCTTTGATGTATATCTTTTGTCCGTTGACCTTCAGAATGCCGTTCTCTATCTTCACTTGCCGGAATCCCACGTCCTGACGTATGCATTCTGTCTCGTTACCTTTCTCGTCCAGCAGAGTGATGGTAAGATTATACAGATTGGGGTATTCGGCCGACCATAATTCGGGCTGATTGACAGTATGCGAGAAGGTTCCCTCGTAAGTGTCTGATGACTGAAGACTATTCCCCGTCAAAGATGTTGTCTCGCAAAAGACCTTGTTCTGCTCCTTGTCATAGAGTGTGAAGCGTAATGCACCCAAAGCTGCAGCATCGGGACCGTCATTTGAGAGTGTGTACGACACCTTCACGTCCGACTGCGTGAAAGATTCGTTCAGGGGAGTCTCCACTCTGAAGTCCTGAAGTCTCAATAGAGGTTCCGCCTGCAGATACACGTCGCGGAAGATGCCACTCATCCTCCACATGTCCTGATCCTCCAGATACGAGCCGTCTGACCACCGCATGACCTGTGCTGCAATCAGGTTTTCACCTTCATTCAAATATGGGGTCACATCAAATCCTGCATCACTCATGGAATCCTCGTGGAATCCTACGTACTTTCCGTTCACCCACAGATAAAGGCAAGACTGCACACCCAAGAAATGCAGACTCACACGCTTGCCCAGCCATCCGGCGGGAAGATTAAATTGCCTACGGTACGAACTGACGGGGTTGTTGCGCTCTATAGTGGGTGGTGTCACAGGATGCGGATAAGCTACGTTGGTGTAAATAGGTTCTCCGTACCCCAGTACCTCCACGTTGCAGGGAACAGGTACCTCGTCCCAGCTACTATCGTCAAAACCCACGCGATAAAAGGTCTTTGGCCTTGCGTCATCATCTTCTACCCATTTCATCCTCCAAGTACCATTCAGCGAAAGGTAGCTTGAAGATTGTCCAACATCCACCTCCGTGGCCTCCTGTTCAGTTCCGAATGGAACAAACCACGCATGTGGTGCCTCACAGTTCACACGATTGATACTTTGGTCTTGATATTCACGGAAAGTTTGGGCTTGTGCAGGTACGTTGCTGAGTACACATGTCATGACCCATAAAAGAGAACAGATTTTTCTCATTCTGTTTTTGTCTATGGTTAAAGGGATTAATTTGATTACC
>JBJEKL010000174.1:0-26776 GCA_051878615.1 Bacteroidaceae bacterium | reverse complement strand
CTATTCCCTTTCAATATTTATCAGGTGACTACTTTTTAAGGGGCGACTATTTAGACTTGTCTGAACGGTGAGAAAAGAGGGTTCCGGATGCACTTTTGGGCATGGAGATGTGGTGGCATATTGCACAATTTGGAGAGGGTCACTATAGTGAGTATGATAATAAATTGCATCCAGAAGGGTTAAAAAGTGTGGAAAAATATGGCTATCTGCAATTTTTTAACTAATTTTGTGCACGCTAAAATGGTTTTGAGTGTATTTCAGAACCGGGCAACAGAAAAAAACATTATGGAAAGAACCCTTGTGCTGCTGAAGCCGAGTGCTGTGCAACGAGCATTGATCGGTGAGGTGATAAGCCGATTTGAGAAAAAAGGACTCCGTATTGCGGGCATGAAGATGCTGCAACTGACGGATGAGATTTTGGCACAACACTACTCCCATCTGGTGGACAAACCATTCTTCCCTCTTTTGAGAGACTCAATGAAGAAGACTCCCGTTGTGGCCATGTGTCTTGAGGGGGTTGATGCTATCGAGGTGGTTCGCTTTATTACAGGTTATACCAATGGTAGAAAGGCTGTGCCTGGGACCATTCGTGGCGACTATTGTATGAGCAATCAGCAGAACATCGTGCATGCTTCCGACTCACCTTCTGCTGCGGCTATTGAGCTGAACCGATTCTTCAAGCCAGAAGAACTCTTTGATTTTGGTTCCCTCAATCTGGACAGGCTTTATGCTGTGGACGAGGTGTAATGATGAACAGATAAAACAAAGACTAATGTATATTGAAAGGCTGAAAAAAGCGACAAAACTGATTATCCTGGCCCTGATGACATTTACCTCAGTGGCATATGCCCAGGATAAGTTGGCCAGCATGGCACCCATTGACCGTAAATTAAGGGCTATTGACAGCGTATCCATCGTGCGGCTCATGCAACAGGAGGAGATTTATCAGATGCCTGCATCAGCTCTTTATCCCACATGGAACAACGAGTATGTGCGCACTTATGGAGTCGAACTCCCGCAGGAGTATCGTATTGACTTGCGTGGATTCTGTATGCCTACTGACAGCAAACTGGTTACCAGTCACTTCGGTTATCGTCCTCGTTTCCGCAGACAACATTATGGAACTGATATCAAAGTGTATGTGGGCGATACCATCCGTGCCGCATTCGACGGTAAGGTGCGTGTGGTGAAGTTTGAGGGGCGTGGATACGGCAAGTATGTCATCATACGTCATGCCAACGGACTGGAGACTTTGTATGGTCATCTGAGTAAACAGCTTGTCAAAGAGGATCAGGTCATACGTGCGGGTGAGCCCATTGGACTCGGTGGAAATACTGGCAGGTCTTACGGTTCACATTTGCATTTCGAGACACGTTTCCTGGGACAGTTTATCGACCCGGAAAAACTGTTTGACTTTGCTGCCCGGGACGTTTTGGGTGACTACTATATGTTCTACTCCAATGGTAGGGGGAGCATTCTTGCTGCCCACGATATCGTAGGTGGAGAGGAAGAGATGGGTCCGGAGCAGGCTGCCCAGTTGGCCGCTCAGGAAAAGCAGGACGAGAGCCGCGCATTCCAGGAAGAGCGTAGGGAAGAGGTCAAGGCACGTCCCAGATCGCAGGTTCATAAGGTGCGCAAGGGCGAATCACTCTATACGATTGCCAAAAAGTATGGTGTGACCATAGACAAGCTGTGCCGACTGAACAATATTTCCAAGCGTGCGACTTTGCGCCCGGGACAGATTCTGAAGTATAGTTGAGGATAGACCTTGTATGTATTGTCTGAAGGCAATATAATAGATACAGGAGAATATAGCGGCCGAAGGCAACATGTGTGATACTCCGCATGTTGCCTTCGTTTTTTTTTCTTGGTTGGTACTACTCAAGTTGTGCTTGTTTTTCAGAGAAGATATACTTTTCGGATCAAGTAGGTGTATCTTTTGGGGAACATGACTATATTCGATTGCTCTGCTCGGGTGCTGTTAAGTGTGAGAGCGTATATTTCCTAAACCCAAATCGGTCATTGGATTTTCTGCCCGTTTTGTCTGTTTTCAACGCAAACGTTATCAAGTGCCATTGCAAACGTTTGCCTGAAAAAGTGCATTCTGTTCGGGATTTAGAAAGCATTTCGGGCAATATTGTTCTATCCGTACTGATATTCCTTTGTCGTGGTCAAATTTGCATAAATGGCAAAGTAGCCGTAACTTTGTACCATATTATATATAAGGAGATGTTTATGGATACACAGCAACAGTTTCGTAGCGTGATGACGGAGTGCAGAAGTCTGTTTGCAAAGAAACTGCATGATTATGGAGCATCGTGGAGGATATTGCGTCCCACCTCTCTTACTGACCAGATATATATTAAGGCACGTCGTATTCGTACACTTGAAACCTGTGGCAGGGGTCTTGTGGATGAGGGCATAAAGCCGGAATTCATAGGCATCGTCAACTATGCCATTATCGGACTTATCCAGTTGGAACTGGGACCTGCAGAGGCTCAGGATGAATTGACTGTAGAACAATGTCTGGAGGCATATGACAGGCATGCCACCGATGCTGTGGAACTGATGTTGCGCAAGAATCATGACTATGGCGAAGCCTGGAGGCAGATGCGTGTCAGCAGTTATACCGACCTTATACTCATGAAGGTGATGCGTACCAAGCAGATTGAGGATCTGAATGGTGATACGCTTGTGTCGGAAGGTATTGATGCCAACTATATGGACATGATGAACTATGCTGTGTTCGGCTTGATTAAATTGACCTTCGGTGAAGAAGATTCGGAAGAGTAGACTCCTGTGGCTGATGGTGAATGTGGTACGTATGCTGGTGGCATGCACATTCATCTTCTCGGGAATGGTCAAGCTGATTGACCCCCGAGGCACGGAGTATAAGATACAGGATTATGCCCAGGCTTTTGGCCTCTCGGCTATGGCACAGGGTGTCACCCCTTTGGTGCTGGCCGTTGCTTTGGCCATGACGGAGTTCACCATGGGCGTGTATCTGTTCTTTTCCATCCGCCGTCGACGTACAGCCCAGTTGGCCTTGCTTTTTATGCTTGTCTTCACTTCTCTTACGTTGTATCTGGCTGTAGCCAATCCCGTGAAGGACTGTGGCTGTTTTGGCGACGCGCTGGTCTTGACCAATTGGCAGTCGTTTGCGAAGAATGTAGTTCTGTTGATGGCAGTGGTACTTCTGCTTGTGAAGCGCAGACTTATGACGCGCCTGATAACGGAGCGGAATCAATGGACGATTTCTCTTTATACATGGGCCTTCTCGCTCATCTTCGCAGGTATCAGCCTGTATGGTCTGCCTCTTATTGATTTCCGCCCGTATCGTGTCGGCGTGAATCTGAGAGACGAGCTGGCCAGGAGAGATGCCCAAACGGGCAATACTGAGACTTTCTTCATCATGGAGAAGGACGGAGTGCGTAAGGAATTCACTGCAGCGGATTATCCCGACAGCACATGGACGTTTGTGGAGACACGTCTGGAGGGTGATGTGGAGACTGTATCTCCGTTTGCGGATTTCTGTATGCAGACGTATGAGGGAGAGGATTTGACCTTTTATGTACTTCAGGACACATCTTATGTGCTCCTTCTTCTCTCCCCTTATCTGGAGCAGGCTGACGATGGAGTGCATGACCGTATCACCTCAGCCTATGACTATGCGCTGGAGCACGGCTATCACTTTTACTGTCTCACATCCAGCAGTCAGGAAGCTATTGATGTATGGGGAGAAATGACTGGCGCGGAATATCCTTTCCTTCATACGGATGCTGTCGTATTGAAGACTATGATACGCTCCAATCCAGGACTGATGTTGTTGTACGATGGTCAGATAGTAGGTAAGTGGCCATCTACGGACATGCCTGACTTGACCGATGAGAAGCGCCCTTTGGAACAGACAGAGTGGGGGACCATACAGGAGCAATCACGTATGAAACGCATTCTGGCCATTCTGTTATGGTATATGCTCCCTCTATTGATATTTACATTGGCTGACCGCTTGTGGGTAGCATGGAAACTGAGAAATTTACATAAACCATCTATAAATTCTAAATAAATCAATTATGAGAAAGAAGATTGTAGCAGGAAACTGGAAGATGAACAAGACCCTGCAGGAAGGTGTGGCTTTGGCCACCGAGTTGAAGGATATTCTGGCTGCCGAGACACCAAACTGCGAGGTTGTCATCGGTACTCCCTTTATCCATTTGGCAACTGTAAGCGACTTGCTTAAGGACAGCGTGATTGCCGTGAGCGCTGAAAACTGTGCCAATCACGAGAGTGGTGCATACACAGGTGAGGTAAGTGCAGCCATGGTGAAGAGCACAGGTGCAGAGTATGTGATTTTGGGTCACAGCGAGCGTCGTGAGTATTATGCAGAGACTCCTGAGATCCTGAAAGAGAAAGTTGACTTGGCTTTGGCCAATGGCTTGAAGGTTATCTTCTGTATTGGAGAGAGTCTGGAGCAGCGTGAGGCCAACGAGCAGGAGGCTGTATGTAAGGCAGAACTGGCAGGAAGTGTGTTCCATCTCACAGCAGAGCAGTGGAAGAACATTGTGATTGCCTATGAACCCATCTGGGCTATCGGTACGGGCAAGACTGCTACAGCAGAGCAGGCCGAGGAGATTCATGCCTATATCCGTAAGTGTGTGGCAGAGGTTTATGGCGAAGCTGTAGCTCAGGAGACCAGCATTCTCTATGGTGGTTCTTGCAAGGCAAGCAATGCTCCCGAACTGTTTGCGAAGCCTGATATTGATGGCGGCCTGATTGGTGGCGCTTCTCTGAAGGCACCCGATTTCAAGGGCATCATAGATGCTTGGAAGTAAATTCTAATATTTAAACACATCTGTCTTGCTGGTCCGGTAGAGGGCCTGGAGCATGATGCCGGCCGGCAAGACTCTTTCTCCAGATTCCACAAAATATGCGCATATCCTTTGTACTTCTCATTTTGTTCTCTTTGTGCCCTGCATTGGCTCAGCAGCGTTATACTGACCTGATTCAGAAGTCTGTGCCGGGACAAGGGAGGATTACTCTGTACCAAAGTGAAAAGATAACGGCCTTGGTCAATGGTACTTCACCGGCTAAGGCAGCACCTTTGTCCAGTAAGCAGATTGTATCACCATCGTCTTCAACCAACAGGCAGCAACCAGATACTGTCGACACTGTATCTGCTTCCATCAAGACGGCTGGACAGAAGATGCGGGTCAACGGGTATCGCATACAGGTTTATTCCGGAGACAATTCACGCAAGGGTAAGACAGAGGCAACCTCTATGGGACATCGTGTCAAGGATATGTTTCCCGAGTTGACGGTATATACAAATTTTGCATCTCCCCATTGGATATGTCGTGTGGGAGACTTCCGTACTTATGAGGAGGCCAATGAGTATTTCCAGCAGATGAAGGACTCCGGTCAGTTTGCCGAAGCCGTTATGGTGCGTTGTAAGGTGACGGTCTATTATTAAGCAAAATAGAAATTCCGATGATTGACGAAAGGATGGCAGCCGAGGAGGAGTGGAAGGCGGTTTCTGCAGAATTGCAGTCGCAGGAGACGCGTTCTGATGAGCAACAGGAGCTGGAACTCTCTGCCCATATACATGGCATCTTGGGCTTGATTGGTGAAAATCCACAACGGGAGGGTTTGCTCAAAACCCCACTTCGGGTAGCACGTGCCATGCGGTATCTGACCAGCGGCTATGCCGAGGACCCTATAGCGATACTCAACTCTGCAAAATTTAATGAGGATTATCGGCAGATGGTCATCGTGCGCGACATCAATTTCTATTCACTTTGCGAACATCACATGCTTCCTTTTTACGGACATGTGCATGTGGCTTATATTCCCAATGGTCAGGTTACGGGACTGAGCAAGATTCCTCGTGTGGTGGATTGTTTTGCCCGCCGCTTGCAGATTCAGGAACGCTTGACCAAACAAATCAGAGAATGTATTCAGGAGGCTCTGCACCCGCTTGGTGTCATGGTTGTTGTGGAGGCTCAACATATGTGCATGCAGATGCGTGGAGTGGAAAAGCAGGGAAGTTGGACCACCACGAGCGATTTTTGTGGAGCATTCAATCAGGCAAAGACTCGGGAAGAGTTTCTTCAGTTGATTGTGAGCAAATGACTTCTCTCTGCCTTATGGCTTTTTCGTGTATGTTTAGATTCTCTTTCGCGCGCGTACATTATATTATATAATATAATAATTATATACGCCAACTTCTCCTTTTAGGATTACTGATTTTCATGCAGGACTAAAAATTTTAGTCGGATGTCGTTGTGCCTTATAATAGAAAAGAGGCTATGCCGTGGATTAAACTTGCGGCATAGCCTCTATGACTTCCTTCTTGGGAAGGACCGGTTATCTTAGCAGGGCTTCACTATGTAGGTGAAATCATAATCAAGATAGTTGAGATGATACTGACGCAGAGGCCATGTTCCCCAACTGTTAATACCGCCTACACCAAATTGCCTTTGCTGAATCTGCAGTACCGAGAATGGACGCTCTGTGAGGTCACCACTATGGCTTTGATGCATGTTCTTTTCTATGCCATCATCAAGATCCTCGGGCAGGTAGGGCAGGGTACTGCACTCCATCTTGCCTGTTGCGATGAATTCCAGGCCATGTCCGGCAGCATCGGTTATAGCCCATCGGCGTATGTCGGTGTGGTTGCCACTTTCCTGCGGACGTACATAGGGGTGATACATCTCAGACACTTTCTGGGTATAGATGCCTAATTGCTGTGCGTCTCTATCGATGTAGGTCTCCACAGGACCACGACCATAATAGGTTACCTGATTGTATTTTCCTGGCATTACCCATTGCATGCCGTAACGGAACATATTGTCGTTCTTCTTCTCGGGGTCAGCCTTGATCTTCTGTCCAACGATGAGTTTTCCGTCATTGGTCAGCGTGTAGGTGAGTGTGAGTTCTCCGTTGACAGCGGTGAGGTCAAGTATGGAGGTTATGGTAACGCCACCTTCAACCTTTGTCATGCTCACCTGTTTGCACTTGATACCAGGGTTCTTCCATACAGCAAATTTTTTCTGAAGGTTTGCACCAAAGTCATTGTCGGTGGGCGCACGCCAGAAATTGGGTGTCACGCTGTACTCATCCTCAAGCATAGGCCGGTCATTAACGTCCAGATAGTCTATCATGCCTGTGTGGCGGTTGATGGTCACCGAAAGCCCTGCGGCAGTCATTGTATAGCAAGCCAATTGTTCATCGGTCTTGACGCTCAGTTCCTTGTCGGTCTGTGCCTCTGTCATGACTTGTGCAACAGAGGGGAATGTGTAATCTTGCAAAATAAATTGCTGCTCAGCCACTACGTATCCTGCAGGCAGGAGAGGTTCTGCACTACGCAGACGATATTCGATGTTGGCCAGCACTTCGCTGTGTGGATTGTCGTTCATGATGCCAAGCACTGTCTCTGCAAATGGCAGTCTGCCCAGATCAACCTTGCGAGTTTCTTGTGGTTTCAGACCTGTAAGTTCGGGTACCGTCTGTGTCATTATGGCCTTCCCGTCAACAAGTATTGTCACCAGTCCTTCCACGTTGTCCATGGTGCGGAAGAAGTCTTCGTTGTACACTTCTGCCATACCTGTCTCCACATCAAGGCTCTTTACCCAGTAATTCTGCTGGTAATGGCGGAACTCATAAGCATGAGGGTTGGGCGTGCGGTCTGGCAGGAGTACACCATTGCAGTTGAAATTGTGATCGCTTGCAGGATAACGTCCCTCATCACCACCATACATCCATATCTGCTTGCCAGTACGCTTGCTCACACCACGAACTCCCTGGTCGATGAAATCCCAGATGAATCCTCCCTGATAGTTGGGATATTTGCGGATGAGTTCCCAATATTCTTTGAAGTTTCCACCGCTGTTTCCCATGGCGTGTGCATACTCACATTGGATGAGAGGACGTGGGTTGTTGCCTTGACAGTATTTTTCGCAGTTGCTGGGATCGTAATACATCGGACAGAAGACTTCAGTCTTGCCATCTTGCCACATCTGCTCATATTGTACTACTCGTGAGTTGTCCAGTGCCTTGACTTCATCAAAGGCTGCATCAAAGTTCTCGCCCTTGCCGCTCTCGTTACCCAGACTCCAGAAGATGATGCTGGGGTGGTTCTTCTGAATCAGTACGTTGTTACGGTTACGCTCAACGATGGTCTTTTTGTATTGAGGGTTGATGGACAGACTTCTGTCACCATATCCCATGCCGTGGCTTTCGAAGTTGGCTTCGGCCACCAGATAAATGCCGTATTTGTCACAAAGGTCATACCAGCGTGGATCATCGGGATAGTGGCAGGTGCGTACGGCATTGAAGTTGAACTTCTTGAGCATGGCGATATCTCCAATCATTCTTTCTACACTGATCACGTAGCCGCCATCGGGATCCAGTTCGTGACGGTCGGCACCCTTGAAGAGGATAGCCTTGCCGTTGACCAGAATTTGATTGCCCTTGTGCTCCACACTACGGAAACCAACTTTCTGAGGAACGGCTTCGATGATTCCGTTCTTGTCGGAGAGCGTGGTCATGAGTGTGTATAGGTAAGGTGTCTCTGCGCTCCATGTCTTGGGTGCTTTTACTTGGGTGTCAAAGACTTGTGTGCCTTTACCCTTGAGTGTTTCGGTGGTTTGCCATATATTGTTGCCATTGTCATCGGTGAGGGTCAGAGTAAGGGTCTTTCCAGAAGCTTCCACAGCATCCACTTTCACGTTGAGTGTGCCATCAGTATAGTTGTTTGTCAGTCCGGCAGTCACGAACAGATCCTGTATATGAGCTGCAGGACGAGAGTACATGTACACTTCGCGAGCAATACCTGTAAATCGCCAGAAGTCCTGGTCTTCGCCATAGGATCCATCACACCATCGCATTACTTGCATGGCGATGGTGGCTTTCTGTCCGGGAACTACATATTTGGTGATTTCAAACTCAGCCGCCAGTTTGGAGTCTTCGCTGTATCCTACCTCTTTCCCATTGACCCATAGGGTGAGGTTACTGGTGGCAGAACCCACGTGCACATAGATGCGCTCACCCTTCCATTGCGCAGGAATGGTAAATGTGCGTCGGTACGAACCTGTGTAATTGTTCTTTTCTTCTACGAAGGGAGGATTGTTGGCAAATTGTGTTGCCCATGCATAACCTACGTTTTTGTATATCCTGTCACCATGTCCGTTCAACTCAAACAGACCAGGTACGGGAAAATCTTCCCACAGGGAATCGTCATATCCGGGCAGGAAAAAATCTTTTGGAGCCAGGTTGTGGTCTTTGCTGAAACGGAACTTCCAAGTTCCTTCCATCGAGAGGAAACGGTCACTTTCTTCCTTGGTTCCTTTCTTTGCCAGGTTCTCCGACTCGTATGCGAAGAACGAACTGCGAGCTTTCTCGGTGTTTACTCTGTTTACTTGTGGATCAAGCCAGCGCGGTGTCTGTGCCAGAACTGTCTGTGAACAAAGGGTCACAGAAATTGCAGTTGAGAAGAATAACTGTTTTAGTTTCATGAAAAGTCAGTATATTTAGTTAAGAATAAGTTTTCTGTCCTTTAGGAAGGGCATATACCCCACACATTTGCTACAAAGATAGGAAAAAATATCCATTTGTGTGCTTGTTTATCGTTAAAGGAATGCTTAGAGGAGCATTTATTCGTAATTTTGTCCTTGGAATGGTTTATCTGCAAGATACATCCATATAAGAAGGTGTCACGTGCGAGAATATGAATCTGCTATCCGATATCAGTTCCTTGTTACTGCCTCGGCGTTGTCCAGTGTGCCATCGCAGACTGGAGCATACCGAGCGTAGTCTATGTGCCGTGTGTGCCGTGGCTTTTCCCAGATTTCCCTTGGATAGTATTGATGATAATGTGATGTTACGCGTCCATTGGGCGCGCTTACCTATTGAGCATGCCTTCACTCTTATGGCCTATCGTCATGATTCTCCTTTTCATCAACTCCTGATGCGTATCAAATTTGAGGGAGATACTTCCCTTGCATTGCGATTGGGACGATGGGCGGGTGAAGAAGCCCAACTGGCAGGCATGGCAGAATATATTGACGTGCTTGTACCAGTACCGCTCACAGCACATCGTATGCGGGAGCGTGGATACAACCAGGCACGATTGCTTGCCGATGGGATTGCCCTGGTCATGAATGTACCTGTGGAAGAAATGCTCGTCAGACTAAGGCAGGGACTCTCGCAAACACATCTCTCTGCGCAAGAGCGAGGTATGAATGCTATGGGCATCTACGAGGCTCATGTACCGCAGTCTTTCCGAGGGAAAAATATTGTTATAGTGGATGATGTAATGACTACAGGCTCCACTCTGGCCCAGTGTGCAGAAGCAGTCCTCAAAGATGATCCTACGGCACATGTCAGTCTGCTCACTTTGGCTTTTTCAGGAGAATGACTGCCATGTTTGCTTCCGTGTCTTTGTGTAAAGATGCAGAGTTGCAAGGATGGAACAGATGGGGGAGGTAAATACGAAGCGGGGGTGACAATTTGTGCGTATTTTGCGTATTTTGCTTACAGATTATTTGTGAAACGTGTAATATTTTGTAATTTTGCGGCCGTATTATAAACAACCAACCAACAGTATTTGTAAATTTGAGTTATGGACGCAAAAAAAGTCTTAGAAGATCTCAAGAGACGCTTCCCTAATGAGCCAGAGTATCATCAGGCCGTTGAAGAGGTGTTGAGTACCATTGAAGAGGAGTACAACAAGCACCCTGAATTTGAAAAGGCCAATCTGATAGAACGCCTATGTATTCCCGATAGAGTATATCAGTTCCGTGTCACATGGGTAGATGACAAGGGTCAGGTGCAGACCAATATGGGCTATCGTGTGCAGCATAATAATGCCATTGGTCCCTACAAGGGCGGTATCCGTTTCCATAAGAGTGTCAATTTGGGTATCCTCAAGTTCCTTGCCTTTGAGCAGACTTTCAAAAACTCGCTCACAACATTGCCTATGGGAGGTGGTAAGGGTGGTTCTGACTTCAGTCCCCGTGGTAAATCAAATGCCGAAGTAATGCGCTTCTGCCAGGCATTTATGCTGGAACTTACCCGCCATATCGGTCCTGATGTGGATGTTCCTGCAGGTGATATAGGTGTAGGAGGCCGTGAGGTAGGCTATATGTTTGGCATGTATAAGAAACTTACGCGTGAATTCAGCGGTGTGCTTACGGGTAAGGGTCTTGAGTTTGGAGGTTCTCTGATACGTCCCGAAGCGACGGGGTATGGTAATGTGTACTTCCTGCAGGAAATGCTGAAGACCAAGGGTGACAGCGTGAAGGGCAAGAGAGTCCTGATCAGTGGCGCAGGAAACGTGGCTCAATATACAGCAGAGAAGGTTCTGCAGTTGGGAGGTACGGTTCTGACCATGAGTGATTCGGATGGATATATCTATGATCCCGATGGTATTGATAGGGAGAAACTTGATTACATCATGGAACTCAAGAATATTTATCGTGGACGTATCAAGGAGTATGTGGATAGGTATCCCACAGCCAAGTATGTTGCAGGTGAGAAGCCATGGAACGAGAAGGCTGATATCGCTCTTCCATCAGCTACGCAGAATGAGATAAGCGAGGAGGCTGCTAAGGCGTTGGTCGCAAATGGGGTGATAGCAGTAAGTGAGGGAGCCAATATGCCCTCCACACCAGGTGCCATCCGTGTCTTCCAGGAAGCAAGGATCTTGTATTCTCCAGGTAAGGCATCTAATGCTGGCGGAGTATCTGTATCAGGTCTTGAGATGTCACAGAATAGTGAACGTCTTTCGTGGACAGCAGAGGAAGTTGACAATCGTCTGCATGCCATTATGGAGAATATTCATGCCAACTGCGTGAAGTATGGTACTGAGCCAGATGGCTATGTCAACTACGTAAAGGGTGCCAATGTGGCAGGCTTTATGAAGGTGGCCAAGGCTATGATGGCACAGGGAATCGTGTAATTACGAACATTGTCTCTCCATGCGGAGAAGGAATATAGCAATGCAAGGGCGTGCCAATATTTGGCGCGCCCTTGACGCGTGACCAACAAAAACGAACAACTGAAATGACTCTGAAGGACACATCATTTGTTGATTTGATGCTCAAGCGCATCTGTAATGTTCTCATAGTGGCCAATCCCTATGACGCGTTCATTCTTGAGGATGATGGGCGGGTGGATGAAAAGATCTTCTCGGAATATGCCCGTCTGGGACTTCGTTTCCCTCCGCGATTCATACAGGTGGCATGCAAACAGGATGCAGAGGCACACATGGCAACAGAAAAAATAGACCTTGTCATCTGTATGCCAGCAGCAGAAGACAATAGCGTTTTTGACATCGCGCGATCCATCAAGCATGATTATCCTGATGTGCCTATCGTGGTGTTGACTCCTTTCAGCCATGGTATAACACGCAGAATGCAGAATGAGGATCTTTCGACATTCGAGTATGTCTTTTGCTGGTTGGGTAACACCGAATTGCTCCTGAGTATCATTAAGTTGATGGAAGATAGAATGAACCTGGAGCATGATATATGTAGTGCAGGTGTCCAGATGATACTTCTGGTTGAGGACAGCATACGATTCTATAGCAGTATTTTGCCCAATCTGTATCGTTTTGTGCTCCAGCAGAGTCTTGTTTTTGCCACTGAGGCTCTGAATACATCACTTGAGACATTACGCATGCGTGGTCGTCCAAAGATAGTTCTGGCACGTAATTATGAAGAGGCATGGCAACTCTATCAGCATTTTGCAAACAATACCTTGGGAGTCATCAGTGACTGTCGTTTCCCACTCTTTCCTGGAGGAGAGAAGAACGAGGAGGCTGGATATACCTTGTTGCGTGCCATCCGTGAGAACGATCCTTACATTCCTTTGATAATGGAGTCTGCTGAGAGTGACAAGGAAACTTTGGCTCGGCGATGCAAGGCGCATTTCATAGACAAGAACTCCAAGAAGATGGATGTTGATTTGCGCACGTTGATACTGAAATATTTTGGATTTGGGGATTTTGTCTTTCGTGATCCGGATACTATGCAGGAAGTTATCAGAATACGTAATCTGAAGGACCTGCAGGACAACATCATGACGGTTCCCACACGCAGCCTGCTTTATCATATTACGCATAACAACGTCAGCAGATGGCTGGCAAGTCGTGCGCTTTTCCCCATTTCGGAGTTTCTCAAGGGCATTACCTGGGAGGGTCTTCAGGACGTGGATGCTCATAGGCAGATCATTCTGGATGCCATTGTGGCTTATCGAAGGATGAAAAACCAGGGTGTCGTAGCCGTTTTCCAACGTGAACGCTTTGACCAATATTCCAACTTCGCCCGTATAGGTGACGGTAGTCTGGGAGGAAAGGGGCGCGGCCTGGCTTTTATTGATCATCTGCTCAAACGGCACACTGACTTGAATGAACGGGACGGGGTTGTTGTCAAGATACCTAAGACCGTGGTATTATGTACCGATGTGTTTGATGAATTTATGGATGCCAACGACCTCTATCAGGTCGCTCTCAGTGATATTCCAGACGAGGAGGTGTTGCAGCATTTCTTGCGTGCACGCTTACCGATGCGTCTGTTAGGTGACCTGGAAGCGTTCCTTCATGTTGTGGATGGGCCCATAGCCGTTCGTAGTAGCAGTTTGCTGGAGGATTCCCATTATCAGCCTTTTGCGGGCGTATATAGCACATATATGGTTCCTTATGCCAGTGACAAGTATGAGCGCTTGTCAATGCTTTCTCAGGCGATACGTGGTGTGTATGCCAGTGTCTACTATCGTGGCAGTAAGGATTATATGACGGCAACCAGCAATGTCATTGATCAGGAGAAGATGGCGGTCATCTTGCAGGAAGTTGTAGGAGAGGCTCATGGTGATATCTTTTATCCAGTCATCAGTGGCGTGGCGCGTAGTGTGAACTATTATCCTATCGGGGACGAATTGGCAGAGGAGGGTACCGTATCGCTTGCAATGGGATTGGGAAAATATATTGTTGATGGAGGGGTCAGCCTGCGTGTCTGTCCTGCACATCCTCATCAGGTTCTTCAGACCGGTGAGATGGAAATTGCGTTACGCGATACTCAAACGCATTTCCTGGCGTTAAAGGCAGCCAGCGATCCCAATTCTGGTCCTTTGCAGGTTGACGATGGTTTTAATTTGCTACGTGTTTCCTTGCGTGATGCAGAGCAGCACGGGACTCTGCAATGGATATGCTCTACTTATGACCCGAATGACCAATGTATCTATGACGGTTTTTATGAAGGTAGGAATCGTAAGATTCTCTCCTTTGCCGGGGTCCTGCAGCATGGTGTTTTCCCATTGCCAGAACTGATGCGAAAGGTTCTTGAATATGGACAGAGTGAGATGCAACGGCCTGTAGAGATAGAGTTCGCTGTCAATCTACATGCTGACAAGACAGGCGAATTTTATCTCTTGCAGATTCGTCCTATGGTTGACAACCGAATGGAAATTAATGAGGATTTGTCTGAAGTGCCAGATGAATCTTGTCTCCTGCGTTCCCACAATGCCATTGGAAATGGTATTATCACTGATATCAGCGATGTGGTGTATGTGAAGACTGAAGGGTATAGTCCTTCCCAGAATCCATTCATTGCAGAGGAAATAGAGGCCATCAATCGTAATTTCCTGGCCAAGGGTACTGCACCGGATGCCAATGGAGAGATGTCCATACAGGCATCATCTTATCTGCTGATAGGTCCTGGACGTTGGGGAAGCAGCGATCCATGGCTCGGTATACCTGTCAAGTGGTCCAACATAAGTGCAGCTCAGGTAATCGTAGAAGCGGGATTGAACAATTATCAGGTAGACCCAAGTCAGGGTACCCATTTCTTCCAGAATCTGACATCACTTGGTGTTTGTTATCTTACCATCAATGACTTTAGGCAGGATGGAATCTATCGCCAGGAGATTCTCAATGCCATGCCGGCTGTGGTCGAAACTCAGCATGTGCGGCATGTACATCTGCCCAGCCCTCTTACAATCAAGGTGGACGGACGTCACAAAGAGGCCGTAGTGCTTATGCCATAATCAAGGGTATGGGATGGTACTCGGTTTTATTCCCGTAACTTAATGTTGTTAACAAATACAAAAACACGAATTAACGTTTGGGTTTAATATACAGTGACCGATTTGGGTTTAATGGAAAAAAGTAGTAATTTTGTCGTCACAGTTAATATTTGAATCTCTAAAAACAGCAAGAAAATGAAAAAAGCAAAATTTATGGCTCTGCTTCTTATGGCGGGTTTGACATTTACAGCATGTAGTGATGATGATGACGACTTCAATCCCGGAATTGAGGAAGAACAGACTGTGACGGTTGACTTCGAGGGTGGTTATTTCTCAGCACTTGTGGATAATCCTCAGTATGGTGGTCCATTACTTTATGGCGAACTATCCAGTAACTATCGTTGGACAGATCCCACTACTCAACTTTCAGGTGGAATGACCAATAAGTGGGGTGGCATGTATGGTTTCTCTGAGGGTGGAGTAGCCATCAGCAACTATATTGATGAGAAGACCGATTCTTTGCATAGTTTTGTAGACCAGTTGGCCATTCCTGTTTCCAACGGTTCCCGCAACTTTGCTGTAGTTTACGATGAGGCAACCATATTCTTTGCTGATGAGGTCGCACGTGAGGTCAAGAGTATTGACTTGATAGGTACAACCTATATGCTGAGCGTGGCCAAACTGGGCGATGGATATGCACGTGCTTTGACTCTCAGTAATGATTACTTCAACGTTCTCATTGAGGGCTTTGATGGTGAAAAGTCCACAGGGACATTGACGGTGAGCGTGTGTGCAGCAGGTGGCTTCATGGACAAGTGGTACACATGTAATCTTTCATCATTGGGTAAAGTGACCTCCCTGAAGTTTACTATGGATGGAAGCGATAAGGGTGTATATGGATTGAACACTCCTGCTTATGTCGCTATGGACAACGTGGTCATCAAGAAGTAAGAAGGTACTTATGTGCCTGTTTCTGTGATTGAGCACAGACGGGTATTTGATTACGAGGGCAGTTTCTGTAATAGGGACTGCCCTTTGCTTGACTTATGGGACATCTTTTCTTCGCTTTGGTAATATCCAGATAGTGTCTTGGATTTCCTGTCAGTTTTATCTATCCTCAACGCAAACGTTTGCAATGGATTATCGCAAACGTTTGCATGAAAAGTACATTCTGCCTGGACTTTTGAAGGCACAGCGGTCTGAAGACCAATTTGGGTAGAGCCGTTTTTGTATGGTCGGAAAGAAAACCGTAACTTTGTCCTCTGCATCATGAATCAGAACACAGGAAAGGTTTTCCTCATAGCAGGAAGTGAACCATTGGGTAGTGCTGGGGTACAAGCAGATATAAAGGCCATCACACGCTGTGGAGGCTGGGCCGCTGCTGCCTTGACAGCCATCGTGGACGAGGATGTGAATCGTATCAAGGGCGTGTACCCTTTGCCAGCAGATCTTGTTGTGTCACAGGTGGAATCATTCCTTGATACGGTAGGGGCGGATTGTATCAAGACTGGTGTGTTGCCTGCTACTGATATTATACAAGGAGTGGCGCAGGTTATTGGCCGGTATCCTCATCAGCCTATAATCATTGATCCTGTGCTTGTCAATTATGCCGGAAGTCAGCTCATCAGCGATGAGTGTATTGAACTCTATCGTGAGCAGTTGTTCCCTTTGGCTACGCTGATCACTCCGAACAGGAACGAGGCAGAGTTCTTGCTTGCCCACCCGTTGGATGACATACATGCGGATTTGCGCGAGTTGGCCAGATGGGGTTGTTCTGTACTTGTCAAGAGTGTGGAGCGAGAGGATTATCTGGTGGATTATCTGTACGATGTTCATACTGATAAGGTGACCTCTTTTCCTAAGAGAAAGTTGCATTTGACCGACCGTAATGGTACTGGTGATACCTTATCCAGTGCCGTCGCAACCTATCTGGCATTGGGAATGGATTTGCAAGCAGCCGTTGGAAAGGCAGAGGATTATATGCATGATTTCCTTTCCTCGCCTCGTTATGTGATTAGTAGTGGATTGGGTTTGAAACAGAATGATGGTGATGAGTAAAGATATGTGTATGCAGTCTCGCAATATGATACATTTGATGCTGGTGGTTATGTATATGCTACTGGTATCCGTCGGCTGTAAGCAAGGTAAGGAGAACCGGATTCCTGTAGAGGGCGATACGATTCCTATGGCTTATGCCCGCAATCTTGTTATGGTGGCTTGTGGGAATGATCTTGAGGTCACTATGACAGACCCGTGGCATGTGGATCGCATACTTGCACGGTATGTTTTGACAGAGGACTCTACAAGGCAGGGCGAGGGTGTCATACATATCCCCTTGCGCCATGCCGCAGTGTTTACATCTGTGCATTGTGCTCTGTTTCATCAATTGGGCGCTCTTTCCTCAGTACAAGGTGTGTGCGATTTGCAGTATAACCCTTTGTCCTACATACAGTCAGGTGTGGAGCAAGGAGAAATCTGTAATCTTGGCAACAGTATGGAACCCAATATGGAGAGACTTATCGAGATGATGCCTGACGCGGTTCTGCGTAGCCCTTTTGAGCAAAGTGGCGGATATGGGAAACTGGGTAAATTGGATATTCCTGTTGTGGAGTGCGCCGACTATATGGAGGTAAGTCCATTGGCCAGAGCCGAATGGATAAGATTCTATGGCAGACTTGTTGGTCAGGCAGAACGGGCAGACAGCATATTCCAGGGTGTGGCAAACAGATATAATCTATTGAAGAAACAGGCAAAGCAAAGTTCCCGTCGCCCTCGTATTATCTGTGAGGCACCTTACAACGGCCAATGGTATATGCCTGCAGGAGGCAGTCCCATGGGGCAGATGTATGCTGATGCAGGAGCAGACTATCTCTTTTCTGACATTCCTGGAACGGGTAGCGCTCCCATGAGCATCGAGCATGTGCTGGAACGTGCACTCTCAGCGGATATATGGCTGGTGAAGACCTATGGCCTGAAGAGTAAGGCACAATTGGTGGCTGATACTCCTTTGCTCCGAGGAATCAGAGCTGATGTGTGGACTTGTGATCCCTATGTCATGATGTTTTATGAGGAGACACCTTTCCAACCTGATTTGCTATTGGAGAACCTTGTCGCTCTCCTGCATCCCCAGTTGGGCATTGCTCCTGCCCGTCAATATTTCCATCTTGTTCCATGAGACATAGCTTGACTATATTCCTCCTGTTGCTGTTGGTGTTGGCACTTGCACTATGCAATGTCTGGTTCGGGTCAGTCCGTATACCGGTCCAGTCTGTGTGGGAGATATTGACTGGGAGTGAAGTAGAGGGACATCAATCTTGGTCCTATATCATCATGGAGAGCCGTTTGCCCCAAATGGTCACGGCTTTGTTGTGTGGCGCCTCTCTCAGCACTTGTGGATTGATTCTTCAGACGGCTTTACGCAATCCTTTGGCTGGACCTTCTATCTTGGGCATCGATGCAGGAGCAAGTCTGGGAGTGGCGGTGGTCATGCTCTTGTTTGGAGGCACATTGACATTGGGAAATCTGTCGGCCGGCGGGTACCTATTGGTCATCATGGCGGCAATGATGGGTGCTTTGTTTGTCATGGCACTTCTCATGGCCCTTTCACATATACTTTGTAATGCTGTCACGCTGCTCATCGCAGGTGTGGTTATCAGTCATCTTACCGGAAGCATCATTCAACTTCTCAATTACTTGGGTACTGACGAAGGCGTTCACAATTTTGTTTTGTGGGGTATGGGGAATTTCAGCAGTGTCACATCTGACCGTCTTCCACTTTATTCCATCCTTTTACTTGTTGGCTTGTTTTGGGCCGGTTTATTGGTAAAGCCATTGGATGCGATGTTGCTGGGAGAACATTATGCACACAATTTGGGCGTGAATGTCAGACGTGTACGGCGGGTTCTGCTTCTTGTTACAGGTCTGCTTACTGCTACCACTACGGCCTTTTGTGGTCCGATATCATTTCTTGGACTGGCGGTCCCCCACATAGCTCGGATGCTTCTACGTACCAGTGTACATCGTGTGCTCATGCCTGCGACAATGTTGTTGGGCGCTTTACTTGCCCTGGGGTGTAATATTCTCTGTACTCTGCCATTACAGAGCACGATTATCCCTGTCAATGTCATCACGCCGATATTGGGTACTCCCGTCATACTTTATGTGATATTGAAAAAAGATCGTATTTGACAAACTTAACCTCTAAATAATAATCGACATGAAGAGAATTCTTTTGATGCTTGCTGTTGCCAACATGGGATTGACTTCCATCGCACAGGTTACCTATCAGACTGTTCCATTGCCTAAGCATGTGAGTATTGAGCTCAATGGTGAGGTTGCCCTTTTGGTCAAGAGGCATCCTGTTACCTATCCTCAGGGCAATGATGTGATGAAGAGAACAGCACAGTTTGCTGCAGAATATTTCTCTCTTACTGTCTCTGAGGCAAGTAAGAAGGTTCAGGCCGGATTGCAACTTACGCTTGGGCTCAAGAGCAGTAACCCCGATGCATATACGATTCGGGTGGACAAGAAGGGCATCTGTATACAGGGAGCCAGTGAGAGTGGAGTCTTCTATGGTTTGCAGACACTTCGTAAGAGTTTGTCAGGAGAGCAGGGTGATACCATTCGCTTGCCTTATGCGACTATAACTGACGAACCTCGTTTTGCATATCGTGGTACCGAACTTGATTGTGCACGGCATTTTTTCCCTGTTTCCTTCATCAAGAAATTTATTGATATATTGGCTTTGCATGGAGTCAACCGCTTTCACTGGCATCTGACTGATGACCAGGGATGGCGATTCGAGATGAAGTCCTTGCCCGAACTTGCTGTCAAGGCAAGTGTCCGCCCCTATACTGTCATTGGAAGGAATCTGGGATTGAATGATCCTGCCAATGCTCTTTATGATGATACTCCTGAGACAGGATACTATACCCAAGAGGAGATGAAGGAGATTGTAAGGTATGCCGCAGAACGTTTCATTACTGTTATTCCTGAGATAGACCTCCCCGGACATATGGTAGCGGCACTTAGTGTCTATCCTGAGTTGGGTTGTACAGGTGGTCCCTATGAGGTGTGGACTCAGTGGGGTATATCCCAGGATGTACTTTGTGCAGGCAATTCACAGACTCTCGACTTCCTGCATAAGGTTATGGATGAGGTATGCGAGGTGTTTCCCGGAAAGCTGATTCATATAGGTGGTGATGAGAGCCCTCGCACCCGATGGAAGGCATGCAGCAAATGTCAGGCTAAGATGAAGGAACTTGGACTGAAGAGTGAAGCTCAATTGCAGACATATATCAACAAGGACATTGAGGCTTATCTGGCAGCAAAGGGGCGTGACATCATAGGATGGGATGAGACTCTTGAAGGTGGTCTGAGTGACAAGGCCAGTGTGATGAGTTGGCGAGGATATCAAGGTGGCATTGAAGCGGCACGTCAGCATCATTATGTGGTGATGACTCCCCAAAGCCATTGTTATATAGATTATTATCAGCTCAAGGATCATGCCCGTCAACCATTGTCAATTGGAGGATACCTCCCCTTGAGTCAGATGTATAGCATGGAACCTGTGCCTGCAGAACTGACCGAGGAAGAGGGCAAATACATCATGGGTGCTCAGTGTAATCTGTGGACAGAGTATGTGACAAGTCCCGACCATGCCATGTACATGCTTCTTCCACGCCTGGCTGCAATGTGTGAGGTGCAATGGATGTCCCCCGAGGCTAAAAATTATGAAGATTTTAGCCAGAATCGCCTACCTGTTCTTCAAGCTCTTTACCGACGTTTGGGTTATAAATATTGCCCGACGTTTGAATAAGACGTTTTTCTGCTCTTGTTACCGAACAAGAAAATGTACACGATGGAGATAACATTGCAGAACCTGAGCATTGGATATGGACGGATGACGGTATCCGACGGACTGAATGCATGTCTGTGCCAAGGAGAACTGGTGTGTCTGTTGGGTACTAATGGCGTGGGTAAGAGTACCCTATTGCGTACCATCGCTGGATTCCAGAAGGCTCTTGATGGACAGGTTTTGGTGGGCGGAAAGCCTATTGGGGAAATCGAGGTGGAGCAACTGCCTCATCTCATGAGTGTGGTGCTCACGGAATCAATCAATGTGCAAGGCTTGTCGGTGCGTGAGCTTGTCAATATGGGCCGCACTCCCTATACAGGTTTCTTTGGAATGTTGAAAGCAGAGGACAGACATATCGTGGATGAGGCCATGTATATGGTCGGCCTTCATCATTTAGCAGAGCGACAGGTACATTCGTTGAGTGACGGAGAACGCCAAAAGGCAATAATAGCCAAGGCGCTGGCACAGCAGACTCCTTTTATCCTCTTGGATGAGCCCACAGCATTTCTTGACTATCCCTCCAGAGTGGAGGCCATGCGTTTGCTGGGCAGTCTGGCACATGACATGCACAAGGCAGTCTTGCTAAGTACTCACGATGTGGAACTGGCTTTGCAACTTGGTGATAGACTTTGGCTGATGGGTGACAAGGGCCTCTGTGTGGGTACACCTTGTGTGTTGGCTGCAGATGGATCAATAGCACGTTTCTTTGCCTGTCAGGGTGTAGAGTTCTGTCCTGACACTCTCACTTTCCATACTCGGCAATAACGAGTGGCTTACAAATGAAATTCCTTTGGAGCGGACTTTTCCTTGGATTATGGGAGGGTCCGCTCCTGCTTTTGGGTGACGTCAGGTTGTATTTCCCGAATGTTCTGATTTCTTCTGTATCTACCCAACATGAGTCCGCCTTGCCTTCAAAACCCCTAAAACAGCCCTTTTTCCCGCAAACGTTTGCGTCGAAAACCGTGTCAATCGTCACTTCCCCAAAGTACGTTTTCGTTAAGCCAGATGAGCAGAGCCAAGTTTGCTTGGAATATGCCATAGCGAGAACTGACGAACGAGTGAGAGAATAGCGAAGCCAACATCTTCCTGTCCCTGTTTCAAAGGCTCTCCCCGTGGTCTCTCTACCGAGCTTGTTCTTGTTGCTCTGAACGCTTCTGCAAGGCTTTCTTTACAAGAGCCGCAAACTCATGATTCTTTAGTCCCCATCGTGGCGCAATAACATATCCTGGTGGACTCTGACTTACAAATCGTTCGAGAATAAATGTTGGGGGGAGGTGGCTGATATATTCCAGTACCAAGTCTATGTATTGTTCTGCTGTGGGTAGGAGCCAAGGACAGAGCTCGTATTCCCGTGCCAGTTGCGTGCCTCGGATTACTTGCAGTTGATGCAACTTGAGCGTTGTGAGTGGTAGGGTAGCTATCTGTTTGGCTTGTCTCATGAGTTCTGAACGTGTTTCCCAAGGAAATCCCAATATCATGTGTGCTCCAACCCGGATGCCTCTTTGGGCAGTCTTGTGTATACATTCTTCGGCCTGTGCATAAGTGTGTCCGCGATTTACACGAAGTAATGTATCTTCGTTGGCACTTTCCACTCCATACTCTACCAATAGGAAGGTACGCTTGTTAAGTTTCTCCAGATAATCAAGTAGGGCATCCGGCATGCAATCGGGACGTGTCCCAATGACCAGTCCCATTACGTCTGGCACCCGTAATGCTTCCTCATAAAGGTTCTTCAGATGTTCCAGGGTGTCATAGGTGTTGGAATGGGATTGAAAATAAGCCAGGTACTTCAATGTGGGATATTTGTGAGCGAAGAACCGTTTCCCTGCTTCCAATTGTTCTGTAACGGAGTTCCCTTGCTGGCAATAGGCAGGATTGAATGTGCGATTATCACAGAATGTGCATCCTCCACGTCCCACAGTACCATCTCTGTTGGGGCATGAGAATCCTGCGTCCACAGAAAGCTTTTGGGCCTTGCATCCCAGTTCGGCTTGCAACCATGCCCCGAATTCCTTGTATTCCATTCGGCAAAAGTATATAAAATAAGGAGAATAGCAGGATAGGCCGATGCTCTTTTTGACGATTTATCGTATCTTTGTGCCTAAAGAATGAAACAATAAAACGGCAAGCATGAAAAGGCTATTATTCCTATTATCTCTGCTCTGTGGGCACGTGATGTTTTGCAATGCAGAGGAAATTACTATTGACGACCTGACCAAAGGTGCCTATTCGGCAAGACGTATCAGTGGTGTCACACCTCTGGCCGATGGCGAGAGTTACAGCCAGTTGAGTGCTGATGGGAAACAGGTCTTGTGCTATAGTTTCCGCACAGGTAAACAGACAGGTGTGCTTTTTGACCCGGATGCTGTGAAGCAACGGATACGTATTCCACGCATTGATGGCTATATCATGAGTCCCGATGAGAAGCATATTTTGCTTCAGACCGATACACGTGCGATATATCGCCACAGCCGAACGGCCAACTATTATATATATAATATCAAGAACAAGAGCCTGGCTCCTCTGAGTGAGAATGGTGCTCAGGAGGTTCCCAAATGGAGTCCCGATGGCAATATGGTGGCTTTTGTGAGGGATGGCAATCTGTTTATTGTGAAATTGTTGTTCAACAATAGTGAGACGCAGGTGACTAAGGATGGCAAGTTTGGAGAAATACTGAATGGAAAGCCTGATTGGGTCAACGAGGAGGAGTTTTCGCTGAACCGTGCCTTTGATTTCAATGCAGATGCCACTATGCTGGCATGGGTCAAGTATGACGAACGCGCTGTGCCTACCTTCTCCTTCCCTCTATATAAGGGTCTTGCTCCTGCAAAGGATGAGTATGCCCAGTATCCGGGAGCTTATTCTTACAAGTATCCGGTTGCCGGAGCCACCAACAGCATTGTGACTGTACATAGCTTTGACATCAAGAGTCGTGTAATCAGACAGATGCAGTTGCCTCTGGATCCTGACGGATACATTCCCCGTATCACATTTACCAATGATCCTCTGAAATTGCTTGTCCTTACTCAAAACCGTCATCAGAACCGCTTGGACGTATATGTGGCCAACCCACGGAGTACAGAGTGCCGTCTTATCTTGCGTGATGAGACAGAGAAGTATATTTCTGAGAATGTATACAAGAGTTTCACCACTATTGACAACGGATTCGTTATCATGAGTGAGCGAAGTGGATGGAACCAACTATATCTGTATGACTTTAATGGAACACTCAAACGTCCTCTTACTACAGGTAATCACGTGGTGACAGACTTCTATGGATATGACAGCCGATTGGGCGTGACCTATTATGCCAGTAACATGGAGGGTGCGCTCTACAAAGCTGTGTACAAGACCGATATGAAGGGAAAAACGATTAAACTGAGCACTCGGAAGGGAACCAACAATGCCGTTTTCAGCAATGGGTGCCGCTATTACATGAACGTGTGGAGCAACCTGCAGACTCCACCTGTGACCACCCTCTGTGATGCTAATGGTAAAACTCTTTGTACCTTGGAGGATAATGATGAACTGCGAAGCAAACTGGGACATCTTAATCTGGGTGAGCGTCGTATCATCTCATTCACCACTAAGGATGGCGTACAACTAAATGGCTTGATGGTGTTGCCGCCCAACTTCACTGAGAGCCAGAAATATCCTGTCATCATGTATCAGTATAGTGGTCCTGGTAGCCAACAGGTGCTTGATAGCTGGAATGCAGGCAATATGGGAGGTATGCTTTACGAACAGTACTTGGCCCAGCAGGGATTCATCAGTCTGATTGTGGATGGACGAGGAACAGGAGGTCGAGGACGTGACTTCGAACAATGTACCTATCTGAAGCTTGGTCAACTGGAGAGTCATGACCAGGTGGAGGCTGCTCTCTATGCTGCATCCCTGCCCTATGTGGATGCCAATCGTATTGGTATTTGGGGATGGAGTTATGGCGGATTCTGTACCTTGATGAGCATGAGCGAGGGTCGTCCGGTTTTTGCTGCAGGTGTGGCTGTGGCGGCACCCACCGATTGGCGTTATTATGATAGTGTGTATACAGAACGATTCATGCGCACGCCCAACGAGAATGGTGAGGGGTATGACGTTTCGCCTATCTCACGGGCTGCTCAACTGAATGGCCATCTGCTATTGGTGCATGGCCTTGCTGACGATAACGTGCATTTCCGTAATGCCGCTGAATATACTGAGGCTCTGGTTCAGGCTGACAAGGACTTCCGTGAGTTGACCTACACCAATCGCAATCATAGTATCTACGGAGGGAACACACGTGCGCACCTCTTCCGTCAAATTACCAGTCATTTCAAACAATATCTGCAGTAATGAAAGGAACAACAATCTTTATGGGCCTGGTACTGGCAGGACTGACATCCATGGCGCAGAGTTCCAGTTCGTCAGACATCGGAGTGGTCTGCTATGGCGGTCAGCCTGTTTCGATGTGTGAACATACGGTCAAGGTTCAGCTTGTAGGTGCCTTGCAGGGTGCTATGCAGGGCACTCGTCAGGAGAGTTTCCAGGGCATGGAGGTCTATGGAGACTTTGTGCTGAGTGCTCAAAATCGTGGTTGGCTTACAATTTACAATTATGATGGCAAACAATTCAAGAGAATTGTCGAGCCATTCAAGATGAATTGCTTTGATGAGGTCAATCATAGCAATGTGGTGTCACTTTCCCGTTATCGTTATGATGAGTCTGACCCTTTGCCTTTGTTATATGTAAGCCAGTGTGCACGTCAGCCCTGGCAAGGCAAGAAGGATGTTCTCTTTGTGGAGCGTGTGGCACCTGACCTGAAGTCCACAAAGACAGTGCAGACTATCTGTTTTCAGGACGATAGCCACCTCTTCGGCTATGCTTTGCAATGGGTTATTGACCGTGAAAATGATATGCTCTATGGCTATGGGAATACCGTCAATAATGAGGATGCCGCCAACCAGCATCGTATTGTCAAGTTTCGTCTGCCAAAGGTTGACGATGGAGAGGATGGACTGGTGACACTTACCGAGAAGGATCTTTTGGAGAATTATCTCGTGGAGGATACTTTCAACAGACCTTTTATGCCCATTGGTCAGGGACTCTTTATCCGCAACGGACAGCTCTTTATGCCTACTGGCATTGGGTCCGACAAGCATCCCTCAATACTTTATGTTTGGGATTTGAAGACGCGTACGATGCAGAATGTGATAGACTTGAGTCGGGCCACTCATGGGGAACTGGAGGATTGTGCTGCTTGGGGGAACAGCCTTCTTCTGCAGACACAGGGAAACCTCTTCCGCCTGGATTTCTAATTCGGAATATTGAGATGACTCTTGTGTGTGTGTCTTGGAAATAAATGACCGGTTTGGACCTGACGTTGTTGGCTTTCACTGCGCTCGGCATAGCCGGGGCAAGTTCTACTCTGTTCTCATTTGTACGAGATTTCAGGAAAAACGCTATCCGTTAATCTGTCTCTGTGCTTAAAAAGAGAACGGCAACAATACCGAATATATTCATCGTGAGATGAATGCCCAAATGTGTTGTATCACTATAATTGCATTTCTGCTTACTCTCTATTTTCAAAACCTCTCTGATGTTGTGCATAAATTGCACCGTGTGTCCTTTTGTGGGCAGATTTGCCAAGTATGTGCTTGAAAGGGTGATTTAACCTCAGGGGGGAGTACTGTCAGTATCCCTTTCAATGGTTTTCTGCTGATTTTTACGGAATTTCATGAAATCCATGAGCTGAATAGGTCTAAAATTGCATAAATCGGCTTGAATGTACAGTTTCCTTTCTGTATGGAGGAGGAATCTATATGAACTTAAATTATGATAGTGATATAGAAATTGCGCGTTTGGTGACATTCCTGACTTCGTCAATGCGTCACCCAAATTAAGATGGTGTATAGGTTATTAATA
>JBJEKL010000173.1:0-7044 GCA_051878615.1 Bacteroidaceae bacterium | reverse complement strand
ACAATGTGAAAAAGCTCCAGGACCAATATCCTTTATACTATTTGGAAGAACAACAGAAACAAGGTCGCGACAAGAAGCGAATGCAGATTCACTAACAGCAGTCACATCGTATCGATAACCATCATAATCTATATAAGATGGTATCGTTACATGTCCTGAATACTTAATGCCACTTGCCACACTCGCAGTTTTTTTTGTAATCCAAAGATCATAACAAATTCCATCAATCTGCACATCGTAAGCACAAGACGATACTGCCATGAGAAAGAACATGGCAGAAAAGAAAATTTTTCTTAATGTATTCATCTTACTATACAATAATTATTCATTATCGGCAGAGAAACTATCCTCGATTGGCAGCGGTCAATGTGTTCACTGCAACCATTCGCACTGTAATATCTTCTTCGGTTTCGGTATAATCCTCATAGACACGCATCTGGTTTCCTGCAAAACGAATGGTGACATAGCCATCCCATTCCGGATCATAATCCTCATTCAGCATAGAGTCCTCATAATGAAGAGTGCCCTGTGCCTTGTCTATCCATTTCCACTGAGCAACCTCCACATCTCCGTCTAAATAAAAACAGATGTATGTGCCTGCTGAGGTAAATATTACCTTATAACACATTTCGTAATCATCGTCAAGATATTCTTCCTTTTCAATGCCAAACGAAGCCTTGAAATAGGATTCTACCTGGCCATCCCGTATGGTCTGCTTGCCATGTACCACATATTTACCATTCCAATAAGCCCAAAGTTCCAAACTATTAAGGTCCCATGTACGGCAGAGGCTTCTCGTTGCATCATTCGCCTGAGGCTCAGAGACATTGACATATACATGTGATACCATTCCATTATAGTTTACGTAGGCCACTGATTTGTCAGAACCTGTGACTTCCTTTAGGTCAATCTGCATTTGGTTGCCCAACCGATATTGCTTGTCACCAATCTTTGTAAACGTACCATATTCATCGCCATTGTAAAATGTCAACGTGCCATCCTCGTCCACACTGGCTCTTGTCCGGGTCCCTGAGGCCTTACGACTCTTACGTATAGTGAAGTTCCCGTTTCCTTTTGCGGAGACACGAACAGCAGAAGCATAATAATACGGACGGGAATAGGTAAGCAGATAATGTCCGTCGGACATCAATTCGAGCGCATAGAAAGGAGCGTACTCATCTGTTGACACGATCCGTATGGCATCGTTATAGAAAGGTTCGTTGGGCAGATTGTTGGGAGTAAACACAGCTGAAGGAAGTGCACCAGCGGGAGGTGTATCTTCTCCGTAAATTTCATCATCAGATTCAGTACAAGCCGATACCATTATGCCCAAGAAAATGAGCAAACAGAAGAAATATTTCCATTTCATATCATTATGTTTTTAATTAGAACCTAAATGCAATATAAAAACGGGGACCTTTTTGCTTCAACTTGAAATCCTTCGTATTGAACAGATTGAAATCTCCCTCATAATCATCCTCGATATCCTCCTCATCGAATGATGCCTGTTTGTATTTGATGGCGCTCCACACACCCTCCACGCCAACGGATATCACCTTATACGAAACAGAAAGACCTGCAGACATAGCGCAAGCAAATCCATAAGAAAACGATTCATTCTCCAGGATTCCTGATGCTGTCGGCATCGCATGAAAGTAAGCCGCCACGATAAGATGTTTCCAAGGGTTGATGCTGATACTCGGACCGACATGCATGCTGTAATCAAACTTATGCATCCCCAAATCGATTCCCATCATGGAGAATATCGAACCGCTGGGATCCTCGCTCACGATTTCATCAAAGCCATCGGAATTACTGCCAGAAGTTGTTCCTGCCTCAGAAGGGGAAGCGTCTACACTGCCATATGTCTTGAGTTTCAGTTTTGCATAACCTAAGTCCATAAAACCATAATCTATGCCAAACTTAACCATTCCTCCAATAGGTTTGGAATGCAGATAAGCAGTTTTTCCTCTTTGAAGGAATACAGAGAAGTCCGTTTTCCATGTCATCGATTCTCCATCGGTGCGCTCAATAGAGGGATTGTCAAATCCTATTTTCCAATACTTTCGGCGTTTCCAAATCCTATCGGTCTCCTTCTTCTTTTCTTCGTCACTTAGATATGACCTGATTTGGGATAATTCGTTAGACAATGAATCAATCCTCTCACTTGGGGTTTGGGAATTGTTTCCGATTGAATCAGTTCTGATGTCCTGCGCATGGATGACAGAAAACATTAAAATGAACAGAGTGCCGCAGGTAGCAAACCGCTTCGTAAGGTTCATAATTTTTATCCTGCCCAGGCAGTCCCTTCAAGGCCTTATCTATACACACGAGAAGCGTGGAACTGCAATGCTACGACTTTGAATGAAGGTCCTGAGAAAACCGTTGTGTACAAATGTAGTAATAGCAGCCCACGCAACGCGTGAGAACCACTATGCTATCCTTGTACACGTGTGAAAATTTCTCAGGTTTTCATTCGCAAGAGATAAGCATAACGCTTCTTCTTATTTCGTATGTCTTAGAACCGAATCTCTTCAATTCTACTGCAAAGATAAGTTAAATAATGATACATCATTCATATCATCCAACTTTTTTTTGCCGCATGACAAAATCTTTTTATCCAAAATCGGTCATTACCCCACTATGCTTTCAAAATCGCAGGACAGATGTACCTTTTTCACGCAAACATTTGCGTTGAAAAAGGGCAAATATGACGGGAAATCCGATGGACGCCTACCTTAAGTCTCCTACCTGAACAGCATCCTTGTCATTGTAGTCCAGGTTTTCACCTGCCATTCCCCATATAAAGGTATAGTAGTAGGTAGCACTGGCACAATGGATGCTCCACTCCGGGCTCATGACGGCCTGCTCGTTGTGCAACCATATGACACGACTTTCCTGAGGTTCACCCATAATGTGACAGACAGACTGTCCCTCCGGCAAGTTGAAATAGTAATATGCCTCTATCCGCCGACCATGAGTGTGAGGCGGCATCGTATTCCATACAGAGCCTTCCTGCAGCTGAGTCAAGCCCATCTGAAGCTGACAAGGACCTTCCTCGAGGACAGTGTTCACAATCAACTGATTGATAGTACGAAGGTTACTCTCCGCCTTCGTTCCAAGGGGGGTCTCCTTAGTGCCTACAACAACAGCCTTCAAACTCTGCACCTTGCCGTTCTTTCTTCCGTCGAGAGTAATCCATTGTGTCTTGTAGTGTCGGTGGGCAGTGGCACTGTTCAGATAGAACTTTGCAGGGTTCCCGGCATCCTTCGAACGGAAAATCACCTCTTTATTGGTATCAATGTCATTACCGTTTTTGTCCTTACCAATCCATCCCCGACCTACATAGAGCGCTTCACTATAGCCCAGAGGATATTCCTGACCATCAATGATTACCACACCGTCACCACCGGTATTGATGATTCCAAGTTCTCGGTTGCGCATGAAATAGTCTGCACGGAGTTGGGGATGCGTTTCCAACCTCAAATCCTTCGTCACAGGCATAGAACCGCCAAAGATAAAACGGTCATACATGGAATAGGTCAGATTGATTTCGTCGGCTACCATCACCGTCTCCATCACGAATCTGTCGCGGAGGGTCTGTGTATCGTAGTGCCTAACATCGGTCGGATGACAAGCCATCTGGAAATTCATCGTCTGCTGGGCAGATACCGCTATTGAACCCACAACTCCAAAAATTAAAAACAACGTCTTCATATTCCTTATTATTTATTGTTCCATTTGTTTCTCGTCAGCAATAATGCGGCATCGGTTCCACCACATCATACCCAATGTAAAGAATGTCAGCACTCCCATACCTACCAGCCGTAAATTCCCTACACACTTGTAAATGACCCATCCGAAAAGCGACGAGGCAAAATCGAGTGCTCCAGCCTCGAATCCCTCGGGTATCCTTGCAGCATTGTCACCGGTCTGACTGTAGACAGACTGAGCCGCCAAAGTAAATGCCGGAGCCATATCAGTCACGAAATACAGACCGATGGCAAGAGCTACCAGTCCTACGAAAAAGGTCTTCACCACATTACCTTTTGTGAAAGGCAGCACCATTACAAAAACATAGAACATTCCTGCCAACGAAGCTAAAGGCAAGAACGCGTTGCCCGGCAAGATGACCGCCATCCCAAGCGTGACAGGAATAAGCAAAAGGCTTACCACCAATGTGGTCGGGTGACCGATTACGAGAGCTGGCGACATCCCGATATAAACCTTCCTGCCATTAAACTTTCTCTTCACCATCTTCTGAGTCTTCCTGGAGATAGGCATCAGTCCGTCGACAAACAGCCTGGTGATGCGAGGAATGAGCTCCATTACGGCACCCATCGTAACACCTAAGAACAATATTCTCTTGATGTCAAGCTGAGCCAAAATCCCAATCAATGCACCTACAATCACACCAAGCACCAGTGGGTCTCCCAACACATCAAACCTCTTCCTCAATCCCTCTGCATCAATATCCAATTTTGAGAAGACCGGCACTTTATCAAGTAACCAGCTGATAGCCAATGCAAATACAGTAAAACTCTGACAGAAAGGCTGAGGAATGGAGATGCCCTCCATGTTTCCATAGTAGCCTTGGAAACGGCCTGCCGTGAGGTCAGCCATTACCAAAGTGTTGATATAGCACACGACAGCAGCAAAGTAGCCCCAAGCCAAACTCTCCCCAGTCACGAAATAACTCACAGCCCCAATGAAGGCAAAGTGCCAGTAGTTCCAGAGGTCGATGTTAATCGTTCGCGTAGTCCTTGTGAGGAGCATCAGGACGTTTACGCCCAGACACACGGGAATCATCAATGCTCCAACGGCTGTATTATAGGCTACGGATGCGGCAGCCGGCCAGCCCATATCGAAAACCCGGAGTTGAAGGTCGTACAAACGCGATATATCACTCAGCGGACCGCCAAAACTGTTAGTCAGCAGAGCTGTCACAATGCTAAGGCCAACGAATCCGACACCTACATAAAGACCTGATTTCAGAGATTTTCCAAATTTCAGGCCGATACATAGGCCGATAATCGTAAACAGTATCGGCATCATCACCGATGCCCCCAGACTGATGATGTAACAGAATACCTGTTCCATATATTATCTGTCAATTTTTCCTATGGTTGCTTTCCGATATATGCCAGAATGCCGCCATCTACATACAGAACATGCCCATTCACAGCATCCGATGCGTGAGAGGCCAGGAAGACAGCAGGACCTGCCAATTCCTCCGGATTAAGCCACCGGCCGGCAGGAGTCTTGGCACAAATGAAACTATCGAATGGATGACGAGAACCATCGGCCTGACGCTCACGTAGCGGGGCTGTCTGTGGTGTTGCAATGTAACCTGGGCCGATGCCATTGCACTGGATATTGTACCCACCGTACTCCGAGCAAATGTTGCGTGTCAACATCTTCAGACCACCCTTCGCTGCAGCGTAGGCACAGACCGTTTCACGGCCCAGTTCCGACATCATCGAACATACGTTGATAATCTTGCCCTCGCGTCGTTCCATCATTTCAGGGATAACAGCCTTAGAGCAGATAAACGGACCAACAAGATCAATATCAATGACCTGCTGGAACTCCTCACGCTTCATCTCATGCATAGGGATGCGTTTGATGATTCCTGCATTGTTGACAAGGATGTCAATCTGTCCCACTTCCTCGTGAATTTGTTCCACAAGCATCTTCACGGCGTTCTCATCGGTTACATCACAGACATAGCCCTTCACGTTTTCGATACCAGCCTCTCTGTAGTTGTCATATCCGCGTTGCAGAGCTGCCTCACTACGGCAGTTGAAAACGACACATTTGGCGCCTGCCTCCACAAAAGCCTTCGCTATATTGAAGCCAATGCCATAACAAGCTCCTGTAACCCAGGCGTTTTTACCTTCTAACGAAAAAATATTTGTCATAATCTCTATTATTTGATTTCTATTTCCAATGGATGTTGTATAGCCTGCATGAAGCTTTCTATGCGCGATTGCCATTCGGTCTGTGAACGTACATCGAACTCACTCCATGCCGCTCCGAACCAGTAATTAAAACGTCCTCCCCGGTAGTTTCGCATGATGCCGATCCCGTGTCCCTCCATCATAGTAATCTCCACAGGGTGGCCGGGGAACAGAACTGCCACATAAATCTGGCTCTGATGACACTCGGGGTCAACCGTGGGGTCCGCATAAAGGATATATCCATCACCATTCACCACAGCGGACGTTTCTGTAGAACGTACGGGAAAGCCCGCTCCCACCGATGCAGGTTCCTTCAACCCGTCATACCACACCGTGGCCTTACAGAAATTCGAGCCTTTGTCAAGTGACAGGATACGATGTTCTGTGATGCTGTCAGTAGTCGTCGGAAAGTTCACTTGTACAGTAAAGCGAAGCGGTCCTTTATCCAATATCCTATAGGTCTCATAGCACCAGGGATAAACTATCCTTCCATCGCGGACGAGAGCTGGTGTTCCACAGCCCAGCGTTGCACCTACACCATAGCAGTCGAGACCCTTGCCGTAATCCAAATGGAAAGACATGCGCGGATCGTTGCGGTACAATTCCTCAAGAATGAGTTCTGTAGTACGCTTTACCCATACATCGTGACCGAATCCCTTTTCCCCTCTGCGTTGCAGAGCAGGACCATATAGGCGGAAACCTATACGATCATTCTCGAAGGCTATGTCATCAAGACGTTCCGGATACTGTCGTCCGCTGACCCAGGAGCGCACAGGAGCAGGTTGCCCTGCCTGTATGGTATATGTGGCGGTCGCATTGGGGCGCACATGCACCTCCATCAGGAACTGTCCGTCATATGACAGTTGAGTAGCCTGCTCTATTCCAAAAGCATCGCGCACCACGACACCTTTGCTGACATTAATTCCCAACAGACTGGCATCAATGTTCACCAGTTCCTGTCGCTGGATATCTGTTGGATTCGTGATGGTTATAGTCTGTGCATTGAGTATTGGGCACTGGACTATGCAGAAGATGACCAGAGCTATGACAACACCTTTCATTGTTGTAGTTGTTTTAGTCGAAG
>JBJEKL010000172.1:0-7046 GCA_051878615.1 Bacteroidaceae bacterium | reverse complement strand
TCCACATTCTGCTGGGGAAAATTCTCTCTAATGAATATCACCTTGCCTGTTTCACTCTCCTCTGCCTGCACATTCTCCTTAGGAGCCTGTGTACAGGCTGCTACCATAATAGTTGCAGCCATGATAAATAGTTTTCTCATTGTGTAATTAAGTATAGTTAGTATGATTATTGCTTGACATCACTCAATAATGAAACACCAGTTCACCTCCCTGAACAAGCATTCGATGACTGATACGGGACTCACGAAGCCTACGACCATTCCACGTCACACGACGAAGCGGACGATTGGCATCCTCATTGCCCTGCACACGGACGGTCACTGCAGGATGACCTTGTCCGCCCGGATACAAGGTGACACGTCTGAAGAGAGGCGGGAAGACTTCATAGGAAGCCTCACCCACCACCACTGGATAAAGACCAATACTGGCAAACACATACCACGCACTCATGGCTCCATCATCCTCGTCCATCTCAGGGCAATAGCCACGGGGCTGATTGACAAACGCCTTGCCCACAAAAGGTTGTGGATAGGCATCATTTCCGCCATAACGATGGGTAATCGTTTCTGTAGCAAGACTGCGCACAACAGGCGCCGTCTTCTCAGGAGCCCCCAGCCGACCAAACAGGAAGGGGACGTGTATGTCTGGTTCATTCCCTTGGTTGTATAGTTCCTCACGGAAAAACTGCTCCAATTGTTCCAGTAATACCCTGCTCCCTACCAGTTGTTCCATGCGGCCGAGATACATGGGTGCGCCCCAGCGGTATTGCCAGCGTGTCCCTTGGTAAAGGCCGTTACCACGCATGAGGATATAGGTGCTGTCTATGTCCATGAACTCCTTGGTCCATATAGAATCAAACACTTCTTCTCCCCTATGTGTCCACCACTCTGCTTCATCCTTTCGTCCTGTCTCCTGGGCCAACTGTCCTAATGCCCAGAAATCGACAGAAGCCTCCAGGCATTGGTCGGGTGACTTGAGAGGAAGACGTTTCGCCTCATCAACCATTCCAGACCATGCTTCGGCAAGATTGGGAATGCTGATTCCCTGTCGATAGGCATCAAGCAGAGTGGCAATGGCATGCTCGGTACGAACAGTAGGCACACACTCATAATCCGTGCTCCAGTCTCTCTTTCCTGTTACATAAAGTTGAGCCAGAGATTGCATGATATCGGCAGAACGGATTGGGTCGAGCAAGGTGATAAGAGGAAATTTTGTACGATAAGTATCCCAGAGAGACCATGAACTATAGTAGTTGCCTTGCCCGGCCTGATGAGGTGCGCCGTCTGTACCCAGATACCGGCGCATCAGGGTATCCGTCACCTGAAAGGGACTATGGAACGTGCGGTAAAGCGATGTATAGAAGATTGTGCGTTGCTCTTCTGAACCTCCTTCCACCTCGATACGCCCCAACAGATCCTGCCACTGTGATGCCGCCTCATGTTCTATCTGAGTAAAATCCTTCTGCCAGATTGCAGTAGCAGGCACAACGTGAAGTTCGTCCTTCAGCCCTGTGCCCACCAATATGCGCACTTCCACACGGCTGTCCCTGGCCTGTGGGAAGGTGATCCGGGCTCGTCCGCCATCCACGGAGTCTATGCTGAAGGGCATACTTGTGAGCAAGCGGTAATACAAATGGTAATGTCCGCGCCCACAGGTATTACGGCTCATCACATATCCCTCGCCCTCCGAAGGAGCGGTCTGTCGGAAATGTGCCTCATGTACGTGCTCGAAGGAAGAGGCCGTGTTCAATTCCAGCCTGGGTACTCTACCTTGGGGGAAAGTAAACTCTTCCACAGCCAGATGACTGGTGGCTGTGGCACGGAAAGCTGTTCCATCAGTCATCATCACGGCATAATATCCCGGGCGTGCCTGCTCGGTGCTCTTTATGATACGTGCTGGGCTACCCGACGTGCAAGGCAGAAGCGACACGTTACCGCCACATCCGCTACCTCCCACACCCGACAGGCGGTTGATACTGAAACCGCTTATGACATCGACCTCGTGGTCATATCCAGGATGCTGACGCGGTTTGCTGTCAGGACATACTTGTATCATACCATAGGGAACAGCAGCTCCAGGCGACATCTGTCCATAATCATTGGCTGTTCCCATAAAGAGATTCACATCCCCCAAATGATCCTGGGGTAAAGACGGGACGGCTTTTGCCCAAAAAGAAAAGGCAACAAAAAAAGGAGTCAAGTAGGCCTTCATTAGGATATTACGTATTATAAGATTCTTCGCAAAGTTACACATTATTCCCCACACGGCTGTTGTCATGCGGATGATTCTTTTTCACAATACCCCAAGTGGACACAAGCATTTCTCTCCGGCATAGCCTCACTCGGATAGTTTTCTCCGCCTATGTATCTGATGATGCCTGGTTGTACAATCTTGAATAAAATGCGTATCTCATGACATCTCAATTCAGCGAAACTTTGTACCTTTGCAGCCGAAACGAGAAATGTGGATAGATTTGGGCTGATTGCAACCACAATAAAAAATGCTAAAAAGGGTAAGGCAAAGGCTTTGCCACGCATTTATGCCTATATCTTTTCCCCGACTTGTTGATTGTTCAACTTTAATGATTCAATTGACTATGGGTTATCTATTTACCTCAGAATCGGTATCTGAAGGGCATCCCGACAAGGTGGCCGACCAGATTAGCGATGCAGTGCTTGACAAACTGCTGGCTTTTGACCCCCAATCCCATGTGGCCTGCGAGACGATGGTGACTACAGGGCAGGTATTCCTTTCTGGCGAAGTCACGAGCGAGGCCTATATCGACCTGCAACGCGTGGCACGCGAAGTGATCAACCGTATCGGCTACACCAAGGCTGAGTATATGTTTGACGGTAATAGCTGCGGCGTGCTGAGTGCCATCCACGAGCAGAGTCCCGACATTCATCGGGGCGTAAACCGTCAAGCACCCGAGGAGCAGGGAGCCGGAGACCAAGGCATGATGTTCGGATATGCAACCAACGAGACCGACAATTACATGCCCCTGGGACTTGACCTGGCTCATCGGCTGCTGGTCGTTCTGGCAGAAATACGAAAGGAAGGCAAGCAGATGACATACCTTCGCCCCGATGCCAAAAGCCAAGTGAGTGTGGAATACTCCGACGAAGGCAAACCGCTGCGTATCGACACCATTGTCCTCTCAACGCAACACGATGAGTTTGATGCTGACGAGGCCATGCAAAAGCAGATTGAGAAGGACGTACGAGAGATTCTCGTCCCACGTATGCTTGAGGGAATCCAGAAGCCAGAGATTCTGGCACTCTTTGATGGGAACATCAAATATTATGTCAATCCAACCGGAAAATTTGTTATTGGAGGGCCTCACGGAGACACTGGTCTCACAGGCCGCAAGATTATCGTGGATACCTACGGAGGCAAAGGTGCTCATGGCGGAGGCGCATTCAGCGGTAAAGATCCTTCCAAAGTAGACCGCTCTGCGGCCTATGCAGCACGACATATTGCCAAAAACATGGTTGCTGCAGGAGTGGCCGACGAGATGCTGGTGCAGTTGAGTTATGCCATCGGAGTGGCCGAACCTGTAAGCGTGTATGTCAATACCTACGGCCGTAGTCATGTACGACTTACCGATAGCCAGATAGCAGAGCGAATCCGGCAGATGTTCCCTCTCACACCCTATGCCATAGAAAAACGTCTCAAGTTGCGTAACCCCATCTATGAGGAGACGGCAGCCTACGGACACATGGGCAGAGAGCCTCGTGTGGTGACCAAACGCTTTGAGTCACTCTATCATGCCACAAAAGAAATCGAAGTGGAGCTCTTCACTTGGGAGAAGCTCGACTATGTGAAGCAAATCAAGGAGACATTCGACCTCTGATACTTACAGACGTGCCTGAGAAAACACGACTCCCATCTGCTTTCGCGGGCGCGTACATATTAATATATATATATATAAGGTTTACGTGGACATCAAGAGCATATGTGTGTACTGCGCCAGCAGTTCGCAAGTTGACCGCAAATACTTCGATGCGGCATACCAGTTGGGGAAGGGCATGGCCAAGCGTGGCATCATGCTCATCAACGGCGCAGGCAACCAAGGTCTGATGCGTGCCTCTGCCGATGGATGCCTTCAGAATGGAGGAGAGACTCTGGGTATCATACCCACATTCATGATCGAAGAAGGGTGGTGTCATCAGCACATGACCCGCATCGTGGAGACGGCCGACATGCACATACGCCAACAGAAGATGGCAGAGATGAGCGATGCGGCCATATTCCTCCCTGGAGGATGCGGCACGCTGGCTGAAATGAGTGAGTTGATTACATGGAAGCAACTGGGGCTTTACCTCAAGCCTATCGTTATCCTTAATACCGATGGGTACTATGATTCCCTGCTCACATTCCTGCAACAGTCAGCTGACGCCCACTTCATGCGCCAGCAACATACCGCCATATGGCGTGTGGCAACCACACCCGAGGAAGCACTTGACCTGGCACAAGACACTCCAATGTGGGATACCTCTATACGCCGATTTGCCGCCCTATGACCATCAGTCCGTTCCTTAGCGCACCCATGGTACAAGTGCCTGACAGCATTGATGCCATACCCATTCCTCAGGAAACCGACTCCATAGTCCTGGCGGGAAGCGACGCGACACAGTCAAGTCTGCCCCTCAACGACAGCCTCGTCCATGTCTTGACACACTTCCAGGAATCAGACAAAGGCTTCTTCCACGGAACACCTTACTGGCACCCCGAGATACCTGGCAGGACATTGGGATTCGCCTGCAGTAAGATTCCCTACAGGGTAAGTACCGACAGTCCTTTGACCTGCGGGGTACTGATATGCTTCGTCATGCTGATGTACATCCTGATACGCTATGGCCATGAGATGCGCTCGCAATTACATGACTTCTTCCTTCCCACACGAGCCAGACAGGGACGCCGACAAGCATTAAGCACGGCCCAGGGACTCCTCTCCATGCCCTACGTCTGCCTGATGCTCAGCATCATGGGTGGCATAGCCATATCGGTGATTGAGCAGGATCGTCTGGGACAAATGCCTTACCTCATCGGTCGTCTCTCGCTGCAGGCCATTTACGTGGTCTCATGGTGGATTTACTTCCTATGTAAAGCATATTTGTATAATTTCCTCAACTGGATTTTTTTCAATAAGCAAGTACGCCATGAGTGGCACAACACTCAATTTCTCATCCTCACCTTTGAGGCTGTGACACTCTTTCCCATCCTCCTTGTCATGGTGTATACATATCCTCCAAAAGAAGTGTTCATCGGGAGTATATTATGTGTGATAACACTTGCCAAATTCCTCCTTCTATTCAAGGCCATACGCTTATTTTATGTTAAAATATATGGTGCATTGCATTTATTTGTGTACTTTTGCACCCTCGAAGTGGCCCCCCTATGGGTTACAATTGAATTTTTGACACAAATTACGGACTTACTATAAGCAAAACATCAGGAAGACAATGACTATCAAGAAGGTTCTCGTATCGCAGCCCCAACCCTCATCAGAAAAGTCACCTTACTTTGACATTGCCCATTCAATGAACGTGGATATCGTGTTCCGCCCATTCATCAAAGTGGAAGGTGTTACCCCCAGAGAGTTCAGACAGCAGAAAATTAATATTCTGGATTATACTGCGATTGTTTTCACTTCACGTCATGCAGTGGACCACTTCTTCAACCTCTGCCGTGAGCTCCGTGTCACTATTCCCGAAGACATGAAATACTTCTGCATCACAGAGATGGTGGCTCTCTATATTCAGAAGTATGTACAATATCGCAAGCGCAAAGTATTCTTCGGCACCACAGGAAAAACCGATGGCCTGGTGGCTGTCATCTACAAGCACAAGGCTGAGAAATATTTCATCCCTATGAGTAATGTGCACAACGATGACATCTCCGAATTGTTGGCAGCCAAGAACATCTGTCATGCGTGTGGCGTCATGTATCGCACTGTGAGCAACGACTTCAAACCCGAAGAGCCATTTGATTATGACATGCTCATCTTCTTCAGTCCAAGCGGAGTGCAGGCTCTTCAAAAAAACTTCCCCAACTTCAAGCAGGGAGACATTGCCATTGGATGCTTCGGGCCATCCACAGCACAGGCTGTTCGCGATGCTGGACTTAGATTGGACCTTGAGGCTCCATCGCCCGAGTATCCGAGCATCACGGCAGCCCTGAAGGCCTATATTGCCAAGGTCAATGGCTGAAGTGCACCTGCATACGTTACCCAAGAGCGAACGTCTGTGTAGCCGGAAAGCGCTGCAAAGACTCTTTAGTGGCGAGCGTCGTTCCATTAGTGTGTTCCCCATTCGAGCAGTCTTTATGGAAAGCGAGGAGCCAGGCATTCGCATCATGGTAAGCGTGAGCAAACGTCACTTCAAACACGCCGTAAAACGTAACCGTGTGAAAAGACAGCTTCGAGAGGCTTACCGACTGAACAAACAGATTCTGCAGAATATGGGTACAGGCCTGGACATTGCCTTCCTGTGGAACATTGCAGAGATACTGCCCTCACAAGCCATCATGCAAAAGATGCAACATTTACTATACCGCATTCATGAAAGCATCACACAGGCCAAGTAAAATCAGCCAGGCCCTGGCATGGGTATTCACACTCCCCATCCTCTTTTATCGCCATTATATCTCGCCTCTCACTCCACCCTCCTGCCGTTTCACACCCACCTGTAGCCAGTATGCGATTGAGGCATTGAGACGCCATGGGGTATTGCGAGGAAGTTGGCTCACCATTCGCCGGCTATTACGATGCCATCCCTGGGGCGGAAGCGGTTATGATCCTGTGCCCGACTGAGTCAGGGCTTCACTTCATTTTTACTGCATATTGCAAGAAAGAGGGTGCGCCAATTATGACACACCCCCATAAATATAGAATGGAAAAACTCAGTTTTTTTTCGGCATAGGATTAGCCACCTCCACCAGATGCTTCACGGCTTCAGTGTTGCTGCCGTCAACAAGCCATGATCTCTTGTTGTTATTTAGTCGTCCCTTAAAAGGTTGTTTTCTTTCTAATAATCAACAAATTA
>JBJEKL010000171.1:0-26987 GCA_051878615.1 Bacteroidaceae bacterium | reverse complement strand
TTGCCGCTTTCTTTTTACCTCTGTGTCATCTTATGAGGTGGTTGCGGATTTGAGGCTTTATATATATATGAATATATCCATGTCTTGCCTTGATTGAGATTAACAGAACATGATGGACAGTTATCCACACATTTTGATTTGCAAAGATATCAAAAATTCCTTCTTATGCTACGTTCTGCAAATTCAATTCACAAGAATTTCACTCAATCTTCCCGTCAACCAAAAACCTCATCCAACCATTTCATTCATCCTGCACTTCTCTACGGTTGTTTCATTTGGAGACCTATTGCTCTTATGTGTCTTGTCTCCATCATCATCTCAATCCACACTCCCACACGGGGAGGGACTGTATATAGTTTAATCCCTTATTTTACAATGAACTGTAATACCCCTGTTTCGCGAATTGATAAAATTAGAACAATGATCCTGTTCCATTTCCAACGTTATTCACTGTTTTCTTCATCCTCTATTTCTCCTTTAGGACTCAGCCCTTCAAAGAACTTTTTACAGACAGCGGAGAGACCACATTGCGGCCTTTAGTTTCAGCCGGTGACAATTTGTCACCAGTTCAAATCTTTCCTCCTTCAGACGTTTTCTTAGCTTGTTCCAATACTTTCGGCTGTCTGATAGTCCTTGCTTTCTACCAGTACACCCGCCACATCAACATAGAGACCTAACATAAGCTTAAACCAAAATCATTCTCTGGATTTAAATATATGGAGGATGTCTATGATACTACACTTCCTCTGAGAATCTTAATTTATTTCTCAGTATGATACAATATTTCACTCTCCCCAATTACTTCGGTCCAGATTGCGATAACCGATTGCTTCGGAGATATGCTCTGACAGTATATGTTCGCTTCCTGCCAGATCGGCGATGGTACGGCTTACCCTGAGAATACGGTCATAGGCACGGGCAGAGAGCTGAAGGCGATTCATGGCCTCACGCAAAAGTGTCATCCCCTCCTCGTCTGGTTGGGCATACAGCTTCATCAGCCGACTGTTCATCTGCGCATTACAATGTATTCCCGGTTCGCCAGCAAACCTCTCCTCCTGTATTTTTCTGGCATTGATGACCCGCTCACGTATAGCAGCACTCGTTTCACCTGGTGCTGTACGGCTCATTTCCTCAAAAGACAAAGGCGTGATTTCTATCTGCAGGTCGATACGGTCCAACAAGGGACCTGATATCTTATTGAGGTATCTGATAATCTGACCTGGTGTGCAACAACATGCCTTTGTGGGATGATTGTAATATCCGCAGGGACAAGGATTCATCGAAGCCACAAACATGAACGAAGAAGGGAAGGTTGTACTATACTTGGCACGTGATATATTGATAATCCTGTCCTCAAGTGGCTGACGGAGAACTTCTAAAACCGAGCGCTGGAACTCAGGCAGCTCATCACAGAAGAGAATACCATTGTGGGCCAAGGATATCTCTCCTGGCTGCGGGTTGGTTCCTCCTCCTACCAAAGCCACTTGTGAGATGGTATGGTGTGGAGCACGAAAAGGCCGCTGTGCCATGAGCGAACACCCTGCCGGTAAAGTGCCTGCCACCGAGTGTATCTGTGTTGTCTCAAGGCTCTCTTGCAGACTCAACGGAGGCAGAATGCTGGGCATACGCTTGGCCAACATGCTCTTACCGCTTCCCGGAGGTCCTATCATGATCATATTATGTCCACCTGCCGCAGCCACCTCCATAGCTCTCTTGACATGCTCCTGTCCCTTGACATCGGCAAAGTCATAATCAAACTCACACTGGCGCGCATAGAACTCTCCACGCGTATCTATGACCGTTGGCTGCAGAAGTTCTGTTCCATTCAGATGATTGACCACCTGGGTGATATGCCTGACTCCATATACCTTTATCTTGTTCACAACAGCAGCCTCGCGTATGTTTCCCTCAGGGACAAAGAGGCCTTCGAAGCCCATCTCACGTGCCTTTATGGCTACGGGTAAAGCTCCACGTATAGGCACAAGCGAACCATCCAAACTGAGTTCGCCCACCATCATATATTTCCCGAGCTGAGTGGTATTCACCTTATCTTCTGTGGCAAGAATACCTATAGCCATTGGCAAGTCATAGCCAGAACCTTCCTTTCGTATGTCTGCAGGAGAAAGGTTGATGGTAATCTGACGTGTGGGGAATGTGAATCCGCTGTTCTCTATGGCTGCCAGGATGCGCTCATGACTTTCCTTCACAGCATTGTCAGGCAATCCCACGAGAACAAATCTAACTCCTCGCGTTGCATTAACCTCTATCGTGACAGCAGTAGCCTGAAGGCCTTGCATACTGGCACCATATACCTTTACAAGCATAGTTCGTTAGCTTTTGGTTGAATGTCACGTTGCCAGTCAGATCCTGATGCCATGATGTGCTGACTGGTATCCACAAGTATGAAATAGGGCAACTGGCGTATGTTCCACTTATATGCCAGTTCGCTATTGAAAGATTTGAAATCACAATAAGAAGGGAAATTCACACTATCACGTTTCTCCAAATCGCGAAGATAAGCGTCATCTGTATCCAACGAATAACTGATGATATTCAGTTCTCGTCCCTTTCCTTTCATCTCTCTGCGCAACTTCCTTGACCTGTAGAGAGCACTTAACGAACCACTCTTCCAACCGGCCCAAAAAGTCATCAACAGATATTTTCCCTTGTAATCCTGATTGCTGATGGTGTCGGGACGTGGTCCGTCCGGAAACTGACTGGCTCTGGTAAACAGAGTAAATTCCGGTAATATGGCTCCGGGGGCCAATTTCCCATGTGCCTGTACGGCTGTCGACAGTCTGAGCAAAGCCATATCGTCAGGACACGCATGGCGCAGACTGTCGTATATCTCGCGGACTTCCTTGCCCGAAATGTTTTCTGAAAGAAGATAATATTGCGCAAACAAGTATTGACTGACAGTCAATGTGGGATACTGAAGGATATACTGTCTGGCCACGGCAAGTAGTTCCGTTGTTGACTTTCCTTCTGTCTCCTGTCTGAATTTTGTATAAATCTCATTATTTTCCGATCCCTTTACTCTCACTCCATTGAGGTGTTGCGCATCACCCCTGAGTTCTATATCATCTCCAGGAGAGGCAAAGAGAGTCAGTTGGGAATAGTTTGGATAAAGAATATGCATAATGGCTGGCGCATTCAAATCGGCAGTATAGGAGAATTCACCATCCTGTATGCGTAGGGTATCCAGCGTGGATGTACCACCCTGGGAACTGTAAATATAAAACTCACCCTGCTCCAGGTGAGCAAACCTTCCACGAATCTTTACTTGTTCGGGATGGCCGCTGCAACAGAGCAGGGTGAGGATGGATACTATATAAAATAGTTTTTTCAATTTACTTCACAAGATTCTTGATTGTGCTTTCATACTTGGCAAATTCAAGATCGTTGGCAGCACGGGCAGCCAGAGTGGGATCCTGCTGGATAGCATTCTTCAGACTGCTTGCCAGGGTGCTTGCATCACCTGTACGTGCAGCAAGTACGGCCTGCAGATAACTGGTAGTAGCATCGGCATTCTTAATCTTGGACAAAGTGGTTCTGGCACTTGTGTAATCCTTAGCCAAAATCTGAGCCAGGGCAGCACTGTTGGTGTTCACTCCAGCCAGATCAGAAGCAGCCTGAGTGTAGTTACCCTTGGCAACGTTCATATTGCCCATAACCTCCTTGAAGGTATTAGAGCCGCTACCCTTAGCCAGGTAAGTCTCAGCCTTGGCCACATCACCACTCTTCAGAGCCATCAGAGCCAAGTTGGTATTCACCTCACTGGCATTCGTGTTCACCTTTGCAGCCTGATTCAGATAGTTCTGGGCAGCAGCCATATCGCCATTGCTGATAGCCTGCTGAGCCATGTTGTTCAGAGCACGGTAGTCACTGGGATACTGCTTGGCAATAGCCTCGTTCCACTTCTGGCGTGTAGCATCATCCTTCACAAGTCTGTTGGCACCATAGAGCATCTCCTCTACGCTGAGCTTGCTGGGATCTGCTGCAAACTGCTCCAGAATCTGAGCATCGCTACGACCGATAATCTCATAGTTTACGATCAGGCGTGCACGACGCAACTCAGGCAGGATACCCTCCTTGATGTCTGTGTATATTTCGCTCATGTTGCTGATCTGCTGCTCACGCTCCTCAGGATCCTCATACATGGAGAGAACGCGCAGGATAACCTGCTTGTCCTGAAGGTTACTCTTGGAAATCAATTCCTTGAATCCTTCCCAGTCCTCTGCTGTGAACTTGGTGTCCACGTCAGCATCCATCTTGATCTTCTTCAACTCCTTCTTCAGGTAGTCGGTACTTACATTCTGACGCTTCTCAGCCAGTTTCTCATTGAAATCATACTTACCGTCAGGACTGGCATATGCACTCACCTCAATATTGGTCAGGGCACGGGTCATAGTGTTGTCGTTGATTTCCTTCAGAATCTTGCTCAGATCCTTCACACTCACACTATTCAGTTCACTGGCACGCAGAGTAGCCTGGTTGATGAGGAACTTGATGTTTGCCTCCTGCTTCTGGGAAATTATACGCTGATAAGCATCAGGAGCTGTAGCAGCAGTAATGTCACAGCGGTTCAGGAGTTGGCTTGTGGCAATCACACCATAACCAATCTTCACCTCAGGAATCTTCACCGTCTTTTTACCTATCTTAGCATCAAAACGAGCATAGAGGTCACTCTTGATCATGGGATCCACATAAGCGAAGTTGGCCTTCATGGTATAAGTACCACCTACCTTATACTGGATAGTAGTACCATTACCCTCAACCTTCTCACCCTGGAAAGTTGAACTTTGACCCTCAGCCTCTCCGCCTTCGAACTTCAGCACGGGAGTAACGGTCACCTGTGCCTTCTTTTTCATGTACTTGGTGGGGAATGTACCATTGATTGTGGCAGGTACCTGGCCTCCAACAGCTTCCAGAGGAGTAGGAGTAACATTGAAATTGTCAGCGCCCAGCTTGCCGAGCTTGCTGCAAGAAGACAGCACCAGAACAGATGCTGATGCCATCAGAAGAAATTGTTTTGTTTGCATGATAAATATAAAATTCTATTACTTTCTCTCTATTGCTCAAATCGGGCGTAAAGTTACGACAATTTTATGAGCTTAATAATCCATACACACAAAAAAAACTCATTTATTGGCTATTCTTTTCCTTTCAAAACCATTTTTCGCCTCTCATAAAGGATATTTCTGGGATGATGTTCCAATATTTCTGTTCTCAACCGTGATTTGTCGATATGCATATATATTTCTGTGGTGGATATATCTTCATGACCCAGCATCATCTGTATGGCACGCAGGTTTGCCCCTCCTTCCAGCAGATGTGTGGCGAAACTGTGCCGGAAGGTGTGCGGACTGATATTCTTCTTTATTCCAGCCTTCTCGGCATAACTCTTTATATATACAAAAAGGCTTATTCTGCTCAAGCGGCATCCTCGGGTGAGGGAAACAAACACATAATCCTCCTCCGAGGGTTTCACCTTGTGTCCCATTCTTGTCACAAGCCATTCACGTACCCGTTCAATAGCTACGCCTTCTATAGGCACAAGCCTTTCCTTTCCTCCCTTTCCTTTCACACGTATGTACTTGTCTTCCAGATAAAGCTGACTGATACGGAGATTGCAAAGTTCGCTTATACGAAGTCCGCAGCCGTACAGTACCTCTATGATGGCTCTATCTCTGATACCTTCCGGTTTGCTCACATCTATCACACCTATGATGTTGTCTATCTCCTCCACGCTAAGTACCTCGGGCAAATGTTTGCCTATCTGAGGACTTTCAAGCAATTCGGTAGGGTCAGAATCCACCTCCTTTTCCAAGGTAAGAAATCGATAAAAGGACCGTACTCCACTCAGTATTCGTGCCACGCTACGTGCTTGAATGCCCTCCTCGCGAAGTTGTCCTGCAAACTGATCAAGTTGTTCCAGCGTTACCGTTCTGTAGTCTATATGGTTATCTGCGTAGAAAACAAGCAGTTTTTGCAAATCTCTTCGATAAGCATCCAGAGTGTTTTTTGAATAGGAACGCTCCAGCTTAAGATACTGCACATATCTTCTCAGTATGTCATCGTCCACATTCCCCTTTATTTCAATTGTTTTGCTTTTTTTCTGAACCATAACAATAAAAACACTCCTTTTATTTCATTTACAAACTTATTTTAGTTAACTTTGCCTTGACAAAATTATGCTTAAATTATGAGAATTCAAATTATCAACGGACCGAACTTGAATCTTCTTGGTATCAGAGAACCCGAAATATATGGTAAGCGTGCCTGGGAAGATTATCTGAAAGAATTGCGTACACGCATGCCGAATGTTCGCATTGATTATTATCAGAGCAATCTGGAAGGCGAAATAATCAATAAAATACAGGAGGTGGGATTTGATCGTGACGGTATCGTGCTCAATGCAGGAGCCTACACACACACCAGCGTAGCCATTCTGGATGCCTTGAAGAGTGTCACCACACCTACCGTGGAGGTACACATCAGCAATGTTCACCAGCGCGAGGAATTTCGTCGCAAGAGTCTTATCAGTCCAGGATGTCTGGGAGTCATCTGCGGTTTTGGACTTGATAGTTATCGTCTGGCTATTGAAGCCCTCATCGACGAGGTAAACAGAAAGAAAAGTAAATAACATTCCTTGTGGAACCTGATGAGTATATCCTCCGCCACATAGATGCAGAAGGCGAACTCCTGCATGCCTTGTGGCGGGATACTCAATTACGCCTTTCTTATGGCCAGATGGCAAGCGGACACCTGCAGGGCCGTTTGCTCAAGATGCTGGTAGAGATGATAAAGCCTGTGAGAGTACTCGAATTGGGAACTTTCAGCGGATATAGTGCCTTATGTATGGCCGAAGGATTGAAACCGGAAGCCGAATTGCATACCATAGAAATATTTGATGAGATGGAGGACTTCATACGTACCTGGATTGCCCGAAGTCCTCATGCATCTCAAATTCATCTCCATATAGGTAACGCCCTGGATATTGTACCCACCCTTCAGAGCGGATGGGATCTGGTCTTTATAGATGCCGACAAAAGACAATATACAGATTATTATCACATGATTATTCCACTCATGAAGCCAGGTGGATTTATCATAGCAGACAATACACTCTGGTATGGTCACGTTCTTGAAGAACATCCACGTGAGAGTGATCTTCAAACACTCAATCTTCAGGCTTTCAATGACCTTGTGGCTGCAGACTCAAGAGTGGAAAAGGTAATACTTCCCATTCGCGACGGACTTACCCTCATCCGTGTAAAAGAATAATTACCCTCTTATATCTTATATATGATTTATAAGAGTGACTATATTCTAAAATAAAAGGTTACACTATTATCTTACGTTTGTGATAGTTCTCACGGAAGGCTGTAGGTGAACAACCCTTTTTCTTCTTGAATATACGATTGAAGTTACTTATATTGTTGAACCCACATTCGTAACAAATATTAGCCACGCTGTTAGTACTGTCCACAAGCTGACGGGCTGCATGTCCCAGTCGTATGTCTATGATATAGTCAGATACTGTCTTACCGGTCTTAGTACGGAAATAACGGCTAAAGGCAGCCGGAGTCATCTCGGCTATATCGGAAAGAGTCTTCAGTCGTATTTCCTTCTTGTAATTCATATCTATGTATTCCTCCACCTGTCGAACCCGTACACTCTCAGGAGTCTTCTTAACATTGGAAAAGGAACGACTTGCCAGGAGATGATAGTTTTCCTTAAGGGAAAGCTCGTATAGAATTTCCAGAAGTTTGAGCATACGGTAGAATCCCGGTTGAGCCTGAGTGATGGAAGTTATCTTACTATAAAGCTCCATGATGGTATCGAGTTCGAATGCTATTCCTCTTTTGGCGTTATGAAAAAGTGCTCTCAAACTGCTCAACTGATTCTTGGCCAAAAACTGGTCTCCAAGCAAGTCAGGTGAAAACTGTATGGTTATCTCATGTATGGAATGACTCTTGCAGTCATATTGGTCCCAAGTATGTTCCAATCCGCTTCCCACCAGTACCAGATCATATTTTCCAAGCACCTCTATAGAGTCACCCACTATGCGTCGTGCACCGTCACAATGCTCCACAAAATTGAGTTCCATTGCCTCATGCTTGTGCAACGGGTAGGTAAAAGCCTCCTTGTCACGATCCATCATATAGAAACAGTCTTTCTCTGATAAAGGAGTATCTTCAGTTATTACCTTACTCATGGAATATGCTTTTTTGTGAAAATGGTATGCTAAATTATACTTTATTATTGAATATTACAAGCATATAAAATAAAAAAATAGGAGAGCAGCCGTTTTCCACTCTCCCATTTTCATTCCATAACATCCTCAACGATGTGCAGCCATATTCAACAGCATCTCATGTATTCTGGTATCATCATCCAGTTCAGGATGAAAAGCGGTTACCAATTGGTTGCCTTCCCGGGCCGCCACAATGTGACTGTTCACCTGTGCAAGTACTTCCACACCCTTACCCACCTGCGAAATATAAGGAGCTCGGATAAAGGTCATGGGTACAATACCTATCCCCTTGAATTCGCCCTCGGTGTGAAAGCTTCCCAGTTGCCTGCCATAGGCGTTTCTCTTGGCAACTATATTCATGGTGCCCAGATGTTGGCTGTCAAGCATAATCAGACCTGCACACGTACCCAAGACAGGCAGTCCGGACACTATTTCCTGACGAATTTCTTCCCAGAGGTTCAAATCCTTCATTATACGTGTCATGGTGGTACTCTCTCCTCCAGGAATGACAAGCGCCTTTTTCTCCTGATGCCAGTCATTCAGGTTACGCACCAGGAAAGATTCCTCTCCCATGCGTTCAAGCACCTGACGATGCTCTTCGAAAGCTCCCTGCAGAGCTAATATGGCTATCCTCATTTTCCTCTTTCTGCCATCAGGAGTTCTATCTCCTGTTCGTTGATACCAACCATAGCCTCACCCAAATCCTCGCTCAACTCGGCAAGCATTTTGGGATTGTTGTAATTGGTAACAGCCTTTACGATGGCCTGTGCACGCTTCTCGGGATTTCCACTCTTGAAGATACCACTTCCCACGAATACACCTTCAGCACCCAACTGCATCATCAAGGCAGCATCGGCAGGTGTTGCCACACCACCGGCAGCAAAGTTTACTACAGGCAGTTTGCCATTTTCGTGTACATATTGTACCAGATCCACAGGAACTCTCAGTTGTTTGGCAGCCTCATAGATTTCATCTTCCTTCATACTGACTATCCTTCTGATCTCACTTTGCATCATACGCATATGACGTACAGCCTGTACCACGTCACCTGTACCTGGTTCACCCTTGGTGCGGATCATAGTGGCACCTTCTGCAATACGACGCAATGCCTCACCCAAGTCCTTGGCACCGCATACAAAGGGCACTTTGAAGTCACGCTTGTTGATGTGATATACATCATCAGCAGGACTGAGCACCTCACTCTCGTCTATATAGTCAATATCTATAGCCTCCAATATCTGCGCCTCAGCAAAATGACCAATACGACACTTGGCCATCACGGGAATACTTACAGCATTCTGTATCCCCTTGATCATCTTGGGATCACTCATGCGGCTTACACCACCAGCTGCACGTATATCAGCCGGAATACGTTCCAATGCCATTACAGCACATGCACCTGCTGCTTCTGCTATCCTGGCCTGCTCTGGTGTGGTCACATCCATGATTACTCCGCCCTTGAGCATCTGTGCCAGTTGGCGGTTTAGCGAACTTCTGTCTTCCATAACTTTATACCTTATATATTTATATATCTTTCACCTTTGCAAAATTCTCCATTTATAGGGATATAGGAAAGTTTTATTTCTCTATTATTAAAACATTATTCTATTTTTACTAAATTACATATACCCATATTGTAAAATGAGAGAGATAAGCCTATGTTGTCCACACATCAATCATCATTATTCTTTCTTATATGTTTTAAGGAAGAATACTTTTGTTGATGATGATAGGGCGTTGATAATGTTAATAGATGTTATGAATGAAAAATAAAAATTTAAAAGATAGGAGTTATTTGCATTTTTTTTATGAGTTATCATCATATATGATAAGCAGGTTTTTTAATTGATTTTCTTATGGTTCGGATATATTATTAAAATGTTATGAACAACAGAATGTGAATATTCTAAATAATAAGTATTTGTTTATTTTGGTTTTGAAAATTCTTCATGAAGGTGTTGAAAGTGAAATGAAAAAATGATGAGGATTGTTGATATCATTTTTATTCAAGGAAGGGATGTTGGGAATGTTGAAAACACAACAATAAATATAATGAGTTTTCAATATGGTTATCCACAATGGTTGATAATTATGATGACCTGTCTGGAATAAGAAATGAAAAATCTCCTGTCCTTTTCCTCTTTATTTATATTCAGAGAATCAGACAGGAGATCATTCACAACAGATTTATTTATTCATCAAAATCATTCATTTCTGATTTCCTCTATTTGTTTTAGTATATTATCCATTCTCTTGCGTGACTTGTAGAGATGGGTAAGTCCTAATGTGAGTCCTATGACCAGGCCAACCATTCCACCATAAACCATTCCTTTCAGTTCTTCGCCTCCATAACTTTCACTGAGTGAATAGAAGAAGAAGAAGAGCCAGACCAGAAGTGTGGGTATGGAGAATTTAAGCCAATTATTTCCAAATTTTTTGTAGGATATAATTTTCTCGGCTACTCCCAGCAGGTTATCCTGTGTCATATTGATGCTCATGTGCTTACGCAGAGAATAGATGGATGCTGTGATGGCTACGAGCATAAATACTACTGTAAAGATACAGAACCATATGGGCACGTTGAAATTAGGAAGTACAAACATGCTGATTGCCAAACCTCCGGCAGCTGCTATGATGGAAAACCTTATATTCTTCCTCTCTTGTGAGATGTTGGTATCCATAGCCCGGCGCATCATTCTTTCACTTACAATCTGCTGTCCTGCAATGATTTTTCTCAGTTCTTTCATTTCGGAGCGTAAGTTCTCCAGTTCATTCATTTCTTCCATACCTTCATTTTTTTTGTTTTCATAGTTAAGGTTAGTGTTATTGTTCATCTTGTTCATAGTAGTAAGTTTTAGCGGTTATTGTTTCTTTTGAGTTCCTCTCTGATTCTTACCAGTCTCACGGATACGTTCTTGGCTGATATTCCCAGTATGCTGCCTATTTCTTCATAACTGATATCTTCCAGCCAGAGCAGTATGATGGCACGATCGAATGGTTGCAGTCTGCCTATGCGTTCATGTAGTATATCCACCTGACGTGTCCTGTTGTCCGTATCGGAGAAGAGGTTGACATCCATGGTGAGCGATACTGTGGGATGTTTCTTTTTCTTTCTGTCCCAGGATATACATGTATTCAGCGATACTCTGTACACCCAAGCCTTTTGTGCTTCTTTTTCTGCTTCCAGCATGTTGGCATTATCCTTGGAGATACCTTTCCACATGTTGATAAGAGTTTCCTGAAACAGGTCAGCCACTTCATCTTCATTTTTTGAGAACATATAGCACACGGTATAGATGACATCTTTGTGTGCATGTACCATTTTCTCAAATTCTTTTTCTTTGTTGTCCATTGTGAATACTTTATTTTGTTGTCTCTGCTATATAAACGCACACTACTATCGTTTTACTACAGAATAATTGAATAAATTTTTAGAAAATGACAGGTATGTATGTTTTTCTGGTTAATGGGATATAGTACACATGCTTTTCTCGTGCGCGCGTACATAATATAATATAATATAATATATTAAGGAAGAAACATATTGTTTATCTTCTTCGGTTGCGGAAGAAGTCCTGCATGAGATTCTTGCATTCTTCTTCAAGTACTCCTCCCTGGAGTGTTGTGCGGGGATGCAGAGTGCGGGGTGCATATATGAGAAAACCTCTTTTTTCATCTCCTGCGCCATATACCACTCTGCTTATTTGTGACCATCCTAATGCACCGGCACACATGGGACAGGGTTCCACGGTCACATACAGGGTGCAGTCGGTCAGATATTTACCGCCCAGGTATTCCGAAGCGGCAGTGATAGCCTGCATCTCGGCATGAGCGGTCACATCATGCAACCGCTCTGTGAGATTATGGGCACGGGCGATAATTCGTCCCTTGCACACTATGATTGCTCCTATGGGAATTTCACCTTCGGCTGCTGCAGCACGTGCTTCCAGCAATGCCTGGCGCATGTACATCTCGTCCTCTTTCATTTCCTTTAATGTAGAATATACAGACAAAGTTACTTTTTTTTTCTATATTTGCAGGGTTAAACTATAGGCAAATGGCAGAGCATAATGTCTTAGGTCATACAGGCGAGGATGATGCCGCTGATTATCTGGCTCGTGAAGGTTATCATATATTGGAGCGTAACTGGCGCAGCGGACATAAGGAACTTGATATTGTGGCCGAAAAGGATGGTGTGCTGGTGATTGTAGAGGTGAAGACCCGCAGGGATTCACGTTTTGGTAAACCAGAGGATGCCGTATCAGAAAACAAGATGAGGCGCATAGTACTTGCTGCCGACGCTTATGTGAGATTCAATAGGATAGACATGCCTGTTCGCTTCGATATTATTACGGTGTTGGGCAAGGAACGTCAGATCAACCATATCATCGATGCCTTTAGAACTCCCGTATGGTACAGATAGCAAAGGAAATAGGATTGTGTAGGGAGAGGCTGAAGGATGTATGGCCTGAACTGGAAGTTGTTTCCATTCCGAATACCACATCCACAAACCAATGGATGAGGGACAGACAGGAGGAATTACGTAACAGGACAGTTTTGGTCATTACTGATTTCCAGACTTCCGGACGTGGTTCGGGGACCAATCATTGGGAGTCTCAGAAGGGCATGAATCTGATCTTCAGTCTGCATATATGTCCCTTTGGATTAGCAGCCAGTCAGATGTTTGCCCTTTCAGAGGCAATGTCGCTGGGAGTGTGCATGGGACTCAAACAGTTGTCTGACACGGAGAGGAATATCAGCAGGGAATACTTTCGTGTGAAATGGCCCAACGATGTATATTATTCTGACGGAAAAATATGTGGCATGCTTATTGAAAACGACTTGATGTCCCGAAATGTAGCATCCTCCATCATGGGTGTTGGTATCAATATAAACCAGAATGTATTCCTGAGCGAAGCACCCAATCCCATTTCATTGAGGATGATAACGGGGCATAACATTCATCGCATGCACGTGCTTGAAAATGTAATCAAGTGTTTCCGCCATTATTTTCAAATGATGGAAAACAAGGAATTCGCTCAGTTACATGCAGAATATCTGGGTCAGGTATATCGTTGGCAGGAATGGCACAGGTTTGCTGACAGCACAGGTGAGTTTGAGGCAAGGATAGTCAACATACAGCCTGACGGACATTTGATATTGAATGATTCCTTTGGCAAGGAACGTAAATATGCCTTTGGTGAAATTAGACACATGATATAAAATAAATAATAGGAGAAATATATATGAAGAAATTTCAGAGAATACTGCTGAAACTCTCGGGTGAGAGTTTGATGGGTAAGCAAGGTTACGGTATTGACGTACAAAGACTGAAGGAGTATGCCGGGCAAATCAAGGAGATAGCCGGGATGGGTGTGCAGATAGGTATAGTCATTGGCGGAGGAAATATATTCAGGGGACTCAGTGGCACAGGAAAAGGTTTTGATCGGGTAAAGGGTGATCAGATGGGAATGTGTGCTACGGTAATCAACTCTCTTGCCTTGAGTAGCGCACTCGATTCCGTAGGACAGAAAAACAAGGTGCTTACTGCCATCCGTATGGAACCTATAGGTGAGTTTTACAGCAAATGGAAGGCTATCGAGGCTATGGATCAGGGCCAGGTGGTCATCATGAGTGGAGGTACAGGCAGTCCTTATTTCACCACAGATACAGGATCATCCTTGCGTGGTATAGAGATTGAAGCTGATGTCATGCTCAAGGGTACACGTGTGGATGGTATTTATACAGCCGATCCCGAAAAGGATCCTACAGCAACCAAATTCCATGACATTACTTATAGTGAAGTCATCCGGCGTGGTCTGAAGGTGATGGATATTACAGCCACAGCCATGTGTATGCAGAATAATCTGCCCATTTATGTATTCAACATGGATATTCCGGGCAATCTGAAAAAGGTCATATCAGGTGAGGAAATAGGTACATTGGTACACAACTGAATTATTTATCAAAAAGTTGTTGATAAAACTGTACAACCAGTGGACTAAATAATTAAGATATAGGGAGTAGAACCGTTGTTGATTATGTGGATAAGTGGAATGTATTCTGTTGATAACTCAAAGAAAAGGGTCAGGATTGGCTTACGGTACACGATACCTGTCCACATCATCCACATGCTATATATATTATCATCTCTATATATGTCATAGATATAATAAATAACAGATAATGTATAATATGATGGATAAGTCAAAATGGCAGGAGAAAGGGTTTGCTGACGAACCCATACCGGCAGGTACAGACCTCAAGGCTGAGATACGCCGGATGTGTAGGGAGAAGAATGCCGTCATCATGGCGCACTATTATACTCATGGCGAGATACAGGATATAGCCGACTTTGTGGGCGACAGTCTGGCTCTGGCCCAAAAGGCGGCCCAGACGGATGCCGGCATCATAGTGATGTGTGGCGTGCATTTCATGGGCGAGACCAATAAGATTCTCTGTCCCGACAAGATGGTTCTCGTGCCCGACCTGAATGCCAGGTGCAGTCTGGCAGAAAGTTGTCCGGCCGAGGAGTTTGCCAGGTTTGTGGGCGATCATCCCGATCACACCGTGATAAGCTATGTCAACACCACGGCAGCCACCAAGGCTTACACCGATGTGGTGGTGACCAGCAGCAATGCCCGTCAGATAGTGGAGAGTTTTCCCAAGGACGAGAAGATTATCTTCGGTCCTGACCAGAACCTGGGTGGATACATCAACAGCATCACAGGCAGGAGTATGTTGCTCTGGAACGGAGCCTGTCATGTGCATGAGAAATTCTCCCTTGAAAAGATTTTGGAACTCAAGAAGGAGCATCCCGGAGCCAAGATTCTGGCTCATCCGGAATGTAAGGGACCTGTGGTAAGGGTAGCCGACAAGGTAGGTTCTACAGCAGCCCTGCTGAAGTTCAGCATATCCGATCCCGCCACGGAATTTATTGTAGCCACAGAGAGCGGCATTCTGCACGAGATGCAGAAGGCATGTCCTGGGAAGACCTTTATACCGGCACCGCCCAACGACAGTACCTGCGCCTGCAACGAGTGCAACTATATGAAGTTGATCACCATGGAGAAACTCTACAACTGCCTCAAGTACGAATGGCCTGTGGTAGATGTGGACGCCGATATAGCACGTGAGGCGGTAAAACCTATCCAACGGATGCTGGATATTTCTGCAAAGTTGGGACTATAACGCAAGGGCTTGATTCTGTATGGAGATACTGAAAAGGCTTAGTTCCCTGCTGGCCACCTATACCTCCCCCTTTATCATTCTTGTGGCCATCATAGCCATGTTCTTTCCCGACATTTTCGGATGGGTTCAGAGGGGGAATGTGGCAAGTGTGATATTGGGTCTCATCATGCTCACTATGGGATGCACGTTGAGTACCGGCGACTTTCGTATCCTCATCAGTCGTCCTTGGGATATATTCATTGGCAGTATTGCCCAGTATACCGTCATGCCTCTATTGGCTTGGACGCTGAGCCGCCTGTTCCATCTCAATCCTTTCATGTCGGCAGGACTCATCCTGGTAGGATGCTGTCCCGGTGGTGTGAGCAGCAACATCATGAGCTTTCTGTGCCGGGGCGATGTGGCCTATAGTGTAGGCATGACCACGGCAAGCACTGTCCTGGCTCCCTTCGTGACTCCCCTGCTTGTATATTGGTTGGCAGGAACAAGCATCGAGGTGAACGTGTGGGGAATGTTTCAGAATATATTGATGGTCACACTCATCCCTGTCTGCATTGGTTGTGCTTTCAATTATTTCCTGGGCCATAAGGCCATGTTCCGGGACACACAACGCATCATGCCGGGAATGAGCGTCATCTGTCTGGCCCTCATCGTGGGAGGAGTCATCTATTCCGTGCATCCGCTCCTGCTCCGGAACGGTCTTTCTCTGGTACTGCTCACGCTTTGTGTGGTCTTTCTCCACAATGGTCTGGGATATCTGCTTGGATTTGCCATTGGCCGTATGTGTGGATTCAATACTGCCAAGAAACGCACCCTAAGCATAGAGGTAGGAATGCAGAATGCCGGTATGGCCACCGTGTTGTCAAACAACTTCATGGCCACACCCGCCATGGTGGCTGTCAATCCCCTGGCATCCCTGAGCCTTGTTCCATGTGCTCTCAGTTGTGCCTATCACAGTATCAGCGGTACTCTGTTGGCAGGACTCTTCCTGCGTGCCGATAAGCGCAGGACTGCAAAAAAATAAATTTAATCCAAAAGGGAAAAGAGAAGGATTATCTATATGGGAGAATTGCCCACTCTGGTAACGGATCTGGCCTACATCCTCATTATTGCAGGTGTGGTCACGATAGTATTCAAACGGTTGCGCCAACCGCTTGTCCTTGGCTACATCGTGGCCGGATTTCTGGCAGGACCGCACATGCCCTATACTCCCTCGGTGTCCAACCTCCATAGTATAGAGGACTGGAGTCAGATAGGTGTCATCTTCATGATGTTCGCCCTTGGACTGGAATTTTCCTTCAAGAAAGTGGTGAAGATGGGCTTGAGACCTATTGCCGCAGCCCTGATGGTGATGGCCTGTATGATAAGTGTAGGCAGTACGGTCGGTTATCTCTTCTCCTGGGGAAACATGGACCGACTGTTTCTGGGCGGCATGCTTGCCATGAGCAGTACTACCATCATATACAAGGCATTTGATGACTTGGGACTGCGCACCAGGAAGTTTGCTTCCTCGGTCCTCTCGGTCCTTATCCTCGAGGACATTTTGGGCATACTCCTGATGGTCATCCTGAGCACCCTGGCTGTCAGCAAAGGCATGCAGGGTGGGCAGATGCTATCCTGCATACTTCAGTTGGCTTTCTTTCTCACCCTCTGGTTTCTGGTGGGTGTGTATCTGGTGCCCGTATTCTTACGGAAGGCACGCAGATACATCAACTCCGAAACCCTTGTGGTGGTATGTGTAGGACTTTGTTTCCTTATGGTTGTCATTGCGGCGGGAGTGGGCTATAGCGCTGCCTTCGGAGCGTTCATGATGGGAAGTATCCTGTCAGAAACCGTCGAGGCCGAGCGTATCGAGCATACCATTTCACCTCTGAAGGACCTTTTTGGAGCGGTCTTCTTTGTATCTGTGGGCATGCTGGTCGATCCTAATGTACTTGTCCAGTACTGGTTACCCATCCTGTCCATCTCGTTGGCCGTCACCTTAGGTCAGATGGTATTCGGCAGTCTGAGTTTCTTTATTACCGGGCACTCCTTGCATAACTCTGTCCAGAGCGGGTTCTCCTTGGTACAGATAGGCGAATTTGCCTTCATTATTGCCGGACTGGGACAGACTCTTCATGTTACCAGTTCTTTCCTGTATCCTGTGGTGGTGGCTGTCAGCATCCTCACCACCTTCCTCACTCCATATATTATCCGTCTGTCCGAACCTGCTTATGGATGGTTGCAGAATCTTTTGCCTGACGGGATGACCGAACGTTTGTCGGAACGCCATCGGAGTATGCGCGGGGCAATTCCCGTTCTCAGGGGAGTTGGCGCAGCCTGGAAGGGATATATCCGTGCCACTCTCATACAGACAGGTGCTTATCTCACCCTCTGCATAGCCATCATCCTCTTCAGCTTTGCCACCCTGCTTCCCCTTTGCCGTCATATGTTTACCCATTGGCCAGGGAATATTCTATGTGGGCTGATTACGTTCCTGTTCGTAGCCCCATGTGTACGGCCTATCATTACGCGTAGAAACAATTCCGCCTATGCGAAACTCATCCGGCAGTCGGGCAGGATACATGTCTTCTTCTTCCTGACGGTCATCATCATGCGATTCTCCTTGGGGTGTACCATCATTTACTATATTCTCAATTTTCTTTCACCTTACTGGTGGGTGTGGCATATCCTTGCAAGTGTCATTCTGGTATTGTTCATAGTGGGCAACCGGATGATCAAGTGGATGAGCATAAGGCTGGAGCGTACCTTCATGCAAAACCTCCGTAGCCGGGAGATGAACAGCGGTGCAGGCTACAGCAGAAGACTGATGGGACAAGACCTGCATATTGCCCGACTTACGATTCCACTCAACACGCGGTGGGGCGGGCGTACGCTCGCCGAACTGAATTTGGGAAGCAAGGAGCACATCAATATAGTGGCGGTCATCAGGGGGCATCTGCGCATCAATATTCCCAGTGCCTCAAACCGTATCTATCCTGGCGATGTCATCGAGGTGGCTGCTGACGATACATCTGTCAGCAGACTGCAAGGCCGGTTGGAAAAGGAAGTGTACACGGATAGAAATGATATGCCACAGAACACACTCTCCCTGCTTCGTCTGCAACTGCAGGAGGGTAGTGTCCTATGTGGACAGACCTTGGCAGGAACTCATTTCCGAACGGAGTATTCCTGTATGATTATAGGGCGGGAGAAAACAGGCGGCGAACTTTCCATTGTGGAACCGCAAAGATTGTTCCTGCCCGGTGATGTACTGTGGGTTGCAGGAGAGGAACAGAATCTGAAACGTTTGAAAACAGTAATGAATCCCAAATGACCGGAAGACAAAAGAACTATAACACGAATTTTATAACCTATAAAAAACAAGTGAATATGAATGGCCTTTTTTATCTCAAACGCATGGTGGGAATGGTGGCAGTAACCATTTTGTGTACTGGAACACTCCTGGCAGAAGTCAATCCCAAACCTTTTGTCGTTCCAGAACTGAAGGAGTGGACCGGAGCAGAGGGATACACGACCCTATCCGGTCGTATCGTCATCAAGAGTAACAAGTTGCGTGAAGTGGCACAAACACTTGCCCGGGATTATGAACAGATGTGGGGGAAGGCACTTGCCATTACCACAGGTTCGGCAAAGGCAGGCGACATCGTGCTTGCACTCAAGAATGATAAGTCACTGGGCAAGGAAGGCTATCGCATGAATGTGGACAAGACCATCGACCTGACGGCTTCCACCCAGCAGGGCGTCATCTGGGCCACACGTACCCTGCTGCAGATAACCGAACAGACAGCAGACAAGGGAATCCCCAGGGGAAGGATAACAGACGAACCGGACTATCGCATGCGAGGGTTCATGATCGACTGCGGACGAAAGTTCATCCCCATTAGTTACTTGCGCAATCTTGCCCGGGTCATGTCCTACTACAAGATGAATACCCTGCAGATACATCTCAACGACAATGGTTTCCGCAAGTTCTTCGGTGATGACTGGAGTCGCACACAGTCAGGATTCCGTATGGAATGTGACACCTATCCCGGATTGACCTCCAAGGATGGCCACTACACCAAGCAGGAGTTTATTGACTTTCAGATTCTGGCAGAGAGTTATGGCGTGGAGATTATTCCGGAGTTTGACGCCCCTGCCCATTCGCTGGCCTTCACCCAGTATAAGCCATCACTTGGAAGCAAGGAATACGGGATGGACCACCTTGATCTGTTCAATCCTGAGGTGTACACCTTCATGGACAATCTCTGGCGTGAATATCTTGAAGGAGAAGAACCTGTATTCCGCGGACCACGGGTGCACATCGGCACGGATGAATATTCAAATGCCAAGAAGGAGGTGGTGGAGAAGTTCCGCGCATTCACCGACAGATATATCCGATACGTGGAGAGTTTTGGCAAGCAGGCCGTTCTGTGGGGAGCCTTGACGCATGCCAATGGGGACACACCTGTCAAGCACGAGAATGTGCTCATGGATATCTGGTACAACGGATATGCCGATCCTGTAGAGATGAAGAAACAGGGCTACCGGCTTATCTGTATTCCCGATGGATTTACCTATATCGTTCCTGCAGCCGGATACTATTATGACTATCTCAACTGCCAGTATCTCTATGAGCATTGGACGCCTGCGGTGATAGGCAACCGCACATTCGAGGAGAAAGACCCATCCATCGAGGGAGGCATGTTTGCCGTATGGAACGATATTGCCGGCAATGGCATAACCGTCAAGGATATACATCATCGTGTGTTTCCTGCCATACAGACCATTGCCGTCAAATGCTGGACAGGGAAGAATACCACACTCACCTATGCTGAGTTTGACACGCAGCGCAAGAATCTGAGCGAGGCTCCTGGAGTCAATGAGCTGGGCCGATTGGGCAAGTCCGGTGATATCGTCATGGAGAGGAGCGTGCTTCAGTCCAATGACCAGCTGGACGCAGAAGAAATAGGATATGACTATGCCGTATCATTTACCATAGAGGGGAAACAGGAGCAGAAGGGAACTGAACTTCTGCGTTCTGCTCATGCTGTGGTTTACCTGTCCGATCCCAAGGAAGGAAAATTGGGATTTGAGCGTGAGGGCTATCTCAACACATTCAACTATCGTATCCCTGCAGGTGAAACACACACACTCACCATTGAGGGCAACAACAAGATAACCCGACTGCTGGTGGATGGCAAGGTGAAGGAGGAACTGGGTCCGAAGCAGCTCTATGTCATTCGTCCCCAGGATAGAGCGCATTACCAGGTAGAAGGAACTTTTAGTTTTGAGCCGGAAGTCTATCAGCCCGGAAGCCACATATCATACCAGCGTACCTTGGTGTTTCCGCTTCGTAAGGCAGGCCAGTTCAACAGCAGCATAACGGATTTCAAAGTTCTGGTGAAATAGGAATCGGCTCACCCGATAAATCAGGGGGTGGATGGCCGTACATCGCAGGACTTTTTCTTTAGACACGGATTGAGACGGATTGGACAGATCAGCTCGTGAAACAGGCGTACATATTTTCATGCTATTGCGGACTAAGGGTGAGCGACATATTCACCTTGAAATGGAAGGATGTTCAGATGAATGACGGAAGGTATCTTCTGTCGGTCATCATGAAGAAAACATCCACTCCTATTTATATTCCACTATCGAATTATGATGAAATGGTTAAAATGATTATTTCATATCGAGAATCAGACTCAAGTCTTTGGGAATCAGATTTAGAGAACGTTATTAAAACTTTCAAATGGAACCGTCCAAAATAAAATCATAATGCGTAAAATAAGAATTCTTACCACTTTAGAAAAAGCATCTATAGTTTTAGCAATAGCGTTAATTCTGTGTTTACTTCCCCTACCTTACGGATTTTATACAATCATTCGTCTTGCAACCGCCGTCCTTGCAGGATGCTGGGCATATCGATTCTATAACCGTAGGAAGACTTCGTTTGCTATTACGGCCGCTGCCATAGCTTTATTATTCCAACCTTTCCTGAAAATTCCCCTTGACCGCTTTACATGGAACGTTATTGATGTTATATTAGCAGGACTAATAGTGTTAATGGTACTGAAAAGAGAATAACCACAGACGATAGATTATGAAATTGAATCGTATAATACAGTTTATTGGAATCTTGTGCTTGTCCGTGTTAATGATGTCATCATGTGGCAATACTTCTGAGAAATGTGTAAAGACCACTGTCAGTAACAATTACAAAACAAGTAGAACTGATTCTGTTAAAGTATGCATTTTTGGAGTTGAGGCAGAGAGGGATGAGTGTTCGGTAGCCAACAAACTTGAAAAAGCCGGTATCCTAAAAATTGATACAATATCTACGGACAATGGGAAGTTTCAATCAGCAATTGTAGAATTTGCCAACGTAAAGTTTGGGATGAATAAAGGCTTTATCTTTATTACAAGCAGACATGATAGAAATGCCATCAATCAATTGGTAAGTAAAATTAGCGAATTTTATGGAGAGCCGGAAATTGATGATGAACTGGAAGACCCGGAATACCGATACTACCATTGGAACCTTCACAATAATGAGTCCGATACTCCCTACATCAGAATCAGACCTGTTCACTCTGAAGAAGGAGGTCTTACTATGATGTGGGATTTATAACAATAATATCATGAGGAAAAAGATTTACATCGCAATAGGACTCATATTAGCCGCCATTCTTTTTGCCATTGTTTTATGCGATCAATCCGTAGCATATAATGCCGAAGGGCGACTCTATGACAATGTGGACAGCATCCCTCATCGGAAGGTCGGGCTTATTCTTGGCACATCGCCAATCTCTACTTGGAATGGGCGCAGGAACTATTATTTTGACCATCGGATTAAGGCTGGTGCGGAACTGTATAAGGCCGGGAAGGTTGATTGGCTCGTTGTTAGTGGTGGAGATTACCGCAATACCGAGAATGGCTACGACGAACCAGTTGCTATGCGTGATTCGTTGATTAAACAAGGCGTTGATTCTGCTTACATCGTTCTTGATTATGATGGTACCAGAACACTTAACTCCATTGCGAAAATGCGAGATGTATATTGTCAGGACTCAATTATCATAATTTCTCAGAAATATCATAATGAGAGAGCCTTGTATCAGGCAAGACATCTCGGAATTGACGCTATCGGCTTCAATGCCAAGACTCCGGGACGGCGTACTTCGTGGTGGCGCAACCGTGGGCGAGAGGTGTTGGCTCGCGTGAAACTGTTTATGGATTTAGCCCGTGGACTGCACCCCGATATAAAGGAATCAATTATAAGAGATTTTACCAAAGCTGACAGGGATTTTCTTTCAGTTACTCATATAGAAACGGGATATGGCGATTTGATTTGCCTGAAGCCGGATATGAAAAGGCTGAAAATGGATATGGTATGTGGAGAAATACCTTCCCCGGAGAATGATTCCATTGTTTTAGCATTTGCCGGAGCTTTTACAGGGACTGAATTTGACAAAGAACACGTAAACGTGGCCGGAGATCACGTTGCGGGAGGTAGTCGGTTCAAAGGTTATCGCTGTAAGCGCAACACCGGTGCATTTACCTGGTCTGCCAAGTCCGGTTCGAGATTCTTCTATAAAGATTATTCCGCTGCATTGGATAAAGCCGCAAAAGAAGGAGGCATGGGCTTCGCACAGGAAATGATGATACATGACGGAGCCAAGGTGCCAACTACCCGTCCGTTAGGAAATAAGAACGTCTTTCGTGCCCTTTGCCTTAATTCCGATAATCAGTTGGCTCTTTACGAAAGCCAAGGAATCGTTACTTTCGGAAATTTCATTGACGCTTTGCTCTCTCAAAAAGTACGAGAAGCCCTTTATACCGATATGGGACAAGGCTGGAATTATTGCTTCTATCGTGTCAATCAATCAGACAAGTCGCCCCAATACCTCCATTCTACATCACTACCTTACGCATCAAATTTCATTACAATTAAGACGAAGTAGATATGACACATATTAAGACAATCGCATTATGCCTGATGTTTATGATGGCAACTTCTTTTACTTATGCAGAAAGCAGTTACGATATTTCAGAACTCTATTCGGTAATAAAAGCTCCATCAGGAACAAAAGCTGTCGGCACATACGATAAAACGGTAGAAGTCAAATACATTTTAACTCCGACAAAAGTCGATACTGGAAAATATGTAGTGAGCGTAGTAAAAATCGGAGATAATCTTTATCAGATTAAAGACACAGATATTTGTGTTGAAACTCGTTATTGCCATGAATGGGCTTCTTATTCCAAAGAAGTAGTTGTGATTATTGAGTCTAATTACGGATATACAAAGGGGAAAATCATCTTTGATTGAAATAACACTCCTATTATAAGATTATAAGATATTTCAATGGATACTGAATTCTTAAAAGATAAAATGCTTGGATGTCTATACGGACAAGCCATTGGAGATGCTCTTGGTCTTGGCTCTGAGTTTATGAGTAAGAATGAGGTAAAAAAGAATTATCCCAATGGATTAAAGAATTATGACCAGATAATTCAAGATGATCATAGACGAAGATGGGCTAAAGGCGCATGGACCGATGACACAGATATGATGTTGTGCATACTTAATGGTTATGATAACGAATCTTTCAACCTTCATCGGGTCGCCTCCAATTTCAAGGATTGGTTCAATGGCACACCTATGGGCATTGGTAGTCACACTTACAAGGTGCTGTGCATGGCAGATTATGTTGAGCAACCGGAGATGTGTTCTAAACTTTGGTGGGAACTGTCTCGTCAACAGAGTGCGGCTAATGGCGCATTGATGAGAACATCGGTTGTCGGACTTGCTAAAACCAATATCGAAGATCAAGCTGAGGCCATATGCAAGCTAACGCATTATGACTCACGTTGTGTGGGCTCTTGTGTGATTGCGTCTTCAATAATCCACAATCTTGTATGGCATGATAGGCAGTTGTCCTATGATGAAATAAAGAATATTGCTCTCAGATACGATGAACGAATACTCGAATGGGTTGATGCTGCATATAACAGTTCCGAAATATCCATGCTTGATTTGGATGAGACATATTCTATTGGGTACACACTGCGTACACTTTCGGCTGCGCTATGGTGTTATTGGCATTCAACATCATTTGAAAATGGGCTATTGTCTGTTGTCAATGAAGGAGGGGATGCCGACACAAACGGAGCTGTTGTTTGTGCCATACTGGGCGCGAGGTTTGGTTATTCTTCCTTACCGTCTCATTACATCAACAACCTTTATAAGCAAACGGAATACCATCAGATTATAACTTCATTTGTCAACTTAATTCTTAATGAGAAAGCGTAAATATTGTAGTTTATGCTTGGCAATCAGCAGAATATTTGAATAAAAGCCCCATAATGCCGCCTGTGGCGGCCGTAATTTTTGGCAAAATCAACGGAGCGACTTCATCGCGAGGTCGCTCCGCCTGCTATATATTACGACTTGGCAAATATCTTTCTAATTGCTGATTTTCTGTTCAACCATTCATCACGGAGTTGTCTCCCCTTTTTCTGTATGCGGTAATAAAATACTTTTCACGATGCAGGAAATTGTTCTTTGTTTGCCCCATAAATTAAATAGATTTTACCAAAGATAAATACAGGGATTTGCAAGGCCTTTTAAAAGCAAACCTAAAAGCAAAAGTTTAACAGATATATTACATGATACTTGTTTGTAAGATTCAACAATATTTGTTTTCTTTGCAAAGTCAAACGAAATAGAGAACCAGTCATAGCCTAATTTCTGAATACAACTTTACTTTATCTATCCTTTTCATTCCCTTTTGGTTCTCAAAGGCTTCCTACAAATAAAAATCACATTTGTTACCCGTTTGTTATCTATCATCAATTTTGTTTATATAAATTGATGATAAACAGCAATATATCAGTTCTGTTTATTTTCAAGGGAAAAAGAGAAAAGCAAGACATGGCTGGTAAATGTCCTACAAAAAGTTTGTCTGTTTTTAAATTAGCTGGTATTTAAGCTAATATAAGAATTAAAACTGCACAAAATCAGCCATTTATTTGCTCAGTTCAGAAAAACAAACTATCTTTGCACTGCAAAAACGGTCGAATGGTGCGACTGTTTTTGCAGTAAAACATTTGAAATCATGATCATCAAAAGAGATTATTATATAGAAGCACTGCTAAATAAGCGATGGAATGGCAAGGTGAAGATTATCACTGGTATTCGTCGCTGTGGCAAGTCATTCCTTCTTTCAACTTTATATAAGGACTATCTCAAATCAGAGGGAGTTCCAGAAGACTGTTTCATCGAAATCGCGTTGGACAGAAAGGCTAACTTGAAGTACAGAAATCCTAATGAACTATACGAATATATAATTGGCAAGACCCAGGATGAAAGCAAGCGCTATTACGTGTTCATTGATGAGATTCAGTTATCGTACAAGGTTAAAAACGAGGATGTGGATGAAAGTCTGGTGCCAGAGGAAGACAGGGATATGCTTTATACCACTTTCTACGACATCCTGAATGACCTGATGGCACGAAGCAATCTGGACATCTATGTAACAGGCTCTAACTCCAAGATGCTGTCAACGGACATTGTTACAAATTTCCGTGACCGCGGTACTGACATTAAGGTCTATCCATTGTCCTTCAGTGAGTTCTATGCTTTTTCCGGATTGGAAAAGGCCGATGCACTGGAGGAGTACCTGATGTTTGGAGGTATGCCGTTGGCAGTCATAGAGAAAGATGAGAGGGAAAAGCGTAAATATCTGGTCGGACTACACAAGAACGTGTATATTAAAGATATTGTAGAGAGATACAAGTTGAAGGATGATGAGGTGCTTGATGCGCTTATCGACTCTCTTTCATCAGCCGTAGGTTCGCTTACCAATCCGCACAACCTCGCCAATGCAGCAGGTACGCTGATGAAACGCAATACGTCCGACCATACCATCAAGAACTATCTGGACTATCTGGAAGATGCCTACTTGTTTATGGGAGCCAAACGGTATGACGTGAAGGGCAAACGGTATTTCGAGAATACCCAGAAATACTATTCCATGGACATAGGATTAAGGAATGCCAAACTGAACTTCCGCCAACAGGAGAAAAGTCATCTGATGGAGAATATGATATACCTTGAGTTGATACGCAGGGGATATAGTGTCGATGTGGGTGTTGTGGAGGTCACCCGGGTAAAGGATGGCAAGAGACAGCAATCGCAATATGAAATCGACTTCGTGGTCAATACGGGGCAAGAAAAAATCTACATCCAGTCGGCTCTGAATGTAGATACTGAGGAGAAACAGAATCAGGAGACATTCTCTCTGAAAAACTCAGGCGACCTTTTCCGTAAGATTGTCATTGTGGACGGGAACACCAAGCAATGGACGGATGAAAACGGCATTGTGTACATTGGTGTCATTCCATTCCTGCTGGGAGAGTCGAGTCTTGGCTTCTAAATGGAGAACTTACTCCCAAACAATGGAGTGAACTGATTTCATTCATTAACGACAGATATCCGACTTTTTCCCAAGAAATAGTCACCAAATTTGGTCCTATAAATGAAAAACAA
>JBJEKL010000170.1:0-1873 GCA_051878615.1 Bacteroidaceae bacterium | reverse complement strand
CCTGGCAGCACCTCTTCCTCCACTTTTTTCCCTACTCGAAAGGCCACTTCCCTGAGTGCCAGTTCTCGCAGTTGCAGGATATTCCCTACTTGAAAGAAATTGTCGAGAGCTGTCTGAATCTTCTCTTTGGCATATATCTTACCTGCCTTCAGACGCTCCACGAGTTCCTCAGCCGTCAGGTCGATGTTCACCACTTCGTCGGCCTCTTGCAGCACTCGGTCTGGAATGCGTTCCTTCACGTCGATACCCACCATTGCCCTTACTTCATCATTCAGGCTCTCTATGTGTTGGATATTGACAGCCGATAGTACGTTAATACCGGCATCCAACAGTTCCATCACATCCTGCCACCGCTTGGCATGGCGGCAACCCTCCACATTGGTGTGGGCAAGTTCATCAACAATCACTATCTCGGGATGCACCTGCAAGATGACATCCAAGTCCATTTCCTCAATCTCCTTGCCTTTGTAGAACACCTTTTTCCGCGGGATGACGGGTAGCCCCTTGAGCGCTTTCACCGTATCCGGGCGTCCGTGTGTCTCCACATAGCCAATTCTTACGTCGGTGCCACAGCGCAGCATCTCGCGCGCGTCCTGGAGCATGCGATAGGTCTTGCCCACTCCGGCAATCATTCCTATGTATATCTTGAACCGTCCCCGGTGCGACCGCCGTATCAGGTCAAGAAAATGCTGTGCATTGTCTTCCATTTTTATAAAACGTTTATTATGACATCTTTATTGTGTTTTATATATTGTATTTGTCTATGACCAGCTGCCACTCCACGTCGATTTGTAGAAGATGAGCAGGAAACCGAAAATCTCAAGTCTGCCGATGAGCATCAGCGAGGAGAGTATCCATTTTGCTGCTTCGGGCAGTGCCGCCCAAGAGAAGGCTGGGCCAAAACTGCCTAATCCAGGCCCTACATTGCCCATGGCGGAAATCACGGTACTCATGGCTTCCGTAAGTCCTACTCCGAATGCCATCAGCAGTGTCCAGCCGATAAAGGCAACTGACATATAGGCGGCGAAGAATACAAGAACCATAGTCACCAACTTATTGTCAAACATGCTACCGGCTTTTACTGGCAATACAGCACGCGGATGTAGTATCTGACGGAACTGGTTGCGTATGCAATGAGCGACTATTATCATCCTGAGATTTTTGATACCTCCACTGGTTGACCCTGTGCATCCACCCGACAGCATCGCAAAAATCAGCAGCATCCATGTAAACGGCGGCCACAGGTTGTAGTCGTCGGTGGCAAAGCCGCACGAGGTGTGACAAGTAGCCACTTGGAACAGGGACTTGCGGAATGCTTCCTCCACGCCATAGCCGTTGTCTACGATGAGTGCCGCCGAGATAATCAGGGTCAGCAGACCTACGGATGAGGCAAACCATTTCAATTCCACGTTTTCCCATATCTGTTTCCACCTGCCCTTGACCGCAATGAGATAAAGTGAAAAATTGATAGCAGAAAGCAACATGAACAGCGACACCACATACTCTATATATGGAGAATGCCAATAAGCTATACTTTCTTGTTTGGTGGAGAAACCTCCTGTGGCTGTAGTTGTCATGGAATGGCACACGGCATCAAACAGGCTCATACCGCCTACCTCTAAGAGCGCGCTTTCAATAGCTGTCAACAAGATATAAACCAGGAATATATATCTGGTCATAACACGTGTCTTGGGACAAATCTTGTTATGAGTCACTCCCGTAGCCTCAGACAGATAGAGCATTTGGCTGCTGACACCAAACCCCGGCAAGAGAACTATGGTAAAGCAGACAATCCCCAAACCGCCTATCCATTGCGTCAGGCTTCTCCAGAATAATATGCCATGGGGCATGCTCTCTATGTTGTCCAATATGG
>JBJEKL010000169.1:0-1879 GCA_051878615.1 Bacteroidaceae bacterium | reverse complement strand
TTCTGGGTATGGAGTTTAACCATGTGCTTCAGAGCGTGATATCTGGGAAACTGGGAAGATGTGCAGTACCGCTGTTTTTCATGATTTCGGGTTTCCTGTTTTTCCAACATGTGGAATCGGTAGCGGATGTATGGGGCAAGATGCGGAAGCGTGTGAACACGTTGCTCGTCCCTTATTTCATTGCAGCACTGTTTTTTCCACTGTTCGGCTTGGTGATGGAACAGATTCCGTTTGCTGCTCAAATGTCAAATGGGGGGGGTAATGTGAATGAATTTATGAAGCCTGTCGGTGAATTGCTATGCGGCTTGTTCTACAAGAAGCCGGGAGGTGCGACTCCATGGGCGTTCCACCTCTGGTATCTTCGTGACTTGATAATGATAGTGGCATGTAGCCCGGTGCTGTTCTACATGAGGAGGTATGTACGTAGTGAGGTGACCTGTCTGCTGTTTTGGGGGCTCTCCCTTGTCGGAATAACGGCAGTGCAATTTTTGTCGTTCTTCTGGTTTATGGCGGGGGATGCTTTCCTCGGTCGTATGGACAAGATTAGGTCATGGGCTTGGCCTGTTGTGTATGCTGGGATATGCACGTTGGAGATGTTGTGGCCGCGAGATTGGATGGGAGCTATGGATGTTCCGTTTACAGCGGTTGGCATATTGGCTATATGGTCAATATACGACGTCGCTGCCTCCAGCAAGTTCTCTCTGAAGGGGCATCGTTGGTTGGCTACGGCTTGTTCGTTTACATTCTTCATCTATCTGTTTCACGAACCTACTTTGAATATTGTACGCAAATTGCTGATTATTCCATTGGGTCGAAGCTCGGTGGGCTTTGCGATTAACTATCTTGTTTCGCCATGGATATTTGCGGCATTATCTGTAGGTGTAGGTCTGCTGTTCAGAAAATATCTGCCACGTATCTATTCGGTATGTGTGGGCGGAAGATAATACTTTTTACATCATGACAATTTTACATTACATCCCCTCCATTGATGAGACATCGGGTGGAGTGGGGGCTTATATGCAGTTGCTCACTCATGACCTCGGTGCGTTGTGCGAGTTGCATGTGGTGACGCATCGCTCGGAGAACGAACGGAAGTTGGAAGGATGCACTTTGCATTATATAGGTGATAAATGGTTGCCTTGGAGTAACTGCAAAAGGGAGTTTATACAGGTGCTTGAGGAAGTGAAGCCTGATGTGGTGCATGTGAACTGCTGCTGGGCACCGCTCTGCTCTATGGTAACGTTTTGGTCAAAGCAGATGGGGCTGAAGGTGGTATATACTCCGCACGGGATGCTGGAACCTTGGATTGTGAAACGGCATTACTGGACGAGAAAACTGCCTGCTATACTGCTATATCAGCGGAGGGCTGTCCGTGCGGCTAATCTGATTCATGCTACTGCGGAGAGCGAGAAGGTGAACATCCTCAAGTTGGGATGGAACAGCCATGTGCATGTGATAGGCAACTGCGTGGATGTGGACAGTATCGAGATGAAGGCGGACTGGAGGAGGAAGAAGAGGATTTTGTTTCTCAGCCGTGTGCATGTGAAGAAGGGTATCAACTTCCTGATAGAGGCTATGGCTGTGTTGAAAGATGAGTTTAATGGTTATGTGGTTAAGATAGCCGGTCCGGGAGAGGAGTCGTATGTGGAGGAGTTGAAGGGCTTGGCCCAACAGCTTCGTGTGGATGACAAGGTGGAGTTCGTCGGCCCGGTTTTTGGCGACAAGAAGTTTGACTTGTATCGTGAGGCGGATGTGTTTGTGCTCCCCACTCATAGCGAGAACTTCGGCATTGTGGTGACGGAAGCCCTGGCTTGTGGTACCCCTGTGATAACGACAAAGGGCACTCCTTGGGAGGAACTGGAGACATGCCAGTGCGGGT
>JBJEKL010000168.1:0-1885 GCA_051878615.1 Bacteroidaceae bacterium | reverse complement strand
GCTTTATGTATCACGGATTCGGCCTCCGTACGGTCGAATGCTCCAAAACAGAGTACAAAGATAATGGTATTATTTTGAATGTGCAAACTCGGGAGGATAAATTATGCTGTCCTAAGTGCAGCAGTAAGAAAATCATCCGAAATGGTTGCACAATCCGGCGTTTCCGCTGTGTTCCCATAGGGCGCAAACCGGTCTATATCGATATGCGCGTTCAGCGTGTCAAGTGTTGTGCCTGCGGTTGTGACCAACAGGAGAGGATACCATTCACTACAGGCAAACGGCATACGACGCATCGTCTGGAGCAGCTTGTCGTAGAACTGATGAAGATTATGACCATCAGCGAGGCAGCGGCCTACCTTGGCCTGAGCTGGTCCACCGTGAAGGACATCCACAAGAACCACCTGCAGCACAATTATGCAAGCCCCGACATCAGCAAGGTCAGGTTCATCGGCATCGACGAGTTTGCCGTCCGTAAAGGGCATGTTTACAAAACTATTGTCGTTGACCTTGAGACGGGACACACAACCTATAACTATTATAATTTACAGTGGGAATCTATAAAACCCACCTATAATGCCTCTGCAAGCTTGTAACCCAAAACGAGTGCTGTCATTCCTAAAACAAGGCTTGACAATGTATATATGGCGAGCATCAGCAGGTTGTCCTTGCCAAGCAGGTAGTTCTCGTTCATGAATGTGGAGAAGGTGGTGAAACCTCCGCAGAATCCGGTAACAAGTACCAATTTCCACGGTGCAGGCAAATGGCCTGATGCCGCTATGCCCGTGAACAATCCGATGAACAGGCTTCCAATGACATTAACCGCAAATGTCGCCCATGGGAACGAACCGAATGACACTGCAGACGGACCTGTGAGCCTTTCGTGAAGCAATGCCACAAGATATCTCATCCCGCCTCCGAAGAAGCTGCCTATACAAACCAAAAAGAGTTCTTTCATCTTCAATGTATTTTGAGTGTAAAGATACTAAATAACGTGAGTTCGATGAATTTACTTTAGAATAAAGTAAGCTGTCTGTCATTTGAACTGTCCACGGTCTGTACTCTTATTGTCGGTTTCTTTGGGAAGTAGCAGTAGGCAGCTATGCCTCCCAGAAGGTTGACTACGAAATTATCAAAGCTTCTATGTCTTGAATGCTCAACTTGCGCAATATTCTTCAGCTCGTCATTCACAGTCTCAATGATAGCCCTCTTCCTGAGAAGCAGTTTGTCGGACACGGACATCAAAGCACCCTTCATGTTGCTTTTGAGTTTCGTGATAAGTTGTATGCCATCCACAAAAAGTCTTTCGAAAAGGTGCTTGCCAATGTACCCTTTGTCACCGACGAGCTTTCCATATATGAATTCGACAAAAGCTTTATATTCAAGAGGTTTCCGATCATCCACATCACCTGGTGTTATCATAAAATTGAGCAATTCTCCCTTCTCGTTGCATATCAGGTGGAGTTTGAATCCAAAGAACCAGCCCATGGAGCATTTGCCTCTTTGTGCGATTCCCTTGAAAGTCTTGTGAATATGGATCCTCTGATTCTTGCATACTCGCAGAGGGGTACTGTCCACAAAGCTGATACCTGTACACTTGCCAAGTAGAACCTTCTTGATGAACAGTATCAATGGGATGGCAATCTCACGTTCCAGTTCAACGAAACGGTTATAAGATACCACCTCAGGAAATAGATGGCGCATGTGCTTACATACCTTTTCGAGATAGAAATGCTTCAAGCAGCGATACCCTGATGAATGAAAGAGAATCATTATCACCATGATTTCCGCCTTTGACATGCGGCTTTCACGGTGGTATTTGCGCTTTCTTTCTGCCTTAAACGAATATTTTGCCATCTGTGCATCAAAAACTTTGCAGAAATCATCT
>JBJEKL010000167.1:0-7222 GCA_051878615.1 Bacteroidaceae bacterium | reverse complement strand
TTAATAACCTATACACCATCTTAATTTGGGTGACGCATTGACGAAGTCAGGAGTTAAGGCAGTAGCCATAGGAGATCAGTCATTAGTTTGGGTGTAGGATGAGACAGCAGGCTCATTCTCCATCCAAAAGAGTTTCCCCACGCAATTCCAAGCGAAGGACTCTTATGTCTCGATGGGCACCATCATGCAAACTGTTATCCTGGCATATCTCACCGGTAGGGATGAATCCACACTTCAGCATCACACTGCCCGATGCCGGATTGTCTACAAAATGGCCACTCAAAAGCGAAGACAGTGAGGTACGCATGCGGACATATTGAATGACGGCCTTCAGGGCCTCGGAACAAAAGCCCCGATTCCAATAAGGTTTCCCGATCCAATAACCCACAATAGGCTCGCCCGGCCGACAGGGAAGAGCGCAATCGCAGGAGTGGCCATAGCCGATGGCACCCACTAAAGTGTTACTCTCCTGAAGTACCACGGCCCAGGTGGTGCTGTTGCTGAACACATTACGTATGACAGACCTGCTCTCTTCCACCGACTGGTGTGGAGACCACCCTGCCCTGGGACCCACATCAGGATCACGAGCCAAAAGATAGAGGTCACGAGCATCTGATTCTTCCCAGGGACGCAGAAGCAGCCTGGGGGTATGGAGTGACGGAGCAACCATAAATTGCCTATCAAGAAATTATGTGTGTATATGTGGGGTTATCTGTATAGACGGGTCAGACTGGCTCCCACATAATAGTGTGCGAGAATGGCACGGCAGTCATATCCCTGGGCAGCCATAGAGGCGGCGCCTATCTGACACATGCCCACTCCGTGCCCCCAGCCACGCCCATGAAGCACAAAGCGCTGGGGTATGCCATCGCAAACGTCAAGTGCCTGGATAGTGAAGGCGCTACTTTTGAGGTGGGAATGGCTCAGCATTCTGCGTATCTCAAGTTCCTTGCCCACAGTCATCTCACGCTCCTTGCCCACCACGCGCAACAGACTGATGTGCCCGCCAGGACCTGTCCGGACAGGCTCCAAAGAGAGGATAGCACCCATCTCAATCTGCAGATGATGGCAGATGAGTGCATGAATCTCCTGTTGTGTGTACTCCACAGTCCAATGATAAAAGTCGGTGGTCTCGAGATCGTAGGAATTGAGCACCTGAGCAAGAAGCTGTTTGTCGGAGACATTGCAGAAGGGATCGTCAACGCTGGAGAGATAAGGCACAGACAGATTGTCCCAGCAGAAGCGAAACTCATTGGTGCGTCCACCACAACACTTGCCGAAGCGGGCATCACATACCTGTCCGTCATGAGTAAGCACCAGGCCACGTGTGAGACTGACAGCCTCACGTACGGCAGGATTCTCTATCCGGCCGGTTCCCTGATAACGCTGACAATGGTCATCGGCACAGACATCGAAAAGGGTATGTTCGTGCCTGTCATACCATTGTACAAGAGTATCCTGAGTGTGCTTGAAAGCGGGCAAGGCATCGGAAGGAGAACGGTCTCGCCTGCGGCGCATCTGGGTAAGGAGCCAACTGCGGCTGACGATGGCCGAAGCCTTGAGATATTCCATGGGGCACGTGGACTTCATCTCACTGCTGATCACGCTGGCGAGGTATTCCTCCACGGGGACATCGTTGATGGCCTGTAACCGGTCCTGGTCCACCAGCAGACGAAGTTCTCCTCCGAAGGTCTGCATCTCACTCCGTTCCCAATGGAAGGCCTTGCCTATGGTAACGTCTGAAAGACTGAAAGTAGCATCGGGACGTTGGGGAACAAAGGAAAGGGTGCCATAAAGTGAACCTTGCCAACTGACACATCCGTCGACACACTCAGCCGTATGCTCGCCTGTCACCTCCTTGCCCTTGGCCACGAAAGGACCATTGAAACGAAAACGTAAAGTACGTCCAGACATGATACCCACCTGTACCACAGGCTCGCCTGCAGGAACGTCCAGAGAGCTCACCTTCCGGGTCGAACGGCAGGGGTCGGCATCGGTAATCTTACGCACCACGGATTCCATTTGCCGGGGGGAGAGAGTCACCTCCCTCAGCAGCGAGGCAGCCATGGCAGGCGTGAGACGGAGGAAATCCTGCTGACGCGGAGTGACAATCAGGCCACACATATCCAAGGCTCCAGGACTGACCATCAACTGCTGCTCACCCTGGGCAAAATAGCAATCAGGACGATGCTTGGACCGTGGGAAAAGCAGAGTGACAATCTCATCAGAATGACCAATGCCCCCTGGCTGGCGCCAACTCACCACGTTCATGCGTGGCTCGTGTTCGCCCGGAAGTACGGGTAGGGCATCATAAACCCTCTGACAGAGGTCGCTGTCCGATTCTGTGGGCAGGCTACGTATCACAATCACAGGGCATACATATGTGGTGAGCAGATACAAACCGCAACGGTTGTCGGCATTGCCCGACTCCTCCATGAGGGCTGTCTGAGTGCCTGTGAGAGGATAAATCTTCCTGAGTCCCTTCTCATAGATGTTCCAATCGCGCTCCAGGGGAACCACTCCCCTACTACCAGCCTGCAGATGCATGTGATCGGGACAGGATGCTCCACATAGGGGACCATTGTAGAAGACGATGCTGCGAGGCATATTCCATGCCATACGACGAAGAGTGCCGAAATTGGGATAGATACGCTGTGCCGTGTGGCAACGCATAGGAATGGTGAAATGCCGGGGAAGGATGGGGAAAGGATTTACCAGGATACGGAAATGCTTCTCGGTCATCAGACTATGCTGTTGCGGAGGACGATTCCTGTCGCATAGGAAACATGGTCTCTGAGCCAAAGACTTCTGGTCCACCTGAGCTCCCGTACTGACTATGCGGGCAGGATTCCATTGCGCCTCAAGCTCGACATCAGCCTCAACGACCAGTTTACGTGTCTGTACCTGTTGTTCAACGGCCCGGTAACGCTCCGCTGCCTCAGGCCATGTCTGCAACTCGGATGAGAAGAAGGCATCCAGTTCATCGGCCGTCACCACATGCTGCCATTGCTTGTTGAGCTGTTGCCTGGCCTGTATCTCGAGAGTGCGCAGGTGATCCTTGTAGGTATTATTGCGATTGATTCTGTCCTGGCTGAGTGCGGCATCACTATTGCCCTCCCATCGACGGCACAGGTACACCTCGTCGAAAATACGCCCTATACGATAGCGGCGGCTGATCATAAGTCCCAGGGCATAATCCTCTCCATAACTGGTATTGGGAATCTGCAACTCACGCAGAACGGGAGTGAAAAATGCGCGTGGGGCTCCCAATCCATTGATGCGCAGGGCATTGTTTCGGCCATTCTGAGGAGTCCACTCACGATGGTCGATCAGTCCGGGCGGCAGAGTATTGAGATTGAAGTCGCACATTCTATAGGAACCAATCACCATGGCAGCTCCTTCGGCATGGAAGGTATCCACCACACGCTGGAGAGTGTTTGGACTGCTATAAAGGTCATCGCTGTCCAGTTGCACCACGAAGCGTCCCACACGAGGGTCATGAACAGCCGTATTCCAACATCCTCCGATACCGAGGTCGGTACGTTGAGGAATAATGTGGAGCACTCTGGGGTCAGCGACAAACTCCTGGATGGCCTCAGTAGTGCCATCGGTACTACCATTATCGACCACCATGAGGTTGAAGGAGAAATCAGTCTGCTGCTCCAGGACGCTGCGGATGGCATCGCGGATGGTACGCACGCGGTCCCTAACGGGGATTACCACGGTAGCCTCAACGGGAAAACTGCCTTGCTGGAGATTGATATCGTCACACTCGTTGCCATGCAGATAGGCATTTATGGCACGCAGGTGACGCGTGCATGCCCGCTCCATCTCCAGTTGGCGGGTTCTGTTGCGCGGATCCACATAGTCAAACTGCTTTTGTCCGCTCAGGCGGATATCACGCTCCACCTCGGTATAGAGATATTCATCAAGGTGCACGGGCAACATCTGCCTGCTCACATACAGACGGAAATCGTAAAGGGCTGCAAATCGATAAGGGTGCAAGTGTTCCTGAGCCACATATTCCTGCAGGGCCGAGGTACGTATGAGCAGTAGCGACCCCATCTGGAAATCGTCCCTCACACTGCCCAACTGGCAATCGATGAGTGGCAAGGGACTACGCTGGCCCTGAGGAGTCTGCACATAATGGTCAGAATAAAGAATGAGTGCCTGGCTGTCATCAGCCACCCTAAGCATGCGATGCAGAGCCTGATAACCTAACTGCAGACGATCATATTTGGTATACAATAATATATAAGGTGCAGTAGCCTGGTCGGCAATCCAACGGAGAGTATGAGTTCGACCAGGGCCGTCCTCACGAAGGTGATATATGGCAGACACATGCGGATCTGCTGCCAATTCGTCTATCGTGCCTTGCACCTGAGCATCCGACTCGTAGGGCACAAAGCAGTCTATGCGTTTCTGTTCCATGTCGCTGTTACACATTACAATACATATTGCCTCTTGCCTTCTCGTACAAGCCTCCCCGACATGCAAGAGGTCACTTCCAAAACAACACTTGGACAAAAGTACAGGAAAAAACACTTCCCTCCAAATTATTGCGTACCTTTGTATTCATATGAAAGTACACGTATTCAACCCCGAAAACGATATGGCACTAGCTGACGGAGGAGCAGGCTACACACCTCCATCCATCATCCGCCAGATGAGAGAAGAACTGCATTGGTTACCCCTCTGGTGGGCTGATGACGGAGATAAGGTGTGGAACGGAGAGGATCCACTTGTACTGAAAGACGGTGACGAGATACATCCCTGGGGCTGGAGTCCAGCCTTGGCACACCAACTCCGTCAGTCAGGAGTAGAGGACAGGTTCCTGCCTACAGACGAGCAACTGCAAAGTCTGCGTATGCTCTCACACAGACAAACAGCTGTGGAGGCTCTGAAGAAATGCCGTGAAAACGGACTTTTAGGGAAGAAGATGGCCGGATGGAGCATGCTATGTCACACGGAGCAAGAGGTGGAAGAGGCTGTCACCCGATGGCCCGAGGTTCTGATGAAAGCCCCCTGGAGCAGTAGCGGCCGCGGACTGATGCGCTCCTCTGCACCCCACAGAAAAGAGTGGACACGCAACATCCTGAATCATCAGGGAAGCGTGGTGGTGGAGAGATGGCTGAACAAACTGGCCGATTTTGCTCTGGAATTTGAATGCGACGGACAGGGAGGAGTACAGTACCAGGGACTTTCCCTGTTCTACACCAATCCACAAGGAGCCTACATGGGCAACTGGGTAGCCCCCGAGATACAGAAATTCCAATGGATAGCCCAATACGTTGATCCCGCACAACTGATGGAAGTGCGCCGCTGGTGGGAAGAGGAACTGAAGTCATACCCCTATAAGGGTCCTGTGGGTATAGATATGATGCTATGCCAGGAAGGCCTTTGTCCCTGCATAGAAATCAACTGGCGCATGACCATGGGCAGGGTGGCCTGTATCCTGCATGGCCGTGGCAAGTATGGTCGTCTGGTAGTGGAATACATCTACGGGCACTACTCCGCCGAAGTGGAATCCTTTGGATAGGGAATGGGGCAGGAAGGCTATCTCTTCAGCACGGGCTCGCAGGTGAGATTGACACCCAACTTCTTGAATATCCGCTGGTCAACATCACTCAGCATGACGGTACAATGAACCTGACAACCGCGCAACTTAGGTAATTGCTCCAATGCACGACGGCAATTATCATCATTCTCCGAAAGGACTGAGAGAGCCACCAAAACCTCATCGGTATGCAGACGTGGGTTTCGGCCTCCCAGATAACTCACTTTGGTGTGCTGGATGGGTTCTATCATCGACTGAGGAATCAACTTCAACCCATGGTCTATCTTTGCCAAATGTTTGGTAACGTTAAGCAGAAGAGCTGCGCTACATCCCAACAATTCGCTGGAGTGGGCAGTGATGATGGTTCCATCCTCCAGTTCAATAGCCGAAGAGGTGTGACCCGTGGCCATCAGATGCTCCTTGGCCGCTGTGGTAGTGCGACGGAACGAAGTATTGATACGGGCTTGATTGAAGAGCATCTGGATCTTGCTTATCTCGGCCTCGTTGCATGCTCCTCGAGCCATCTTATTGGTGGCATCATAATAGCGGCGGACGATCTCGTTCTTGGATGCCTCAGAACAGACATCATCATCGCTGATGCAGAAGCCCACCATGTTGACACCCATGTCTGTAGGTGACTTATAAGGATTAGAGCCGTAGATACCTTCGAAGAGAGCGTTCAGCACAGGGTAGATTTCTATGTCCCGATTATAGTTGACGGCTATCTTGTTGTAAGCATCCAGATGGAAGGGGTCAATCATGTTCACGTCATTCAGGTCGGCCGTGGCTGCCTCGTATGCGATATTGACAGGATGCTTGAGGGGCAGATTCCACACGGGAAAGGTCTCAAACTTGCTGTATCCTGCCCTCACGCCTCGCTTATTCTCGTTGTAGAGCTGGCTCAGGCATACCGCCATTTTTCCACTCCCCGGTCCAGGAGCCGTGACAATCACCAGAGGACGCTCGGTCTCTACATAGTCATTCTTGCCAAAGCCCTCGTCTGATGCAATGAGTGCCACATTGTGGGGATAACCCTCGATAAGATAATGGCAATAGGTCCTGATGCCATCACGCCCAAGCCTTTGGCGAAAGGCCGAAGCGGCAGGTTGCCCGTTGTAATGCGTAATCACGACAGAACCCACCATGAAGCCACGCTTCTGGAATTCCCCGCGCAATCGCAACACGTCCTCGTCATAGGTAATGCCCAGGTCGGCACGGGTCTTGTTCTTCTCAATATCTGTTGCGCTGATGACAATCACGATTTCGATGCTGTCACTCAACTTCTGGAACATGCGCAACTTACTGTCGGGCAGGAACCCAGGCAGGACACGGCTGGCATGATGGTCGTCAAAGAGTTTGCCACCCAACTCCAGGTAAAGCTTACCGTCGAAACGTGAGATACGCTCCTTGATATGCTCTGATTGTATGCGTTGATATTTCTCGTTGTCAAATCCGATTCTCATAACGTTCTGCTTTTCCCACGCAAAATTACAAAAAATCCTGGCTCGCGGGCACAAAATTCCCGTCCCATCGGCATAAAAACTTGGACACACGCAGATATGGACCCATATCGGTCATTAGATCTCTAAAAAGTATTTGGCATGTTTACGTATTTAGTCGTCCCTTAAAAGGTTGTTTTCTTTCTAATAATCAACAAATTAACAC
>JBJEKL010000166.1:0-7285 GCA_051878615.1 Bacteroidaceae bacterium | reverse complement strand
GATACCGCTCTTCGCCTGTGAGTTCGTAGAGTCTCACTAGAGCCATTTCCACTACGGCATGTCCGGGAGCCATGTGTATGCCGTCCTCGTTGAAAACCGAGAGCATGTTGTCTGCGGCACGCATGGCGCAATTCAGGAGTTTGTCTTTACCTGTAGCCTGATAGTATGCGATGGCAGCTTCCACTAGTTCGCCCACATTGAATGTCTCGTGGGAAAGGTTCCAGTCCATCTTCCATTTCTCGCCTTCGTACCAAGGGTGGAGTGGATTGTGGATGGTAAAGTTGGTCTGCAGATATCCGTCGGGTTCCTGAGCAGAGCATATCAGGTCTACTACGCCATCACAGTATTTTTCCAGTTCGGCATCCTTCTGTACGGTGAGCAGATAGGATGCTCCTTCAAGAACTTTGTATACCTCGGCATCGTCATACGGATTTCCTGACTGGAACGTGAGATCACCTACTTGGGCTTCTCCGCTTACAATCCTGCCTGCGTACTCAAAATTTCTCAACTGTCCTGCATCGGCGCATTTCTGGAAGGCGTATCGGATGGTAGTCCTGCGCATTACATCAAGCCGTTGCTTCCAGAACAGGTCAGTGATTTGTACGTCCGTAAATGGTACTTGTTTAATCTCGCCTTTGGCAAATACCAAGGTGACGAAGATTGCACAGATAATAATAGAGTACAGTCTGCGGGTAATGGTTTGTTTCATTTTTATGTATTCTGATTATGATATGCAAATTTACTGTATTTTTCCTATTCTGACTCAGTTAAATTAACACTTTGTTATATCTCTGCTATCCACAGTTTCCATTCTGTTTTATTTGTTTCGTTCATGGAAATAAGTAATGCCGAGCTTCATAAGGATGAAGATAAGAGTCGGGAGACCATATCTTGAATGTCCTGATAAAAACAGACGCGGAATCTGTCAGAAAGACATTTTCCGCGTCGTGGTTATTTGAGGAATCCGTACAGGACCTGTATGAATCAATTACGTATCATGTGAACACGCCTATGCCGGTGTGTGATGATGGCAGGGGTATTGTGGCCAGCAATGATGCTTCTCTCTTCATTTTGCTGTCTTCTTTCCGTCATGCAGGTAGATTCCGTGTGGCAGAGGCTCCAGTTCTTCGCCCATATATATTCCGCTTATGTTGTATATTTTGCTTGCTTCCTGCAAATTGTCGTTTTCTATCGCCCCTAATCCTGTATCTATTCCCACTGTAAAGGAATAGCTGCCGGAGCCAAGCAGGCAAACGGCTTTTCCATCCTCGATTCCAAGGTACTGGATGCCTTCTACACCTTCACTTACAGCCTTTCCGCCTTCCATCAGGGAAAGTCCGTCTGCTACAGGGATATATAGTGTCGCTGTACTGTTTGCCGGCACGGTAACCTCGTATTTCATCTCATTTCCTCCGTCACATTGCCATGCGGCCTTGATAGCGCCCATAGGACTCCAATGGTTGGCTTCTGCCGAAGTGATGCGCTTTTGTGCATAGAGCAGAGTCTTGCGACGGTCTGGATTAGGAGCAAGTATGAAGTGCCGGAATCCTGCATTTGTCTCATCGGGTACTATGCCTGCCATGTGGCGGTACATCCACTCTGCCACGATGCCATAAGCGTAATGGTTGAATGAGTTCATGCTGACGGGACCGTAGCCGTTAGCCACCGTATAGGAATTCCATCTTTCCCAGATGGTGGTCGCACCTTGGTCGATGCTGTATAACCATGAGGGATCGTTGCGTTGAAGCAGCAGGGTATAGGCCTCATCATTGAGTCCCACCTCAGTAAGCGTCTGGTTGAGTATTGCAGTTCCGAGAAATCCTGTGTTGAGCTTGTATCCGTTGTTGACAATGGCAGAACGGAGTGCTTGGACAGTTCTCTTCTGTGCTGCGGAATCCTTGAGCAGATTGTATTTCAGGGCCATCAGGTAGGCGCATTGTGTCTTGATGTTGGGCAATCCTGTACTGCTGGTTGTATAGCGCTTCTGCCATTCTGCCTTGATAGCTTCGAACAGTTCTTCATACTCCTTTGCTTTCTCCGAGTACGTGTCTCCTTCGGCCGTGGACAGCACCTTAGCCATCTTGGCCATCAATTGGGCATCATAGGCATAATAGCAGACGCTGCAATAGCGCGAGTCCGTTGCGACATAGGATACCCAGTCTCCGTAATCTGTTCCCCCTCCGTTGTACATGTATGTGCCGTCGCCTTTTGTGGCCAGATATGCCATGTATTTCTCCATGGCTTCCCAGTTGTCCTCGATAATCTGTCTGTCACCGGTCATAAGATATACTTTCCAGGGTAGAATGACTCCGGCATCAGCCCATGCTGCAGCTCCGAATCCTACGCCCCATGCATATGGAGCGATGTGTGGGAAGGCACCGTCGGAACGTTGCGAGTCACGCATGTCGCGCATCCATTTCTCGTAGAAGGTGCGTGTGTCGGCGTTATACAGACCGGCCATAGAGAATACTTGTGTGTCAGCAGTCCATCCCTGACGCTCGTCTCGTTGGGGACAATCGGTGGGAACACTTAGGAAATTACTTCTCTGTCCCCACATCACGTTGCTGTAGAGCTGGTTCACGTCGGGATGGGAGGTGCTGAATGTTGAGAACTCGTCCATCGCAGAAGTTACGGTCTCTCCAACCACATCTGTGAGTTCTATGTCATCCGTTGAGACAATCTCCATATATCGGAAGCCGAAGAAACTGGTGGTGGGGTGGTAGCATTCTCCCTCTGGGTCTCCTTTGAGGGTGTATTTGACTGTTGCTGCGGCTCCTCGAAGGTTGGCGGTGTAAACAGATCCCTTAGGTCCGTCGTCGCCTCTTGAACTATTGCCAGAGGTGTTCAGCATTTCAGCGAAACGTACTCTGAGTCGTGTGCCTCGTGCACCTTTGACCTTGAAGGAGATCCAGCCTGCTGCATTTTGTGCAAGGTCGATGACTGCTGTTTGACCTGCCTTCAAAGAGAGTGAGGAGACTCCTGTCGTTTCAGATATCACGTTCACAGAGCCAAAACTGCTGTTGTCACTTGTGGCTCCCTCGTATATGGTGATGGTCTTGGGATGACGTGCAAGGGAAGGAACAGCCTTGACGGCAGGGCCTTCAAATGCGCGTATGGTACCCTTGAAATCGTTGCTGACAGCTGTTGTTTGCCATTGGCTGGCATCGTAGCCCGGGCAAGACCAATTGCTTTCGAGACGTGCGTCGTAAGTTTCTCCGTTGTATATGTCTCCACTACGTACAGGTCCTGAGGTACTACATCTCCATGAAGTGTCGGTGTCGATTATTTCTTCTGATCCATTGGCATAGGTAAGTATAAGCTTGCCCTTGAAAGCTAGGGGCTTGCTTCCATACATGCCATGGGCGATGTTTCCGCTCCACCATCCGCTTGTGAGTTCCGCACCTACGGCATTATCACCCTGGTGTACAAGTGCTGTTACGTCATGTGTGGTATAAAACACGGTTTTGTGGAATTCTGTAAAACCTGGTTTTAACTCGTCTTGTTCGGTGGTACCGTCATCATATGTAATCCCAACTCTGTGACCATTGATATACACGTTGTATACGCCTAATCCTGTAGCATACAGACGTGCCTTGACTACTTGTTCACGTGCTGTAAAATCTTTTCGCATGATAGGAGCTCCTGGCATACTGCTTCCTTCGCTCTGCATGATACGTTTGGCTGTACCTGCTGGTGATTCCATGTAGAGTTGCCTGCTTCCGTTGTATGATCTGACATCAGCCTCGTCAAATATCGTTGTGGCATTCTCAAAATCTTCGCTTAATGCTGTCGTTCCTTTTCCTTCTTCATCATAAACAGTTATTTTGAGATTATCGAAATAGGCTTTTTCACGTTCGTTTCCTGTGGCGCTCACGCGGAATCCTACGTCACCCATAGCCAATATACCTTTTGTGTCGGTATACGTGTCCACAAGTGTCCCGTCAAGATAGGTGCGAATGTAGGGCGTCTGACAAGAAATACGTATGTGGTGGGGGGTTCCCAGTATCTCCTCATTGGTAAAAGGGATGGACGTGTCATCGTAAGTGAGATTCCCATTGACATAGGAATGGCGACGAACAGCAGGATTCGACAGACCGAAGGTGTTGATTGCCCACATCAGATAGGTATCCGACCCTGTGGCAGAAAAGCAGATGGATGCGTTGTCGTTGATCAGGGTCATATCTGCCTCAATGTCGTAATGTACTCGTTCGCCCACTTCCTGTTGCCAACAGTAACTGCCCGGACCTTTCACGTGCAGACGGCCGTCCTCAAGACTTCCACCTGAGAACATCTTGAGGTCTGTGTCCTCAAATTTCTCCTCGTATAGGATTTTTCCATCCGATGTTACGACAAAATCGTCAAAATAGGCTTCTTCAGCGATGTTTCCTTGGTCATAGTCCTCACGGAAACCGAAATCACCGAATGAGAAGTTGCCGGTACGAGTATCCACCTTCGTTCCGTCCACATAGGTGGTGGCGGTCTGTGCATTGCGTATTTCTATACGGAGGGTATGGACTTCGTTATTGCCAAGATTTACTCCGAGAGCATTCTCCGATAGGCAGGCAGCACCACCATTTGTCCATTTGTGTGGGCGGAATCGAGGTGATCCCGTGAGGGTGTTGATCTGCCACATATAATAATTGTTGTGGTCACTGGCTGCAAAGATTAGACCTGCTGCAAGTGCTTTAATCTCAAACTTCACTTCCACCTCATAGTCTGTAATGGGGGTGCCGTCGGGATTTCCTCCAGCGGATCCTGTTCCAGTCTTTATCCACTTGGCATTGCCCCATTCCGACTCGTTGCCGAGACCTGTTTCAAAATAGGCTCTCTCAGAACTTGTGGCTGTGTTGCCTTTGTTGTCGGTAACGGTCACCTGCCAATAATATCTTGTGCGTGGACGGGTGCTGAATCCCTTCGCCAATACATCTACGGATGTTTGGGAGGTGACTTGTCCTGATTGCCAGACTATATCATGAAAATCTCTGTCGGTAGCAACCCTAATACTATAGGATTCCTGTATGACTCCACGTTCTTCCGACGTAATAACCCAACTGAAGGCTGGGGTACTTACATCTATACCAATAGGGTTCCGGTAAGCCTGGGTCTTAAGATGGCTTACATCCAAAGCAAACATACATTGTACGATGCTCGACAACAATAAAACTGTAATGGATAATGGTTTTCTCATAACTCTCATGATTTGCTAATATAGCTCTGTTCTTTATTTTTGTATTAAAGTACTTATTTCCAAACACTTTTCAGCAGACGATATTTAATACTGTCAGAAGTTCCCTTTACAGAGCAACGGTTATATATTGTAGAAGGGAAGACCAAGGTGGACATCACTACCGAACCATCTTCTGTCGTAATTTCCACGTTTGACTGGTCTACGTAGATACATAGTGTAGTCTGTGGCTTGTCGGTGTACACAGACGATCGTATAGTGGGGATGGCAAAGTTGGCATGGAACTCTGTCTGGCCACTATTTGCTCCACGGTCGATTATCAGTTCCTTGTTGGCGGCCACATAATGGATGATGTATTCTTGGTCAGCCTCATTTCCCAGTACGATGTCATAGTCTTTGGAGGTGTCGATGTTTATGTTGAGTTGATACGCATCGGGAAGTTTTTCTTTTTCTTTGTTTATAAAGAAAGATGTGGTGGAAGGGATGTTCCATTCTTCGGCAATATTTTCTATCTCCGGCACGATTACAGAGGTGAGTAGTGGTCTGTTCTCATACTCCACCAAAGCCAGTTCGCGCGGGAGGGTCATGCAGCATCGCCAAGGGTAGACAGGATAGCCACCATATGCCTGATTATTCATCCAGCCGATGAAGATGTGTCTGTCGCCTGTGTTGCTCCAGGTCACTCCCGCATAGTTATCCAGTCCGTGGTCTACCCACAGAGGATATTCATATCGGTCTGGGGTGAAATGTCCGTCAGCGAAATCACCCACGAAGTACATCGTTCCTGAACCTAACACAGGACCTCCATTGCTGACATTTACAGCCAGTAGCCATTTGCGCTTTCCCTTGTATTGTATGGGGTAGAGTTCAGGGCATTCCCATACTCCACGATTGCATCCAGGAGCATAGTTTGGCGCGGCAAATGTACTTTTGAATGTCCATGTCTTGAGGTTTGTAGAACGATAGATTTGTACTGTATGCTCTCCTCCAAGGGCCAATACGCAATACCATGCTTGAGATTCCTCGTCCCATACCACTTTGGGATCTCGGAAGTCCGGACGACTGACGTTCGTGATAACCGGATTTCCGGAATATTTGGTAAAGGTGAATCCTCCATCGTTACTATAGGCAATGCATTGCTGCTCATAGTCGCCATGGGAAGTGTACATGGCCACGATGGCATTCTCACCGAATCCTGCAGTATTGTTCTTGTCCACCACAGCAGAGCCCGAGAACACCAGCCCTAAATGGTCAGGACTGATGGCAATAGGTTGTTCCTTCCAATGGAAAAGGTCGGTTGACGTGGCATGCCCCCATGAGATGTTTCCCCAGTCCTGTCCGGCAGGATTGTATTGGTAATATAGATGCCACACTCCGTCGGCATATACCATTCCATTCGGGTCGTTCATCCAGTTCTTTTTGGGGGTGAAGTGAATTTGTGGACGCATGGGCTCGCTGTAAACACCTGCTTGCTCAGTATCGAGTAATGTAGGAGCCTCGTAGGGAACATCTGCTAACAGATAGTTGATAGCATTCTTTGCCATGCGGAGGATGTTTGACTGGAAAGGGTTATTTTTTGGAAAGGCGCTTTTGTCGGGAGTCCCGTCAGGGTTCTTATATGAGAACTCGCACCCTCCGTTGCCTATACAAAGGATGGACCCCTTATAATCAGTATTTCCTTGGCGTGCTTCCCATATGTTGAGTTGTGACAACCAGTCGATCTGAGAATCCCATACGGCCAAAGGATGGATGCCGTATTGTTGTGTCAGCATTTCATAGCAGCGGGAATCTTTATTTCCTTTGCCTGTCAGTTTATATGGAATGTTGAAGAAGGTGCAGTTGTGATCCTCAGTCCATGCATTTCCTTTCATGGTGATATATTTTGATCGGCCGGAGGTGCGTATGTCCAGTCCCCGGAACAATGGATGTGAGGAAAAATCCTTCACGAAACAGCTATCCGGGTTGATCTGCACGGCCAGGTACCATATACTTTGATTCCAAGAACCTTCTCCTATGGTGATGCGTCGTTCGTTCGAGGTGAGCAACTCTTTGCTTATCCTGCCGAGATCGGTAATGTACGTGACAGCATGCTGCCAGAGG
>JBJEKL010000165.1:0-1910 GCA_051878615.1 Bacteroidaceae bacterium | reverse complement strand
TCAATCTAAAGAACATCAAGCACAAATGGCAATATCTCTTGACCAAGCTTGAAAACCTCTGTTGAAAATAAATCAGGCATTCCATCCTGTTCTTTGTAATTTGCAGCGGCATTGCTGACAGCAGCCCCTAAAAGTGCAGGATGCTTCCTGCTATCAAATCCGCCAGGAATCATCATATCGACAAAATTCTTCAATGATGAGAATTCGCCCACTGACTCCTTGGCTGGCTTGTTGCTGAAGAAGTGGTAATACAGCCATATCTCAAAGCAAGGATTGCTTTGGGCAACATTCCAAACATCACTCTCCGCATCCTTATTTCTCAACATGCAAAAGTCTCGCAGCTCGCCAATTTTGCTCCCCCATTCGTCAGTATCAATTGCAAACCACACCATGTCCTTCTGCTTCACGTCCAATGTGAAGGTGGCATTCTTTTCATCTGAACCGAAGAAGTCCACGAAAGCAGCCTCCATCAGCTTCTTAGGGTCAGTCTTGCCGTTCTTGCTTGGTATTGCGATGATATTCACATTGGACGAAAGTCCACGGAAAAACCTGAAATAGTCATATTCACGCCTGTTGCCCTCGCAATAGATGTATATCTTTCGCGAGTCGCGTGAAGGCTCCTGCCGTTCATACCGTTTAGGTCTTATCAGGTATCTGGTCTTTCCCTCAGCCATTCCAGTGCAGTGTTTTAAGGTCATCAAGGAATGGGATAGCCCCGTACCTTCCGTTCAGATATCCATTCTCGACATTCGCCGTGGCATGCACGTTGTAGTCGCTAAGCGAGTACAGGTCGGTACTTCCCGACTTGTCCTTCTGTGCGAACCATATCTCGTCGGTTCTCAGAATATCCTGGTCGAGCAGGCAAGTCTCATGGGTGGTAAACACTATCTGACCGTCCATCTCGCAGTCATTCGACAGCAGCCTTACAAGCTCTTTCACAACGGACGGGTGAATGCTTCGCTCTATCTCGTCAATGACGAACACCTTTCTGCCTCTCATCACTCCATTGAGCATCGGCACATAATCCACAAGTCTCTGTGTGCCGTCTGACTCCATTCCGAAATTGAAAGGCACATCATTATTGTCCATGTCTGTATGTGTGGTGCGTATTGTCTCAGCCATTACCTTTTCGCCCTCTTTAACGAAACTTGTCCTTTCACCCGTATGTGGGTTGAAGATATCCATTATTGTAGTAGGGTCTTTTTCTAACCGTTCATACACTCGCTGAGTCTTGTCTGTCTGCTCTATCTCATATCTGCTTACATGTATGCCGTTCACTCCCACGGACAGCCTCTTCACCATGTCGTTGCCCAGCCTAAGCACATCGTTCTCTTTCGCGAAGACATGGGCAAGAGGCCCCGTCGTTTCCGATGCGTTGACAACATTCAGCGTGTCGGCAAACCAGCCGTATGCCACAGCCGTATCAGGAAAATCCTTTCCGTATTTCTCCTGAAGCATGCTCAGCAGTACATCCTTCCTGCCGAGAAACTTTTCTTCCAGCACCTCCACAAACAATCTGTTCTTAGGCTCGTCGGAAAACCCATCGTGGAAACAGACACATTCTTTTCCCTCTTGGTATTCTCTTTCAAATATCCTCCGGTCATCACCGCTGGGCAATGTTTCCGACAAGAGTTCATACCACACACCTGTTTCGTCGAACGTTATGGTATAATAATATATCACCCCATTAGCCACAAATTCAATGGCAACAGACGAAGGCTTTTCCTTGCAAGTCTTGTCCAACCTGTATTTCAATTCGCCTACATACGAGGGCAAACAGCCGTTCATTACAACAGATTTAAGCAAATGAATGGATTTCACCAAGTTAGACTTGCCTGCACCGTTTGCTCCATATAGTGCAGCCATTTTCAGATACGACACCTTTGCCACAGACCTTTTATGCGAGAGGT
>JBJEKL010000164.1:0-27902 GCA_051878615.1 Bacteroidaceae bacterium | reverse complement strand
TTGAGCGTAGCCTCGCGGGCATCACCCGTATTCTCTGCGCAACGGAAGTGTACCACGGCCGTGTCGGCGGGGTTCTGCTCCAGCTTGGAGGGGATGCCTGGGAGGTAGTCCATGCTGTCGTATGTGATCCAGTCCTTGTATTCCTCGGGGATGGTCACCATGCAGCCCTTACCCTTGTAGGCGATCCTCACCTCGAAGTTTCCTCCGGCCTTGCCTTGGGTGATGTCCTCGCCAATGAGCTTGGCCATCCACTTCTCTATGTTGAGCACGGTGACATCCACCAGCTCCACGATGCCGCTGTAAGTCTTCTTGGGTCCCTCTACAGTGACCACGTCGCCCACTTCGATGCCGAGGCTTGTGAAGTTCTTGGTCTTTCCTTCCGCATCCAGGGTGCCGTATATATACACGCTGCCGGTCTTGTCCTCGAGGTACCAGTTGCCATAGGTGGTGTTCGCGATGGAGGTGACCGTACCTTTCACGCGGAAGGTCTTGCCGTCGGCGCCGGCATTGACCTCTGCACAGGTGGCTTCCGATGCCTCCATGCTTCCCTGGCGCACGGTGAGGTACTGCACCTTATTGCTGCAGAGGATGTGCAGTTCTGCCTCCCTGCCATATTCGGTCTTGTCTGCGTGAATGGTGACGGTGGTCTTCCCGGCAGAGCCCTCCGATGGGGATATGGTCAGCCAGTCGGGTGTCACGGACCATGTCGTGTCCACGCTCCCGTCTTTGTTGGTGGTGATCTTGGTAATGATCTCGTCTATCTTCCAGTCGCTCTTCGCTTCCACCGTGACGGTGGCATCACCGCCATCCATATGGATAGCGACGTAGCTGCTGCTTAGCTTGACCTCGTCCATCAGGCCAATCACCTCGTTTTCGGAGCATGCTGTAGCCATCAGAGCCGTCAGGCACATGCCTAATATATGTCTCAGTTTCATGTCTAATATCTCTAATTGTTTGACTTGTTACTCAATCTGTCCTTATGTGCATCAGTTGAACATGTACTTCACGCCGATGGACATGTACCAGCATTGTCCTACGCTGTGGTTGGGCACAAAGGTCTTGATGTCCTTGCTGACAGCGGCGGGGGTGGAGAACACGGGATATCCTTCGGCATCGGTGCACTCATACTTCAGGATGCGGCCCTCGTTGAGCTTGCTGTTCATATACTTGCTCACGCCCCAGCTGGAGTTGAAGAGGTTGAGCAGGTTCTTCAGGTCGAAGCCCAGCTGCAGGGTGTTCATGCTCTTGCGTGCCTTGACCTTGAAGTCATGCTTGTAGCTGATGTCCACACGATGTACCCAGGGGCTGTACACGCTGTATGCCTCGGCATATTCGCCCTGATGGTTCTTCAGGTAGCTGTTGCCATGCACGTAGTCCATGAAGCGGTTCTTGTCATCCTCGCTGGCAAAGCGGAACTGGCCGTCCTGCACCTGCTTGTCGGTGGGGATATAGAGAGCGTCGTAGGCATAGCCGTCGCCGTTCATGTCATTCTGCAGCATGTAGGAGTAGTTGTAGCCGCCTCTCCAGGTCTCGTAGATGAGGCTGTAGTGGTTGTTACTCCTGTCATGACCGGTGATTGATGCTATGAAGCGATCGGGTGTGGTGTTGATGGCATTGTGCAGATTGATGTTGTTGGGACCGCTGATGGTAGGAACATAGGTGAAGGCAGACTCGGCGTTCGATCCGGGCATGCTCGTCAGTTCCTTCTTCACGCTGTGTGTGTAGGATGCCATGAGGCTCATGAAGTCCCATGGACGCATCTTCACGGTCAGGTTGGCACTCCATCCGTACCCCTTGTGGGTGTTCTCCAGCACGAATGCCTGTTTGGTGCCTGGCGTGCGGAATGTCTCGGGGTAGATAGGCCTGTTGTCGGCTCCGTTCCAGCGGGTGTATCCCTTGGTGTCGGTCATGCTCCAGTCGGAGATGGTGACATCATTGATGACCTTGTTGACGATTCCCTCTGCTGTGACGGTGAAGGGGAAGCTGACGGGCAGCTGATAGTCGATGGCCAGCGAAGTCTTCCACACCTGGGGCATCTTGAAATTGCGGTCTACCGCTGATATGCTTGAGGGTACCGTGCCCTCCTCGGGGGTGATATTCTCGGGATAACCCAGTCCGATGAGCTTGTCCTTCAGCGCTGCGATGGTGGGACGCCCATTCTGGTCTGTCACCAGTCCGCCGGCAAACTCGCTCATGGTGAATCCGCGTTCTTCAGCATTCTTGCTGTTGATCTGTGCCTGATACTGTACCATGCCTGAGTTGGTGGGCATGTTGGTGAAGAATACCAAAGGCAGACGGCCAGCAAAGAGGCCTGTACCTCCACGTAGCTTCATGGTCTTGTTGCCCAGGATATCCCAGTTGAAGCCGATGCGTGGTGATGCGGTGATCTGGGTTTTGGGCCATTTGCCTGTGTCGATATGGCGTCCGTTGTAGTCTAGGTCGTAGATGGCCTTGTTGGTCATCAGATCACTGTTTACGAAGAAGAGTCCGTCCAGGCGCAGACCGTAGGTCAGCTTGAACTTCTGTGTGGCATTCCATTCATCCTGTGCATAGATGCCGGCCTTGTTGAAGGTTACCCTTGCTGCGGGTTCCTTCTCGCCTCCGTAGCCATAGGTGAGGCATACCACTTCGGGAGCAGCCCCATTGATGAAGTCGTCCACACTGCTGTAGCGGTAATAGCCTGTACCGTTGCGCATGTACTGGTTGTCAGCCATCTGGTACTCATAGGATACTCCGCCGGTGATCTTGTGACGGCCTACGGAATAGATGAGTTCGTCCTTGATGTTGAAGATGTTGTTGTGCACGGCATTGTTGTAGGTGAACAACTCGTATCCCAGAGACATGTACTGGGTGTTGGTGCCTGTGCCATCCTGGATGTCAATGAAGGGGAACTCCGAGGAGTTGCTGCCTCGCACATCGTCAATCTTGGAGAAGGTGGCCAGCATCTGGTTGGACAGTTTGTTATTGATGCGTGTGTTCAGGTCAACGGAGAATGAGTGTACGTTCTTCTCCAGACTATACATCGAGTTGGCAAATGCCATGGAGTAAAGGCCGACGCGGCTGTATGCGGAGCGTGTTCCGCCATCCATCGAGCTGGCATTGGGCATCACCCATGACGAATTGGTGGTATAGTTGTAACGTACATCCAGGCGGTTCTTGCTGTCGATGTTCCAGGTTATCTTGGCCAGCAGTTTCTTGGTGTCGGCGTCAGAAGGGAAATGGGTGTACGAACCGGTATTGTATCCGTACTTCTGTGCCACGAAATCCTGTACGCGTTGCATGTCGCTGACGGTGGTGTAGGACTTGTATGCATCGGCATCACCCACACCATCCTCTGATGCTCTCCAGTATGTACCTGTGCCGGGGCTCTTTACCAGTTCTCCATTGACAAAGAAGAAAAGCTTGTTCTTGATGATGGGGCCACCCAGCGAGAATCCATATGTGGTGGTGCGGTCCTTGTCTCGGGAGCCTGAGATGAATTCGCTCTCCACGGCATCACCGCGCATGTTCTCGTTCTGATGATAGATGTAGGCCTGGCCCTTGAAGGTGTTTGTTCCGCTCTTGGTAATGGCATTGAGCGCACCTCCGATGAAGCCTGTCTGGCGTACGTCGAAGGGCGAGATGACCACCTGCAGCTCCTCGATGGCTTCCATGGAGATGGGATTTCCTCCACCGGGGAGTGCGCTGCTCAGACCGAAGTTGTTGTTGAAGTTGGCTCCGTCAACGGTGAAGTTGGCTGTACGGCCGTCGCTTCCCTGGAAAGTCATGCCGTTACCTCCATAGGGCGAGAGGCGTGTGAAGTCTGTCACGTTCCTGCTCACGGTTGGCATGGCCAGCATTTGCTCATTGGAGATGTTCGTGCTTGCACCAGTCTGCTCGTAGCTGAACTTCGAACCTTTGGCTGATACCATTACCTCCTGCATCTCTTTCACGGTTTCGCTGAGGTTGGTCTTCAGGTTGTAGGTCTCACCCAACTGCAGGTTGATACCCTCAACCGTTCGGTCGGTAAAGCCGATACACCTTACGGTCACTTCATAAGGGCCGCCCACACGCATACCATTGATGGTGTAGACACCTTTTTCGTTGGTTACAGCCCGGTAATGTGTGCCCGAGGGCTTGTGTACCACATCTACAGTGGCACCAATTACCTCCTCGCCATCTGCAACCACCGTGCCTGACAAGCTCGAGGTGGTCACTTGTGCCATAGCTGATGACATCGCTGTCATCAGCAAAGCAAGAAGAAAAAGCAATCTTTTCTGCATAAACTGATTGTTTGACGTTAATTGTATGAAATAAAATCTCGCTACAAAAGTAATAAATAATGATAAAGTGACATAAACATTGTTGCAACAATCCTATTACAAAGTAAAAAAAAACTCTTTAGGCCACTTAAACAGGGCGATGCCCCTATCCCTTCTCAAGTCCGGGATGTGGGGCATCGTTGATTCTGTTTGTCTGAAACTCTACCATTGTTTGTCTGAAACTCAATCAGACGTGGTTACTTGCAGTTTTTCTCCTCCAGTCCGTAATGCTTCTTCCTGTCCAGATGGAGCAGTTCCAGCGCCAGCAGGATGGAGAGCAGTCCGAAGAAGGCAAAGACGAGCATCGTGTGGGTATAGTCGGTCACGCCATCTGCTGACGTGTTCATTTGGTTGACACGCCCGATGCCCATGGGGATAAGGCTCAGGCCGATGTTCTGAATGAAGAAGATGATGGCAAAAGCACTGCCCAACTGTTTCATGGGGATAATTTTGGGCACGGAGGGCCACATGGCGCTGGGTACCAGCGAAAAGGCAATGCCCAGGAGTACCATACATGCGATGGCCATCCACCAGCCGTCCAGCATGGGTAGGGCAAAGAGAATGTGGACCAGAGTAAGTAACACGCTGCCCAGAATCATCAGCACCACGCCATGTCCCTTTCTGTCATAGATGCCTCCGAAGACAGGTGTCAGGATGATGGTGCCGAATGGCAACATGCCGGGGATACTTCCTGCCCATTCGGCAGATACTCCGTACTTGTCAATCATCAGTTTGGTGGCGAATTTCAGGAAGGGGAACACGCCTCCGTAGAACATGAGGCAGAGCAGACAGATGATCCAGAAACCGGGATTGGAGAAGATGGCTCCCAAATCACTCAGGTGGAACTGCTCGTCCTCCGCGTTGTCGTCTCCGTCAGATGTCCCGGCACATGCCTTGATGCTCTCATCCAGTTTTTTGTCCATGAAGCAGTAGCCCACATAGGCCACCAGAGCTATGCAGAGTAGCACACATCCCAGGGCGATGCTGGTGGGCACACCTCCCCAACGTTGTGCGATAGGGAGGGAGAAGAAAAGGGCGGCTGCCGTTCCGAAACGGGCCGTGGCCACCTGAAGTCCCATGGCCAGAGCCAGCTCGTGACCGGTAAACCACTTGGTGATGACCTTGCTCACGGTAATGCCGGCTGTCTCGGCACCTACGCCGAAGATGCTGAAGCCCAGGGCAGCCAGGAGGTTGCTTGTGTGTGGATTGTCAATCTGTACGATGAGCAGGTCCATGTGGAAACCTTCCACCACCGAACTGGTATCCACATGACTTACGGCATACCATTTGATTACAGCTCCTACGAGCATGAGTATGCAACTGAGCAAGCCTGTGAAGCGTATTCCCATGCGGTCAAGAATGATACCGCCAAAAAACAACATGAGCAGGAATACATTGATGAGACCATATGCTCCCGAGAAGAACCCGTATTCATTTCCGTTCCAGCCCAGACTTTCACTTAGCATGGCCTCCAAGGGAGACATCACATCGGTGAAGAAATAGGCGAACATCATCGTGGCACTCACTATGATGAGTGCGAGCCATCGTGTGGCTGCGTTGTCGCTGAGTTTTGCTTTCGCAATCTGATTCATTGGATTTATCTTTATGTGTGATTACTTCTGAGCGTCAGCCTTCAGCCAGCGGTCCAGCCAGCGGAAATAGGTACGTTGCCACAGAATGCCGTTCTGAGGTTTCAGTACCCAATGGTTCTCGTCGGGGTAGAGCAGCAGTTGGGCTGGTATGCCGTGCATGCGTGCTGCGCTGAATGCACTTTGTCCTTGGCTATGCAGTATGCGATAGTCCTTCTCGCCATGGATGCATAGTATGGGGGTGTCCCATTTGTCGACATACAGATGGGGACTCTCGGCAAAGGCTTTTGCGTTGGGATTGCGGTCGGGAGTGCCTCCCAGGTCCCAGTTGGGGAACCACATCTCCTCCGTCTCATAGTATTGTTGAGTGGTGTTGAAGATGCCGTCGTGAGCTATAAAGGCCTTGAAGCGTTTATCATGATGACCGGCCAGCCAGTACACGCTGTATCCGCCGAAACTTGCGCCCACGCAGCCCAGACGGTCCTTGTCGACATAACTCTCCTGGCAGATGTCGTCTATGGCCGACAGATAGTCCTGCATACATTGGCCGCTATAGTCTCCACTGATTTGTTCCAACCATTCCATCCCGAAGCCAGGCAGTCCGTGACGGTTGGGGGCGATGATGATGTATCCGTTGGCTGCCATAATCTGGAAGTTCCATCTGTAACTCCAGAATTGGCTTACGGGGCTTTGTGGTCCACCTTCGCAGAAAAGTAGGGTGGGATATTTCTTGTTCTTGTCGAAGTGTGGAGGATATATCACCCAGCAGAGTTCTTTCTTGCCGTCGGTGGTATTCACCCAGCGCTCTTTCACTTCGCCCATGGTGAGTGAGGAGAGTATCTCCCTGTTCTCGAATGTCACCTGCTTGATGATGGTGCCTTTGCGCTTGACGGGTGTCAGCAGATACAGGTCATCGGGTGCCGAGATGCTATGGCGGTTGGCCAGCAACTGTTTGCTTCCTGGTACGGGAATCACGGTACCGTAATCGTAGTCGCCTGTGGTGAGAACCTCCACGTCACCCTTCAGATTGGTCTGATATACCATGGTACGTGCTTGCCATACGCCAGTGAAATACAGGGTCTTGCTGTCTTCGGCCCACGAGAAGGCATCCACACCGCTTTCAAACTGTTCTGTCACGTATCTCTTCTTGCCTGTCGTGAGGTCTAGGATGCACAGGCGCATACGGTCACTCTCGTATCCGTCACGCTCCATACTTTTCCATGCCAACCATTTCCCATCGGGGCTGAATATCGGATCCTGATCGTATCCGGCGTTGATGTCTTCTTCTGTCTGGTTCTTTGATTGCTTTTCCAGACTTCTCAGGGCATCTGCCTGAGGTTCCACGTAGCCCTCTGGTTTGCAAACATTGGTGGTCAAGCCTGTTTTTACATTATATATATATATATCGGTATCGGTACTGGTGACATAGTCCACACCGGTCTTCTTGCGGCTGGTGTAGGCAATCTGTGTCCCATCAGGACTCCAGCAGAATTGTTCCGAGCCTCCAAAGGGCAGGACCGGACACTCATAGGGTTCACCCTCGAGCAAGTCTTTCATCTCTCCTAAGCCATGTTCGTCCACCGATGCCAGGAAGATGTGAGGAATGGTTTGTACGTATTGATCCCAATGGCGGTAGTTCATGTCGTTGATTACCAGCCCTGTGGCCAGGGGCAGGTCCTTCTCTTTTGCCATTATGCTGGTGGTAGATTCTACCTGCCGGATGATGACTACAAGTTTCCCGTCAGGTGAGAATTTATATCCCTCAATGTCTCCTCCCTGTGATAGATGTTTCTTGTCGGAGCCATCACACTTCATGGTCCAGAGGTTGCCACCTTGCAGATAGGCTATTCGCTCTCCATTATCCACAAAGGCAGGTTCCACCTGGCTTTCCTTGTCTTGTGTGAGTTGTATGCGTCCCGTTCCGTCGGTCTTTATCAGGCAAATGGCCGTACGGATTTTATTTGCTTGTATATCGGGTGTACTTATTGTATATACGATATTTGTTCCCTGTGGAGAGACATCAAAACTGCCCAGTCGATTCATGTTCCACAGCGTCTCAGGTGTCATCAGGTCGTTGGCAGACATATTGCTCGAAACGGATAGAGCAGCCCCAGCAAGGGCTGCTGCCATGATAGTTTTTATTTTCATGATTATCTGTTGTTTATTTTCTTGCGCGGCGTGCTTGTTCTTCCTGCATCTTCTGCAGGGCCTCCAGTCGTGCGGCCAGTCCCGAGGCTTTTTTCGGGTCATTCTTATGCTGCTGTTTATATGCTTCCAGTTTGGCCAGCAGTTTGGCGTCATCGGTAGTCTTGCGCAGATACCACATGGTGAGGACACTGGTGAGTCCGGACAGGAAGTAATAGTAGCAAAGTCCGCTGCTGTAGTTGTTGAACATGAAGAAGAAGATGACCGGCATGATGAGCATCATGTATTGCATGGTCTTCATCTGTTGGGCCTGTTCTCCACTCATCTGGTCCTTCTGCTGCCTCATGCTTATCCAGGTGTTGATGATGTTTGTAGCGCAGAATAGTAGGCAGAATATGCTCAGATGGTCACCTATGAGCCATATGTCCTTGCTCCATCGCAGCACGTCGTCATAGGCACTCAGGTCGTCGGCCCAGAGGAAACTTTCTCCGCGTAGTTCGATGGCGTTAGGTACGAAATTGAAGAGGGCAATCCAGATGGGCATCTGTATGAGCATGGGTAGGCATCCTCCCATAGGGCTTACTCCGTACTGGCTGTATATCTGCATCATCTCTTGCTGTTTCTTCATGGCATCCTCGGGCTTGGGATACTTGGCCGAGAGTGCGTCTATCTGGGGCTTGAGTACACGCATCTTGGCGCTGCTCATGTAGCTTTTGCGTGTGGGTACATATACGAGGGCTTTTACTATCAGGGTCAGTAGTAGGAGCACGATACCCATGGGCAGACCGAACGAGGTGAGCCAGTCGAAGAGGTTCAGGATGAGCCATCGGTTTATCCAACGGAGTATGGGCCACCCCAGGTCCACCAGTTCTTCTAACTGCAGGTCTTCTTTTCCTGACGACAGGTGGTTGTGGTTCTGCAGGGTGTGGAATCTGTTGGGTCCCAGGTACATCTGCAGGTGTGTGGCTTCTTTTCCTGTGGGGTCGAAGTAAGTTTCTGCCTGAGCCTCATAGGTCTTCAGGTATCCGCTTTTGGCGTCTTGCTCAGGTATGCTCTTCAGATCGGCGGCCGTGAAGTCCTGTTGTGCGATGAGAACTGCACTGAAGAACTGGTTCTTGAAAGCGATCCAGTCCAGGGCTTCCTCGGGTTTCTTGCTGTCTTCGGATGTTTCTTTCAGATTTTTCGTTCCTTCACCTTTGCGCTTGTAAGTCAGACTGCTGAACCGGTTTTCGAAGTCATATCCCTTTTCCTGCTGCATCACGTGGTCTGTCCAGTTGACAGAAATGGCTTTGGTGTTTGGGGCGAAGAAGCCTTCCATGCCTTCGGCCTTGATGTCCATGTCGAGCATATAGCTCTCAGGCCGCAGACGGTAGCTGATGGTGAGCCGCTTTCCGTCCTGCTGGAGCACCATGTCCACACTGCTGTCTGTCTGTTCTGTGGGTGTGAAATAGTAGTTGCTGGTGATGATGTTTTCCTGTTTGCCGGCCAGGGATAGCCTCATGTGTGCATTCGCGGGTGTGAGAATCTCCACGTCACCCTCTCTTCTACGGCTCTTATAGCCCAGTATTTCAGCGTTCTGCACCATGCCTCCCAAAGTGGAGAGGGTGAGCCTTACCTGATTGTTTTTCAGGATGATGTCCTCGGCTTGTCCTTCTCTTTGGGCAAAGAAGATGGCCGTGCTGTCATCTTGTGTGGGGATGGCCTGTCGCTCGGCCTTTTCCTTTGCGGTTTTCTCTTGTTGTTCTGCTTGTTGTTTCTGTACAGCGGCTATGCTGTCCTGGCGGGCCATCTCGCTGAGTTCCTCCTGCGAGGGGCGGCTGATCCAGTTGAAACCGATCAGTACGAGGGCAATTAGCACGAAACCTGTAATCGTGTTCTTATCCATATTCCTTGTTTGGGATGTGTTATTTCTTGTTTTCGATGCATGCCTTCACGAAACTCATGAAGAGAGGGTGTGGCTTGAGTACCGTACTGCTGTATTCGGGATGGAATTGTGTACCGACAAACCATTTCATGTCGGGTATTTCCACAATTTCCACCAGGTTGCTCTCGGGGTTGATGCCCACACATTTCATTCCTTTGGCTTCGTATTCCTGCTTGTAGTTATTGTTGAACTCATAGCGGTGGCGATGGCGCTCCTTCACGCAGGTCAGATGGCTGTAGGCTTCCCATGTGCGGCTGCCTTCCTTCAGTTGGCAGTCGTAGGCTCCCAGTCGCATGGTGCCACCCATATTGGTGATGTTCTTCTGCTCCTCCATGATGTCTATTACGTTGTGTGGAGTCTTGATATCCATCTCGCGGCTGTTGGCATCGGCATATCCGAGCACGTTGCGTGCAAACTCGATGACCATCATCTGCATGCCCAGACAGATGCCGAAAGTAGGCATGTCGTGCTCGCGTGTGTATTGTGTGGCTATGATTTTTCCTTCTATGCCCCTTTGTCCGAATCCCGGGCAGATGACCACACCGTCCAGTCCGCTCAGTTTTTCGCCCACGTTCTCCCTGGTGATATGTTCGCTGTTGATAAAGTGTGTCTTCACCTTATGGTCGTTGTAGGTACCGGCGTGTGCCAGACTTTCCAGAATGCTTTTGTAGGCATCCTGCAGGTCATATTTGCCCACCAGTCCGATGTTGACCACTTCCGTAGCTTTCTGTCTGCGCTCCAGGAAATTGCGCCAGGGGCCCAGTTGGGGCTTTTCTCCCACGGGTATGTCCAGTTTTCTCAGGATGGCGGCATCCAGTCCTTGGTCCTGCATGGCCACGGGCACTTCGTAGATGCTCGGCATGTCTTCGCTCTGTATCACGCATTCCAGTTCCACGTTGCAGAAGTTGGCCACCTTCTTGCGCATGTCGTCGCTCAGGTGATGCTCTGTTCGCAGCACCAGTATGTCGGGCTGTATGCCCTGGCTTTGCAGTTGCTTTACGCTGCTCTGTGTGGGCTTGGTCTTCAGTTCGCCTGCAGCGTGCAGGTAGGGTACATAGGTGAGATGCACGTTGACGGCATTGCGGCCGAGTTCCCATCGGAGTTGTCGGATGGCTTCCAGGAAGGGCGCACTCTCGATGTCACCGATGGTGCCTCCTATCTCTGTGATGACAAAGTCGAACTTCTTGTCGCGTCCCAGCAGTTGTATGTTGCGCTTTATTTCATCGGTGATGTGTGGTACCACTTGGATGGTTTTGCCCAGATAATCACCGCGACGCTCCTTTTCTATCACGTTCTTGTAGATACGTCCCGTGGTGATGTTGTTGGCCTTTGTGGTCTGAATGCCTGTGAAGCGCTCGTAGTGTCCCAGGTCCAGATCGGTCTCCAGTCCGTCCACGGTCACGTAGCATTCCCCGTGTTCATAGGGATTAAGCGTTCCAGGGTCAATGTTTATGTATGGGTCAAACTTCTGTATTGTGATGTTGTACCCTCTGGCTTGCAGTAACTTGCCAATGGAAGATGAGATGATACCCTTGCCAAGCGAGGATACGACTCCGCCAGTTACGAAAATGTATTTTGTCTCAGCCACGTCTATAAGAATTTAGTTAACCAATTCCAAATTAAGTTGCAAAATTACTAAAAATCCGCCAAAAGGCTTTCCTTCCTGCTCCTAAATTGTCTATCTTTGCAGAAAATTTCAGCCAAGGATGAAGAAATTGCTTACGCTTCTGTTTTTTTTTGCACCTTTTGCGGCACATGCTCAGGATGAGCAGACGGACAAGGTGGTCATGGAGGTCAAGCCAGACACCTTGATGATCATCAAGGACTTGTATATGCAGCGCCTGCATAGGCTGGCTGCCGAACACGATTCGCTCTGTGCCCTTGCCCCCTCTGTGATGCCCAATGCCTATTATGGTCATGTGCTCACTGCCCCTGCGCTATACTCCTCGGTTCTCAGGCAGATGATGTCAGGTGCCGATTCGGACAGATATTTTGCAGATGAGCAGTTGCGCAGAGTATATGCCGTCAACATAGCATTGGCACGGATGTATGTCGAGGCGCCTTGGCTTGTGGAGCAGACCGAGTCCGTCATCAGACAGCAGGGGACTTTGCGCGAGGATATCTCTGACAGGCTGAAGGCCGACGACCGCCTTTCGGACAAGGTGCAGGGAGGCAACCTTACTCCCACGATAGATGACGATGTTGTGGTGGTCACGCGAAGACCTAATTTCTGGAAAGTGACCGGCAACACATCCTTGCATTTCACACAGTCGCATTTCTCTGACAATTGGGCAGGAGGTGGTGAGAATGCCTATACGGGACTGGCCACACTCACCCTCAACTTCAATTTCAACAATCAGAAGAAGATTACGTGGAACAATACTCTGGACGCCCGGCTGGGATTCACCACCAAGAAAAGTGACAAAAGTCGTGTGTTCCGTCCCAATACCAACTCCATCCGATATACCACCAACTGGGGTTATCAGGCTGTGAAAAACCTGTATTATTCCGGGCAGATCAACATGTCCACGCAGCTTGTTCCCAATTATCGTGAGAATTCTGATGTGGTGCAGTCCGATTTCCTTTCGCCGCTTGACATCACTATCGCTCCCGGTATCCGATACAATATCGCATGGGGAAAGAAGAAGAAGTTCACCGGACAGCTTAACATGGCTCCCCTGGCTTATAATATAAGGTATGTCGACCGTGACCTGCTGGTGACCAATTATGGTGTGCGGCCCAATCACAACTCGTCGCACAGTTTTGGTCCTAACATCACGCTCAACACGGGGTGGCAGGTCTTTAAGGCCGTACACTGGTCCCAGCGCGTGTTCTGGTACAGCAACCTGCATCTCACGCGTATAGAGTGGGAACACAACTTCAATTTCAGCATCAACAAGCTGATGAATGCATCGCTCAACGTATATCCACGTATAGATGACAGTTCAAGGAACTTCAAGAACAAGAAAGACAGATATATCATGTTCAAGGAGTATTTTAGCCTGGGCTTCAACTATAATTTTTGATTTTAACGCAGATCGTATCACATCAGAATAGACTCAACTTATGCAGATAAAGTCAGCAGAATACGTCATCAGTAGTGCTTTGGTTAGCCAATGTCCCAAGGATAACCTTCCGGAATATGCCTTCATTGGGCGAAGCAACGTGGGAAAATCGAGCCTTATCAATATGCTCACCGGCAATGGCAAGTTGGCCAAGACATCGGCCACACCAGGCAAGACAACACTCATCAACCACTTCCTCATCAACCGGGAATGGTATCTGGTGGACCTCCCCGGTTATGGATATGCCAAGCGTAGCCAGAAGGAGCAGGACAAGTTTGAGCGCATGATAGATGGATACATCCTTCAGCGTGAGCAGATGTGTTGCCTCTTCCTCCTGATTGACATCCGCCATGCGGCCCAGGCCATCGACTTGGAGTTCATGACATGGCTGGGCGAGAATGCCATCCCCTTCTGTGTCGTTTTCACCAAAGCTGACAAACTGCCCAAGACCAAGGTACAGGCTCAGGCAAAATCCTACATGGAGAGGCTCCGTGACCAATGGGAGGAGTTGCCTCCATATTTCATTACCAGTTCAGAGAGTCGTCTGGGTCGTGACGAACTCCTAAACTATATTGAGTCCATCAACGACAGTCTGCAGGGATGAACTCTTGTTTACAAATACAAATCGGATCAAGCTATACGATTTCCCCTATCTCCTGATGGGTGAGCGAGAGGAAAAGGATTATAACAGCTGGTTCATGCGGGCCAGGTATTTTCCCAGGATGTCGAATTCGATATTCACCACGCTTCCTACCTCAAAGGTGTGGAAATTGGTGTTTTCCCAGGTGTAGGGAATAATGCATACTTGGAAGGAGTCTTTGGTGGGCCGGCATACGGTCAGACTCACCCCGTTGACCGTTACGCTTCCTTTGTCCACGCAGAAATATCCTTTTCTCACCGCCTCTTGGCAACAGGGGTATCTGAGGGTGATCTGATGGCTTCCTTGTTGGTCCTCGATGGCAGTGCATACGGCAGTCTGGTCCACGTGTCCCTGCACGATATGGCCGTCAAGGCGACCTCCCATCATCATGCTTCGCTCCACGTTCACCAGGCCTCCCACCTTCAGTCCGCCCAGGTTGGTACAATTGAGTGTTTCCCTCATGGCCGTTACCGTGTATTTCCCCTCTGACACGTTCACCACGGTCAGGCAAACACCATTGTGTGCCACGCTTTGGTCAATTTTCAGCTCGTCTGCAAACGGGCAGGAGAGGGTGAAATGCACGTTGTCCTGTTCCGTTCTGATGGCTTCCACTCGTGCCATCCCTTCTATGATACCAGAAAACATAATCGTATATATTATAAGTCCTTGAAAATCCTGCTATAGTTCCTCGTTCCAATCCGAGGCCCCTTTATTTGGCCTCTTAGAGGATCGTTTCTTTACCGGTAATAGCAGATGCAGGTGTCTTGTGCTGTAGTTGCACTTTATCTCCTGTTCCGCTTCTTCTTGTGATTCTTCTCTTCGTCACATTTTACAAAGTTACTGCGTTTTTTGATACAGCATGGTATGTTTGGGTAAGAAATGTGTGAAGTGCGGATGCTCCTATGTTTGGTGGTGGAGAATATTATATAATAACTGCAGAGCCAATGATATGACCGCTTGTGGATAAATGTTGTTTTTCAGACAATCATCTACTATCTTCGTTCTTCCACTGCAATTGTATATTGACTCATTGGCACAGACGACATCGTGGTTTTGTCCGTTGTATTCCGTGACGAATGTGACCCTTCCTTTTCTGTTGACAGAACAGGTTGCTCCCGCACCCCACAGATTTTTCATCTCTTTTCTTGTGAGGGAACTTGTATTGTTGGACTGGGAACCAAATATGAATATGTAAGCATATACGTACTTCTGTACATCAAATGTACGAAATCATCAGGCTGCTCCTCATGTGCTTTTGTCGTTACGGGATTGCTCAAATAGCCGGTTCTCGTGCAAGATATTCAGGAAAAATCTATAAAAATAATTAAAAGCCTCTGGCCCTTATTGCTCATCTCAAGGAAAAAAAATAAATTTGCATAGATTAAACCCATGGTTGCAAATGGGGTCACATCACCGAACAAGAAGATTCTGTTTTTATGGCGAATAGTATTAGAAGACAAATTTGGACGTGTTGTGCGTTATGTCTCACGATGTGCGGGACATCGGACGCCCAAACGGCCTGGAATCTGGAACAATGCATCGACCATGCGTTGAAGAACAATATCCAGATTCAGAAGAACCGCATCAGCGAAGAGAAGGGCGAGGTGACCCTGTGGGAGAACAGGGGTGCGCTCTTCCCCAGCCTGAGTTTTTCCACCAGCCAGAGCATGGGCTACCGGCCTTTTGAGGAGGGTACCAACATCGTGCAGAACGGTCAGGTGACCAACACCAGCAGCAAGGTCACTTATCAGGGCAGTTACGGACTGAATGCCAGGTGGACCGTGTGGGATGGCGGAGTGAGCCTGAAGAACGTGGAGTACCAGAAACTGCAGAACGAGGTGTCACGTCTCACTACCGAACAGAGTGAACTCACCATCCAGGAGCAGATAGCGCAACTCTATGTGCAGATCATGTATACCAAGGAGGCTGTGACTGTGAACGAGAAACTCCTTAAGACTGCGCAGAGCCAGTATGAGCGCGGAGAGGAGATGTTCCGACAGGGACAGATTGCCAAGGCTGACGTGGTACAACTGGAGGCCCAGCTTAGCAGCGCACGTTATGACGTGGCCAGCAGCCAGACGCAGCTGCTCAACTACAAGCGTCAGCTTAAAGCCCTCTTGGAGCTTGATCTCAACACTGAGTTCGATGTGAGTGGACAGATACCTACCGATGAGCAGGTGCTGGCCATGATACCCAGTGCACAGGAAGCCTATGCAAGGGCACTCGAGAGCCGCCCCGAGATCAGGAGTGCCGAGCTGGCCATTGATGCTGCCAACATGCAGCTTGATATAGCCAGGCGTGGATTCTATCCTACTTTGAGTCTCTCGGCCAGTCTGGGAGACAGCCATTACAGCGCCAGTAAAAATGATGTGGGCAAACAGATGAAAGACAATCTCAACCTGAGTGCGGGAGTGACCGTGAGTGTGCCCATCTTCGATAACCGGCGCAACCGCTCAAGCGTGAAGACGGCCCGCCTGGAGCAGACCAACAGTCGCCTTGACCTGCAGGACAAGAAGAACACGCTGAGCAGCACCATCGAGCAATATTGGATAAATGCCGTGAGCAACCAGCAGAACTTTTTGGCAGCACGGGACCGTGTGAAGAGTCAGGAGGCCAGTTACGAACTCCTCAACGAGCAGTTCCAGAACGGACTGAAGAATACCGTGGAGGTGCTCCAGGGACGGGACAACGTGATAAGCGCCGAACAGGATCTGCTCCAGAGCAAATACACCACACTGCTCAACGTGCAGCTTCTCAGGTTTTATACAGGGGAAAATCTAAGCCTCTGATGACAACTCAATATAATTATATTATTCAAATAAGCTAATAGATTGACACAAGATATGAAAACGCCAATGCTGAACAACACGGTACGAGTAATCAGCCTGATGCTCGCCGCCACCATCATCACCGCATGTTCCAAGAAGATGGGATTTTCTTACACTGAAGCCGAGGTCGTCAGGCAAGACATCGTTACCAGTGTGACCGCTACAGGTACCATTGAACCTGTCACCAGTGTGGATGTGGGTACACAGGTGAGCGGTATCATCAGCAAACTCTATGTTGATTACAACAGTGTGGTAAAGGCCGGACAAGTGATTGCCGAACTGGACCGTACCAATCTGATAAGCGAACTCAACAGCGCACAGGCCATGCTCAAGAGCGCACAGAGCAACCTCGACTACCAGAAGACCAATCACGATCGATACAAGACGCTCTACGACAAAGGTCTCATAAGCGCAAACGACTACGAGCAGGCACGGCTTTCCTTCGTACAGGCACTGCAGCAAACCCAACAGCAGCGTGAGAATGTCAAGAAAGCACAAACCAATCTGGGATATGCTACCATCACAAGTCCCATTGACGGAGTCGTGCTCAGCAAGGAGGTGGAAGAGGGACAGACCGTGGCATCGAGTTACAACACACCCACACTCTTCAAGATTGCACGTGACTTGACAGACATGCGCGTGATTGCTGACGTGGATGAGGCCGACATAGGTGATGTGAAAGAGGGGCAACGGGTGAACTTCACCGTGGACGCATTTCCCGATGATGTCTTCCAGGGACAGGTAACACAGGTGAGGCAGCAAGCTACCACCGAGAGCAACGTGGTGACCTACGAGGTGGTCATCAGTGCTCCGAACAATGACTTGAAGCTCAAGCCCGGACTCACCGCCAACGTGGTCATTTACACGCTCGAGGTGAAGGATGTGCTCACCGTGCCTGCCAAAGCCCTGAGATTCACACCACGGGAAGCCATGCTCAATGCCGATGAGACCATTACCGATGCGGAAGGCAAGGACAAGGTGTGGGTCAAGGACGGTACTAATCTGAAGGCCATATCTGTGGGCGTGGGAGTCACCAACGGCATACTCACCCAGATTACCAGCGGACTGAAGTCCGGGACAAAGGTGCTGACTGACGTTGTGGCCGAACAGCCCGAGGAGCAGGAACAGGCACAGAACAGCAACCCGTTCATGCCTCGCCCGGGAAACAACAAGAAGAACACAAACACTAAGAAGTGATGGAGCAGGACAACCGCAAAGTCGTGATAGAGCTGCAGGACGTGAGAAGGGAATTCCGTGTGGGCAGCGAGACGGTAAAGGCTCTGCGTGGCGTGAGTTTCAAGATCCACGAGGGAGAGTTCGTCACCATCATGGGTACATCAGGATCCGGCAAGAGCACACTTCTCAACCAACTTGGATGCCTTGACACGCCCACTAGCGGAGAGTATATCCTTGACGGTGTTTACGTGCGTACCATGAAGCGTTCCGAAAGGGCCGTTCTGCGCAACCGGAAGATTGGATTCATCTTCCAGAACTATAACCTCTTGCCCAAGACCACCGCCGTGGAGAACGTGGAACTGCCCCTTATGTACAACAAACGGTACAATGCACGGCAGAGACGCTCTGCAGCCATCGAGGCCCTCAAGGCTGTGGGACTGGGTGATCGATTGGACCACAAAAGTAACCAGATGTCTGGCGGACAGATGCAACGTGTGGCCATAGCACGTGCCTTGGTCAACAATCCTGCCGTCATCCTGGCTGATGAGGCCACCGGAAACCTGGATACACGCACGAGTTTCGAGATACTGGTCCTCTTCCAGCAACTGCACAGGCAGGGACGTACCATTATTTTCGTCACTCACAACCCCGAGATAGCACAATACAGTAGCCGAAACATCACCCTTCGTGACGGAAAGATACGTGAGGACAAGGTGAATACCTGCATCCAGGATGCTCAGGCAGCTTTGGCTGCTCTGCCCAGACCTGTTGACGAATGAATTTAGAAACAGAAAAATAATGAGTATAAAAAACCTCTTAAAAGTGGCCGTAAACGCCATCCTGAGCAATAAGTTCCGCTCTTTTCTCAGTATGCTCGGTATCATCATTGGCGTGGCAGCCGTCATCATCATGATGGCTATCGGACAGGGCTCGAAGCAGAGTGTAAGGGAGGAACTGAGCAAGATGGGCACCAACCTGCTTACCCTGCGTCCGGGAGCAGACCGACGGGGAGGAGTGAGGCGTGACCCCAGTTCCATGCAGACCCTCAAGATGGCCGACTATCAGAGTCTTATCTCCGACGCCACCCTCATCACACACATCAGCCCTGAAGTGACCAGCAGCGGGCAGGTCATTTATGGAGCCAAGAATACCAACACTTCCCTCTATGGTGAATCGCCCGAATACCTCGACATCAAACTATGGTCTGTGGAGGAGGGAGACTGTTTCACCGAAGAGGATGTGCGCAAGAGTGCCAAAGTATGTGTGGTGGGCCGTACCATCGTGGAAGAGCTCTTCGGAGACAAGAATGCACCTTGTGTGGGAAAAACCATCCGATTCAAGAGCATACCCTTCCGTATCGTGGGAGTACTCAAGTCAAAGGGATACAACTCATGGGGAATGGACCAGGATAACGTGCTCATTGCCCCTTACACCACAGTCATGAAGCGTATAGCGGCACAGACCTATTTCAACAGCATCAACATGAGCGCCCTGAGCGAGGAGCTGAGTGAGGAGGCTATTGATGAGATTACCCAGATCATTCGCCGCAACCATAAACTAAAGGATGATGTCGAGGATGATTTCACCATCAGGTCACAACAAGAGATGATGGAGACGATGGGAAGTACCATGGACACCATTACCATCATCCTGGTGGTGGCTGCAGCATTTTCCTTGCTGGTGGCAGGTATAGGTATCATGAACATCATGCTGGTGAGTGTGACCGAGCGAACCAAGGAGATAGGTCTGCGCATGTCGGTAGGAGCGCGTGGGGTGGACATCCTGAGCCAGTTCCTCATCGAGAGTATCATGATATCGCTCACGGGAGCCATACTGGGAGTTCTGTTGGGATACGGAGGCAGTTGGATAGCATCCACCTTCTTCGGTCTGCCCAGCAACGTACCCTTCTGGAGCGTTGGAGTCAGTTTCTGTGTCTGTGCCTTCATCGGCGTGTTCTTCGGATACGTACCAGCCCGCAAGGCGGCCCGGATGGACCCCATCGAGGCACTCCGATACGAATAATTATTCATGAGTGACCCTTCCGAGAGTGAGTGAATCAGAAGAGAATGACGTGATATAGTTTGAAATAAAAAGTAGGAGACAGCCAGGCGACGCATACGTATTGATGGACAGAAACGAAAGGAACTTTCGTATATTGGAGATAGCAATCCACCCGTTGACGTGGATGCTGTTCTTCTTCTTCCCGCAGAAATTTTTCGTGCGGGAAGACGGCTTTACGGATACACTTTCCCATGTGGAACCATTCCTTTTCAGCCTGGCCATACTGATGGTGGGTTTCTATATCAATTATCTGTGGCTTGTGCCTCAGATGCTCAAGAGCCGCAACATCTGGCGTCTGACTCTCATCAATCTTGTCCTGTTTTTTGTTTTTCAGTTTGGTGGTGTATTATGGGATTGCACAGCCCGTGCCTTCCACGAGGAATCCTTCCTGACACAGATGGAACAGTTGGGCAGTGGGTTGTCTCTTCATACCGAGGAGCCGGAAAAATACGTTTCTGAGGACTCCACCTCATCCTCGGACGAGATTGTCTATTCCTGCAATATAGAGGATTCCTGTTACGAACATGGTTTCCCAAGCATCCGCAGAAAGGAATCTTTGCCTGAACTGAAGGGATTCCTCACTCTGATAGGTTTGGCGATTCCCAATCAGCTGACCCCTTGGATTACCCTTTTCCGCAATTTCCTTGTCTACACACTCATGGTTTTGCTTTCGGTGGTGTTGCGTATGGCCTTCCGCTTCCGTAAGGAGGAACTGGCACGTAAACAGGCCGAACTCCGGCAAACGGAGACCGAACTGCAGAGTCTGAAGAATCAGATCAGCCCGCATTTCCTGCTCAATACGCTCAACAACATCTATGCTCTGGTCATGATGGATCAGTCCAAAGCCCAGGAGGCCATCATCAACCTGAGCCGTCTGCTCAGTCGCATGTTATATCACGGGAGTGACACGTATGTGAAATATGAGCGTGAGATAGACTTTCTTCGTTCTTATGTCGAACTCATGCAACTGCGCATATCTCCAAGGGTCAAGGTGGAGTTCAATGTCGATGTGGGAGATTGTGGACAGATGCCCATCGCGCCTTATATCCTCGTTACCTTGGTTGAGAATGCTTTCAAACATGGCATCCATGGCAATCAAGGCTATATCCATGTCCACATCCAGGCATCCAAGGAGTCAGGGATTATCTATGCCGAGATTCGCAATAGCAATTATCCCAAGTCTCATGACGACAAGAGTGGGCATGGGGTTGGGCTTAGTCAGGTCCAGCGCAGACTCGATTTGGTCTATCCTGGCCGTTACGTGTGGGAGACGGGTGTCAATCCTGAGTGTAACGAGTATTATTCAATTCTAACAATTCAAACAAGATGAACAAGATTACATGTGCCATCGTTGATGACGAACCTCTGGCCAGGGCCCTTTTGGAGAGTTACGTGCGTAAGACTCCCTTCCTTGTCCTCAAGGGGCAGCATGATAGTGCTTCGTCTGCCTTGCACGATCTTATATCCGACCCTGTGGATGTGGTCTTTCTCGATATCCAGATGCCCGACCTGGATGGTCTGCAGTTCAGTCATATGTTGCCCAGCAGCACTCGTGTGGTCTTTACAACCGCCTTCAGCGAATATGCTGTGGAAGGCTTTCGGGTGAACGCTCTCGATTATCTGAAGAAGCCCATCAACTATAACGAGTTTCTCGAGAGTGTCAACAAGGCTTTGGCATGGTTCAATCCTTCTACATCCTCGCCGAATATACATGTTCGTCAGGACCTCAACTCCATGGGTGGATTCATCTATGTGAAAAGCGACTACAAGCTTGTGCAGATTTCCCTGGACAAGTTGCTTTATGTCGAAGGAGTCAAGGACTACCTGAAAATCTACGTCGAGGATGGAGAGCCGGTGATGACTCTCATGAGTCTGAAGATGTTGGAGGAGAAACTTCCCTATCCCAGGTTCATGCGCATCCACCGTTCTTATCTGGTACAGGTCAACAAGGTGGCCAGCATCAACAAGTCTGTATTGACCATAGGCCAGGAGCAGCTGCCCATCGGAGAGGCCTACAAGGACGAGTTGCAGAGGTATGTCACCACGCACATCGTGTGACTGTTCAAGGCAGAATGTCGCAAAGGGTAAAGTATATTAATTTTAAAAATATAAATATGAAAAAAGTTCTATTAGCGCTTTTCGCTCTGCTCTCTATGGCAGCAGGAGCCAAGTCAAATGTAGATTCAAAGTATTTGGCAGGTGGCGTACCTGAGGAGAATGGTATGGTCATCTTCCGCAAGTCGTTCCGTGTGCCTGACAAGGATCAGCAGGAGATACTCACCCGCATCCGCTCATTCGTGTCTGACGACCTTGTAGGCAAGGGTATCGAGGGGCTGCGTACACGTATGCTTTCTGATGGTCAGGATGACGCGCTTGTTGTAGCGCGTGTGGAAGAGTATTTGGTCTTCAAGAGCAAGCCTCTCTATTTGGACCGCACGCGTTTCCGTTATCAGGTATCTGCCCGTGTAACAGACGACCGCGTGGATATGGAGATCTCCCAGATATCCTATTATTATGGTGAGCAGGCTGATGGCACCAAGGGCGAGACTTACAAGGCCGAGGAGTGGATTACCGATAAGGAAGCCCTTGCCAAGGGAGGCCAGAAACTCTATCCCCGTAGCGGTAAGTTCCGCATCAAGACCATTGACCGTACAGAAGAGATTTTTGCCCAGGCTATCGACAAGTTTGAGGAGAGGCGTACGGTAGAGGTTCGTTCGGGAGTGGTGGTGACTGAATAATCCTTCCCTCTATATCCTACCGACAGACAACCTTATTTATGGCACAATCAGAATTAGAACGGAATAGGGAAGAAGAATTGGAGCGCATTCGTCGCAAGCGCCGCAGATTTTCCGACCATCAGGGTCTGAGACAGGCACTCAACACGATATTCCTCCTCCTGGCTGTGGTTGGCCTTGTACTCTATTTCTGTTCCGATAACTATCATTTAGCAGCCCTTGCCGTCATCGGCATGGGCATGCTTTTCAAAGTTGGCGAGTTCTTTATTCGCTTTTTCTTGTAGAATGCAGATGTTGATGACCTTTCGGCGCATGCTTCTTGCCCTTTTATGCGTGATGATATTCATGCCGGAAGCACGGGCCCAGACGGCTCTGAGAAAACCACAGGGAGCACGCCCCACCAGTATCACTACCCAGAATCCTGATGGTGAGCAGGAGGAGGGTAACCGTACCACTTGGGGACGTGATACCACCAGGCGTAAGAAGTCAAAATCTATTCCTACCGGAATTTACCAATGGCGTATTGACCGCAGGTTGGGCAACGTGATTCCGGCCGAGAATAATGATACGGTAGTTCACAATTTCCAGAACTTCAACAATACGGAGGGCTATACGGGCAGGTACAACTTCCTGGGCAATGTGGCGTCTCCTCGCCTGAGCCGTATCTTTCTTGACAGGGAACTCTCCGATGATTTTCTCTTCTTGCAGCCTTACAGCTTTTTCCGCACGGCGCTTCATGACTTCCGGTTCACCAACACCAAGAGTCCCGTGACCAATCTGGCTTATCACAAATGCGGCAACAGTCAGAACGGAGAGGACCGTGTGAGGGCTTATTTCGCGTCGAATATCAACAAGACATCCGGCTTGGGCTTCAATCTTGATTACATCTACGGGCGCGGATATTACAACAGTCAGGCCAACAGCCTGTTTGGCAGTACTTTCTATGGCTACCATCTTGGGGAACGGTACAACATCCATGCCTACGCCAACGTCAATCATCTGAAGACGGGTGAGAATGGTGGTATCGAGGACGATGCCTATATCCTTAATCCCCAGAGTTTCCAGCAGAGGTACAGCAGCAAGGACATCCCTGTCATGCTCAGTCAGACGTGGAACCGCAATCATGAGCAGAACTATTATCTTACCCATAAGTACAATCTGGGCTTCTACCGTGATATAGAACTGCCCGATTCCCTTCGTCCCACTCCTCCCTCCACCAGCGATCTCCTCATGTCCCTGCCTGACAGTCTGCAACAAGTGCTTCAGCAGGACACGGTAGCCCGATTGGCGATGATTGACTCGCTTATGAAACGTTGGGAAAGTCAGCATGTGATTCCTCAGGAGTTTATCCCCGTCACCAGTATCATCCACACTATCGACGTCCGCCACCTTAATCATAACTATGTGTCTCATGACACTCCCGATGACTATTACAGCCAACATTATTATGGCAGTTGGAATGATGTATATGACAAGACCTACTCTACGGCTGTCCGCAATACCGTGGGCGTGGCTCTGCGTGAGGGATTCAACAAGTGGGCCCAGATGGGCATCACACTTTTTGGCACCCATGAGTTCCGTCAGTACAGGATGAATGACTGGTTGCCTGAGCTTGATACCTTGGGTCGGCACAAGTATATCGAGAATGACATTTCGGTAGGGGGTGAGATTGCACGTACCCAGGGTAAACTCATCCATTATAATGTGAATGGTGAGATGTGGCTCATCGGGCAGAAGAGTGGAGATTTCTCGGTGGATGGCAATGTTGACATGGGAGTCCCTATGGGGCGTAAGGATAGTCTGGCTGTGAATGTCCATGCTTATGTCAAGCATCTCACTCCCGATTTCTATCTACGTCATTATCATTCACAGAGCGCATGGTGGGACAATTCTCTTCATCGTGAGTTACGCAGCAGGATAGAGGGCAGCATACGTTTATGTAAGTTTGGAACGCGGTTGAAGGTCGGTTTCGAGAATATCACCAACTATACCTTCTTTGGTATGCGTAACACGTTGAAGGATAGTACTATGGTGGGCAGTATTCTCCCCTCCGATTACACCCGTAGTGTGGCCGTACGTCAGTCTGACGGTAGCGTGCAGGTTATCAGTGCCACATTGGCACAGGACCTCAAGTTCGGTCCTGTCCATTGGGATAGTGAGGTTACCTATCAGCAGTCCTCCGACCAGGTTTCTTTGCCTTTGCCCAAGGTTTCTCTTTATACCAACGTCTATTTCCTATTCCGTCTTGCCAAGGTTTTGAGAGTACAGTTAGGTGGCGACATGCGTTATTTTACATCCTATTACGCTCCCGATTATTCCACATCTGTGGGCCAGTTTGCTGTTCAGGATGAGCAGAATGCCCGGGTGAAGGTGGGCAATTATCCCATTGTGAACGTATATGCCAATCTTCACCTGAAGAATTGCAGACTGTATGTGTCCATGAATCATGTCAATCAGGGTTCGGGTCATGCATTCTGGGCTCCTCATTATCCTATCAATCCTCGTACTTTCCACTTTGGCCTGAGTTGGAACTTCTTCAATTAGGCCTTCGTATTTTGGGAGAACAAAAGAACATCCCCAAGGCCTTGGGGATATTGCAGATAATTTCTGATTAAGAAAGAGAATGGATTGCCCGGGTATGACATCCTTCTGGCCAGACTCGGGGCCTGTTTGTTCCAGACGTCTTCAGTCTTGTGGTTCCCTGGCTTTGATGCTTCCCCAAAAGAGCATATGGGCGAAGGACCTGATGGTGACGGTAATGAGTAAGGTGATGCTCATGATGATGTTTGCTCCCAACAGGACCAGAGGCCATGCCGGAGGCATCATCAGTAGATCCCCTTCCTGGATGGCTTCCCATGCCTTTTGAGTCGCCATTCCTGTCAGACCGATGGGGAGCATCCCTGGTATCATGATGAGCAGAGTAAGCATGAAGAGGAGCAACTGAAAGGCAAACAGACTTCCGTAATGCTTGAATCCCCTTATCCATCCCAGCATGCATTCTGCCAGGGGCTTCTCAGTACATGCTATCTCCATCATGGCCAGGACTGAGGGCATCAGAACGAGTGTGAGCAAGGTGAATGTCGCCATGGCCATCCAAGCCCCATAAGGTAGATAGTGCCATGCGGCCCATGTGCCAAAAAGCACCAGGATGCTGACGAACATGAAGAAGAGCATGCGTGCAAGTGCTCTCAGTATGCATATCCCATCCTTGCGGAGTCCCTCCATGGGCTTGTATCGGGGCACGTACCCCTTATCACGCCATTCGGTTAGCAGACGGTCAAGTCCGCCCACATATATGATGAGTCCGGGGAAGGGTAGTAGCAGGCTCAGCAGTATGGCCGGCCAAGTATGCTTCATCACCACGCCCACATGGTCTGCAGCCATGAGCATGCCTTCACCAATGCACCTGGCATACGAACGCGCTTCGCATACCTCTATATGTTTTTCTATGTTTGTCTCCATCGCTTGGTCGCATTCTTTTCTGCAAAGTTACAGCTTTTCCTTCTTCCATGTTCGTTCCCTGAGCAAAATGTATGCACCCCCTTTGGCTTTCTTGCCAAATTATTCTAATTTTGCAATATATAATTAGGAGATATTTGTTATATCAAGTCCAAACAGATCTATGCGAGAAATCAGATGGGGATTTATCGGATGTGGTGAGGTTACCGAGAAGAAGAGCGGTCCGGCTTTTGCTATGATACCAGGTTCCAGCATACGTGCTGTGATGAGCCGTAGCAAAGAGAAGGCTCAGTCTTATGCCCAGCGTCACAACGTCGAACGTTGGTATACGGATGCCCAGCAGTTGATTGACGACCCAGAGGTGGATGCCGTGTATATAGCCACGCCTCCTTCTTCCCATGCCACCTATGCCATTATGAGCATGAAGGCCGGCAAACCAGTCTATGTGGAGAAGCCTTTGGCCAGCAGTTATCTCGATTGCCAGCGTGTCAACAGGGTGAGTGCCCAGACCCAGGTTCCTTGTTTCGTGGCATACTATCGCCGTTGCCTCCCTTATTTCCTTCGGGTGAAGCAACTTGTGCAGCAGGGTGCTGTCGGCAAGGTGATCAATGTTCAGGTGCGTTTTGCCGTTCCTCCGCGTGACTTGGATTACAATAGTGTCAATCTCCCTTGGCGTGTGCAGCGGGATATCGCAGGTGGTGGCTATTTTTATGATTTGGCTCCTCATCAGATTGACCTTCTTCAGGAACTCTTCGGACCTATTGTTCAAGCCAAGGGCTATCGCACCAACCGAGGAGGCTTGTATGAGACAGAGGATTCTGTGAGTGCCTGTTTCCAGTTTCATGATGGTCTTCCTGGTAGTGGTTCCTGGTGCTTTGTCAGTCATGAGAGTGCCCGTCAGGACCGCATTGAACTTATCGGTGACCAGGGGCAACTCTGCTTCTCCGTCTTCACCTATGATCCTATCGTTCTTCACAATGCCGGTGGCCGTCAGGAGATTGTCGTTCCCAATCCTCCCCATGTGCAGATGCCCCTTATCGAGCAGGTGGTCCGTCATCTTCAGCATCAGGGCTCTTGTACGGCCGATAGTGTCAGTGCCACCAGTGTCAATTGGGTGATGGACCGTATTCTGGGCAAGATATGACTTTCCCTTTTTCGTCAGGTAATATAATATATAGAATTATGATTGCGCGCGCATAAGCCGTGCGTCTTTCCTCGCCCTATGGAAAATGTGACTCATCTCTTCATCGATTTCGATGACACGCTTTATGATACGCATGGCAATGCTGTCATCGCTCTTCACGAACTTTTCCAGCATTTCTCCCTGTATCGCTTCTTCTCCTCCGAGGAGGCCTTCACCATTCCCTATTGGCAAACCAACCATGAGTTGTGGGAACAGTATTCTCGCGACGAAATCACCCGAGAGTATCTGATTGTGGAGCGATTCCGCCGTCCTCTTTCTTTGGGCGAGGGGCTTAATCCCACTCCTGAGTATTGTCTTCAGGTGAGTGATTATTTCCTTTCTCGTTGTGCCATCAAGCCAGGTGTGGTCGATGGAGCCCATAGTCTGATGGACTACCTTCGTGTCCGGGGGTATCGGATGAGTATTTGCAGCAATGGTTTCCATGAGGTCCAGTACAGCAAGCTCAGGGCATGTGGCCTTTTTGATTATTTTGACCATATCATTCTGAGTGAGGATGCCGGAGCCAACAAGCCAAGTGCCCGTTTCTTCGATTATGCTTTCCGTATCACGGGAGCATTGCCTGCCCATACGGTCATGATTGGGGACAATCCTGAGACTGACATTCATGGGGCTCACGATGCAGGATTGCGTACCATCTATTTCCGTCGTTCTTCTTCATCCGAGGCACAACTTCCTTGGGCGGATTACACTGTGGATACTCTGGAGCAGATCAAACAAATTCTGTAGTCCGCATCTTATGACCAATTGGGATTAAAGAAATTCCCTAACCCTAAAT
>JBJEKL010000163.1:0-1924 GCA_051878615.1 Bacteroidaceae bacterium | reverse complement strand
ATATGCTTATAGATTTCCTTAATGGTGTATGCCTTCATTCCCTCACCAAGCATCTTGAAACGGAAATCAGCATAGAAGGTCTTATAATACTTTTCGCCCGATTTGAGAGTTGGACGAACGCCAAAGTAATTCGTCTCATTATCCATAGGAACGGGAACCCAGCGACGATACTCTCCCTTATTTGTCGTGCCAAGCTGGCCGTCAGGAACATTGGTGGTCTCCTCGTCACTAAGATAACAACCTAATGACCCTTGACTAGCATATATCTGATAGGTGCCATCACCGTAGGGGTAAATCATCACATAATGGGAGATAATATCATGGACACCAGTTCCCTGGCCCTGCAGATCATACTTTTTGTCTCCTACATTCACTACCCGAATGATGCTTGCAGGATTGTCGATGCAACGATCCAAATCCTTCCACAATTCTAATGCACCCATGTCGGCACTAGTAGTACTATAATTAATGCTACCTGTGTTATCCAAGACATATACATAGCGATCGGTCTTATAGTTCTTCACTCTGTAAAGGCCATTGCCAATCTGAGCATTTATATTAAGAGTAAAGAGTATACCTAAAAAACATAATATCTTCTTCATAATCCTGAACAAGAAAGGGCCTGCCTAATACCTAAAGATAAAACGACAGGCCCTAGCAAAATGATAATTAAAAACTTATTTAGCAATACAGATGCTCACACGATTCTGCTCTTCAATTGAGAAAGGCTGCTCGGTATCACCCTTAGAATCGGTTGAAATACGACTTGAATCTATACCAAACTTCTTTTTCAACGTATCAGCTACAACATTAGCGCGCTTAACTGAAAGATTCTTGTTGATTGTGGGATTGCCTGTACCCTTGTCTGCATAGCCCGTAATGGAAACCTTTGCATTGGGATTAGCCTTCAAGTATTGTGCAATTTCCTCAACCTTCTTCATTTCTTGAGAAGATATCTGAGTGGCACGGATGGTAAAGAAGATATCCCTACGTAGAGGCTCAGCCTTTGCTGCTACCTCACGATCGCGGTATACAATCTTCTCAACAACCTTCTCAACTGGTTTCTCAACAATACGCTCTACAATCTGTACGTCCTTCTTGACGGTCTGCTGGCGAGTGGTCTTGCCAAGGTTAACCTTCACGCCAACCAAGCCATTGAAGTTCCAGTCGCTGTTGCCAGCCTTCTTGCTGTTATACTTGTCGGACAAGGTGTTTGCAGAAACTTCAAGACCAACAGCAACACGTTCGCACACATTGAAGTCGAGGTCGAGACCCAATTCACCTACAAAGCGAGCCTTGCTGCCATCCCACAGGTTACGCAGGTACTGGTCGTTGGCAGGATCTGCACCATAGCGTGCCAAGATTACGTTATTTGCATCTACTGCCTCGTCGTTATTGAATCCGATATTGGCACCAATACCAGCAAACAGGGTGAGGTCTACCAGACGGTTGGCCTTGAAGCCACCAAACAGGTTGGTAAGATTGATGGTACCATCCACTGTGGGAGCCACATAGTTCCACTTCCACTTATACTTAGTCCCGTCAATCTTGCTTCCACCCTTGCTCTGCCAAGCATTCACGCTCAAACGAGCACCCCAGATGGAATTGAAGTTGTATCCAGCTGCTACCTGTGCATTGGGAGAAACCAGATCACCAAACTTGATTTCACCAAGCGTATATTGTCCACCCACCTGGGCACGAATGTACCAGTGAGGATTGAATACGGTCTCAGTTGTTGTCTGCTGTGCCATGGCGGTGACACCTCCCACAGCCATCAGAACCGTAAGCAATGTTTTCTTTAGTTTCATAATACTTATATTTAAATGGTTTTACAGAAGTTGTCTCTGCAGGCCTCATGTGAGGCTTGCAGAGAAACATATCCCAATTATTTTACAGTCACATAGAACTTACGTGCAGAAATCTT
>JBJEKL010000162.1:0-1930 GCA_051878615.1 Bacteroidaceae bacterium | reverse complement strand
TAAAGGCATCAGTGAGCAGATGAAGATAGACAACTCCCATATCCGTATCAATATAAGTAATGTCAGCCACCCACAGTTGGTTGACACGTACGATAGAGATTCCTTTTGTCAAATTGCTGTATTTGCGATAGTTATGATTGGAATTCGTCGTATGGCGGCGTCTCTGTGGTTTCAGCATAAGGTGCTTCTCATGCATCAGCCTGTAGAACCAGTCACGCCCTTTCATCTCTTCGGGATACAGCTCCCGGAGCATCAGAAAAAGCTTATAGGCTCCGATTCCGGGAGCCTGACTGCGGATTTCCTTCACTGTAGTGATGACCTCTGTTTCGGACAGTTCCTTACGCATGCGCTTCTCCTTGCTTACAGAATAATAACCTTCACGACTTTTGCCAAACAGTCCGCTCAGGTTCCCGATGGATGCACCGGGATGCCTGAGCCGAAGGTTGTCTACTGCTTGGCGCCAGCTTTTTTTAGCAGGTCTAAACCATATCGTTCGCGACCAATTTTCAGTACCTCATGGAGGGCCTCATTGCGAAGCTCGGAATACGACAAAGCCTTACGTAAACGGAGATTCTCGTCACGAAGCCTCTCAAGTTCCGTCATTTCTGAGGAAGGCTTCTCCTCTATGGATTTCTTGCGTGCCATATATACCTGATTTTCTAATTCAATCAATTCTTGGGGCAAAGATAATGATTTTGACTCATATAACTTGACCCAACGAATAAATGTCGCATCATCCACTCCATGTTTCTTGCTAATGCTATACATCGAGCTGCCGCTCTCATAATACTCTTTCAGCAACTGGAACTTAAATTCCATACTGAATTGTTGGCGTTTTAATGTTACTTTTGACATAATACTACACACTTTAATTGTTAATTACGTGTGAAGTAAATCTGTATCATGTCAGGCGAGTTTCACCTTGACAGGAAAATGTTTCAGACAAATGTTTGGTGGCTCCAAATAAATATTGTATTTTTGCAGGGTGGACGCAGAGGAGCCCAGAAAAGCCAAGACGCAGGACGAATCCAAGAAACTCCCCGATGCTGCCCCACAATGCGCCTCCCACCTATATCCCCACAAGAGACGAACCAAACAGAACTTCAACAAAAACATCATAATGACCAACGACTATGAAGAGATTTACTACCTTAATGTGCCTGGCACTCGCAGCACTCACGTCCTTTGCCCAAGAGACCGAGATGACCGCCACACAGGCAAAGACCTACTACAAGAATGTCACTAAAAAGGCTGTCACCTGCCATGACCCCTCCGTGGTCTGGGAACCGACTTCACAACGCTACTACATCTTCGGAAGCCATCTGGATCAGGCCTATACCACAGACCTGCAGAACTGGACCACCTTCCGCGCCCCTTGGGGTGCCATACAGGAAGACGGGACCATCAAAACCACAAACGTGACCAACGCCGAAGCCTTCTCACGCAACCAGGTCAAGACCGTGACCATCGGAGGAAAGGAAACGGACTTCGGTCCCTTTGATGCCAACGCCTGGGCCGGAGCCTACAGAGGCGACTACAATATCGACGGCAACCTCTGGGCTCCCGATGTAATCTACAACGAGAAAATGGGCAAATGGTGCATGTACATGAGCGTCAACGGGCCTACATGGAACAGCGTCATCGTACTGCTCACCTCCGACAAGATTGACGGCAGATACGACTATCAGGGACCCGTGGTGTACAGCGGCTTCCTTTCCAACACCGACAGCCGCGTATCCTGGAAGAAAACCGACCTCGAACTCGTCATCGGAGCACAGTCCTCCCTACCCTCGCGCTACAACCAAGGTACAGCCAACTGGCCCAAATACTGGTGCAACGCCATCGACCCCTGCGTGTTCTACGACCCGGACGGCAACCTGTGGATGAGCTACGGTTCATGGTTCGGGGGCATCTGGATGCTCCAGCTCAA
>JBJEKL010000161.1:0-28154 GCA_051878615.1 Bacteroidaceae bacterium | reverse complement strand
TAAAGAAAAAAATCCTGCGGTGTACGGCCATCCACCCCCTGATTCATCGGGTGAGCCTCGATTCCAAAAGGGCATACAAAAAAGGCAAATCGCAAAAGAGAAAGATGCGATACATCATGCATTGGTCTGGCGAATACCATCCGACAAAGGGTATCTGACAGTAAAAGACTCTATGCTGATTGCGGTATTAGCAAAGATTACTTTATCGTATGATACGGCAGGGCTTGATACCATCATACAATCTTACCCAGTGTCTGACACACCTTAATCGGCAGTATATGGATGAATATTCCAAAACAAAGGTTGGCAGTAGAAAGAGGAAGACGGAAGCATTGTCCTTTGAACCCAAAGATTGTTACACTATTGGAGAGATTGCCAAGATGTCTGTGCCAAAATATCAATGAACCAAAAGAGAACATTAAAACAAAACGCTATTGTTCCTAAGCCGGAACAATCTGCAAAAGTGGCCTTTGAAGAAAAGGTCATTTACAATGGAGTCGCCAATAGATTCTGTGCTTGCTGGAACGATGCATTATCAGTGGTGAAGAAACATGTCTGGAAGCAACAGCCGGACACATTACCGTTTTCGCTATGGCTCCCGAAACTTATTGAACTATTCAAACAGAAGTCTAAATTCCTTGAATATCTTTATAGAGACGTTTGCAACTACAATCTCAATCGTATGACTATTGAAGCAAATACCGATTGCATATTAAAGCGGCAGGACGAGATACTTGCGAGAATCAATGAATTGAAAAGCCCAGTAACCATTATTCCGCCCAATATCAATGGGATGTTTATACATGGACATCATATAAAACTTCGGTATGTGGGAACCTTTATTGTTACGTGAGCGTTGCACCATCGGTTAGTAACATGAAGCATAGAGAAGTTTCAAACGCAAGATATTAACTTGCTTGAGAAGAAAAACAACGTCATTCACATTCATAAGAGAACTACTAAAATTGAAAATACTTTGTTCATGTCTTTAAGGATTTATTTTTAGACAATTAGTGTTAGGAATTACCACTGTATGTTAGCAATTTATGTAAGCAACAGGGTTTTGACTTTTAGGGTTGATTTCGTTCCATACACATTTGCCTATGTATAGTGAATCAGTTAATTCAGTACCCTCAAATTCATACCGATTCGACCACTTAGGATTTTCAGACTTGTACCAACGTATGGGTTGGAAAACAGCCACCACTATTCCATGCACAATGGCAAAGACAAGATTAGCATTTTCTGCTCGCTTTTTACTAAGTACCCAGTAATGACGTGCGCGGTCATAATTGTCCGCACGTTCATTACTGTCGTAGGTCTTACTGATATTGACACATACGATATGGTCGTTGGGATTAATCTTTATATACTCCATATTTGACTATGTGTTGAAGATAAACTTCTTGATACGTTTTACCGTTTCTTCGGTAACTTCTTCAATTATATATTGGCAAACTTATTTGGATTAATTTTCTTTATCTCTTCTCTCTTTTGCTCTTTCCCATCCTGGCATCTTTTTAGCCAAGGTACCTGTAAAAGACGTGACAGGGAAACAGAGAATAATACAGGGGCTACCGACAGATCTCGTAATAGATGCGACCTTCATTCCGGTCGTTGGCGGTGGAGACCGTGAAGGTGATACCTTGCCGGTCACGCTGGCAAGACAGGGTGGTCACCCGCCGTCCTGTGGTGTCGGTCTCATACACCTTGTAGCCTTTTGTGCCCGATGTGGCGATGGTGATGCGAGCCGAGCCACGCTCCAGAAACATGCCTCTACCCCATTGCAACAGGATCTTACGCTGGCTGTCGGCATATTGAGTGCCGTCTCCCTGCACATCCGTAATGTGGGTGAGCAGCATATGGCGGGAACAGGACAGATCTTTTCCATCAAGAGAACAAAGGCATACCGTGGCTGAAGCACCGCTTATTTCTGCCGTGAGGATACCTGCCGTATGCTTGCCTTGCGTAGCATAGATTCCACACATGCGCTTCGTGTCAAGCCTCAGTACACCGGTATTCTGCTCCAGCTGCAGATTGCTCTCCTCTGAGGCATCTCCTCTGAGAAAGAGGCAAACAGACGCCCGGTCGGAGGCTTGTAAAAGCGGGTCGCTTGCCACATCGAAATATCCGGGATGAGATTCGGGATTGTCCAGAAGGTCGTCATTACTATGTGAATAAGCGAAGCGCCAAAGGCCATCCCACTCCTGTATGGCAGCCCTGGCTCCCGTAAGTATTCCACCCAAACCACGGTAACGTCCAGGTCCCGAGAAATTCCACTCGGTAATGGTATAGGGTTTGGAGAAGCCTTTGGCATAGTTCTTTTTGAAAATGCCCGGTCCACCATAGGTGACGGGATTATCGTTGTTGCAACGCGAAGGCAACTGCCAGCTCTTGTCCAGGAAAACAGGGTGGTCGATATAGAAATGGTTGTCGACATAGTCATACAGCGGAGTTGTACCCTCTCCGTCTCCATGCAGGGAACCGTTGTTGTCGTTGGTGAGCAAGGCCTTGCATCCTATCTCGCGCAGATAGGCCGAGCAACGGGTGACGATGCGACGCTCCAGTTCATCTGCGAAGGCATGGAATCCTGGAGTACCATATACCAGCGGTTCATCCCTGCCCACGAAATCCCTATACGCTTGCTGGATGATGGGATCATCCTTTTTCGAGTCGAAACCCATAAAAAGTTCACCCTCATTGATCAGGGAGAGCAGAGGCAGTCCCGATTCGTCCTTATAGCTGCGGCCGGTATAGGGATTCCTATGTTCGAGGAACTCCCTGGCAAAGCGGCACCAGTTCTGGAATGCCGGTTCGAAGCAACCCACCAAAGACTTGAAGAGATCCATCCCCACATCTCCCTCACGGTCTACTCCCAATTCGCGCCAGGTGACACGTCGGGACACATACATGTCGGTAGTGACGTACAAGCCCTTCTCAATAGCTTTGGCCAAAAGGTAGTCCAGACGATCGTGCATCTCGGGATCGCCCTTTCCCCAGATGTCATCGTGGTGATGGATGCGTATGCTGTTGTAGCCCAGGCGTACCAGGCGGTCGGTCAGCCGGTCAGCCACCTCATGGGTGGGATAATTGGCTGAAAAGCACAGGTTCACGCCATAGAACCGGTAAGGGTTGCCTGGTTTCCTTTCAAACTCAAAGGCTCCGTCGCCAGCCTTCAGCCATCCGTACTTCCCTGCCGGAGCATGCTGCAGGCGGAGGCGTGAGAAGTCGAGTGCACTGCCTGGCAGGATGTCCTTGTGATTGCTGAATCTCACCCACTGAGAACCTTCCTGAACGATGGTCTTTTCGTATACGTTCCTCAACTGGAATCCGCCTTGGGTGGAGAGGACGAAGCGGAAAGAGACCTGCTCTCCTTCGGCAAAGATACGAGGCGACTGGTGGTCCCCGATGCGCAGGGACCAGGTATCGCTCCAGCGGCTCAAGTCCTGTTCCAGATAACGGACGGGGGCGGGGAAGTCCACGGCGAGCAATCCTCCATCCGGCAAAGGCACACAGCATCTGCACAGTTGTCCGCTTTCCGATTGTCCTGTGGGAATAGGGAATGTGGAGGCATCAGCCTGCCATGTCCGTGTCCTGTTCTTGGTCAAAGGGACATTCAGGGCTATGGAGAGGCTTTGCATGGAGATGTCCCGCGTGCATGTCAACCGGATTTCTCCCAGAATGGAGTCTCCCCTCTGCTCATATCGGCTCGTCCCCTCGAAATAGCTTTTGCCATCGGACATGAGTCGGAAATGCCGTTCTCCCTGTCGGGAAGCGTTCCAGTCTCCACGAACCGACAGTCCCTGCCATCCGGCCGAATAGGCAGACAAGGTCAGTTCCAGTCCCTCTGTCTCCAGTCCGCCGCCGAAGGTGATTCCGGCGGCAGTCCTTTGTGCCGACAGGAAAAGAGCCTGGGCAGCAAGCAGGATTGTGAGCAGAGTCCTCATAGCGTCTTATCTGATGATTATTCCTCCCATGGGTTGTATGGTCACCTTCAGGTTACCGTCTGCATCCACCCTCACCTGGTTCTGCATGGGTGCAGGCAAGTGCACAGAGTTCTCTCCGGCCTTGGTTTTCCTGTTCTTCTTCACCGGCTGATCTGTAAGGCAGATCTTCGTCTCTCCGGCAAACATAGGCAGACTGAGCGTGAGACTGACAGGCTCCTGCGTGCCGTTGAGTCCGGCCACATACCAGCGGTCACCATGGCGCCTGGCCAGTACCACATACCGGGTAGGATATCCATCAATGAAGCGCGTTTCGTCCCAGGTGGTGGGAAGTTCCCTGAGAAAATCCAGTTCAAAAGGCTGCAGCTCATCCAAATTGTTGGGGCAGAGCACCACGGCATTGATGCTGGACTGCATGACGAGTGCCGATGCCATCTCGAAAACATTGGAAGTATAGCGTGGATGTCGGCTCTTGTTGTCCCGGCTCATGTGTGTGTTCATAAGCACACCACCCCAGTCAGCACTTCCCACGGCATTGCGCGTGAAGGGATAGGTGCACAGTTCGAACCCCTCCTGACGGGCATGATGGTCGGTGAAATAAACGTTCTCTGAGGCCAGCATAGCTTCCGAAGCCACATAGTTGGGATACATGCGTTCCCACCCGCGAGGGATGGTACATCCGTGGAAGATTACCTGCAGTCCATGGCGGTTGGCATCTACCAGGATGTCCTCGTAAAGTTTCATCATCTCCTGTTTGTCCCCTCCAAAGAAGTCCACTTTGATGCCAGCTATTCCGTTCTCCTCCATCCACTTCATCTCACGCTCGCGGGCCCATGATGTATTCATGCCTCCCACAGGACTCTGCGGAGCATCGTTCCACATGCCGTTGGAGTTGTACCAGAGCATCAACTGCACGCCCTTTGACTGGGCATAGCGTGACAACCTCTCTATTCCCTCGCGTCCAATGCGCTGGTCCCACAAGGCATCCACCAGGCAGTATTCATATCCCATGGTGGCAGCCAGATCCACGAACCGCACCTGGTCGTCATAATTGCACGACTCGTCCTGCCATATCAGCCACGACCAGGTGTATCTCCCCGGCTTATACCTCCGTGCGGGCTCATAGAGCGGGTGCACCAGGTCATAGGGTACGGTGGTCTCCACGATAGGCTTGAGGGTTGTGCCCAGAGTGATGGTGCGCCAAGGTGTAGAACCGGGCAGGGGGATGCCTGCATAAGGGCTTCCCATTCCGTTCATCTCGGCCTGATGAGGAAAGGCAATGGTATACCCCGTCTCCTTCTGATAGTCGCTCAGATGACAACCCACATAATTACTGCCCGTACCGGTCTCGCTTACCAGCACCCATCCGTCATCTCCCACATGGAACAAACAAGGGAAAGTGTATCCCTGGCCATACTGCGAGGGAGTGTCCATGGCAGCGTCAGCCTTGTATTCCTCCTCATACGAAGGTTTGGTGCGCTCCCATCCATCCATGGGTTTGCTTTGGGGGCAGATGAAGGTGGTGGTATGCCGGGGGAAGTTGAAGGCGCTGGCTTCGGAATAGACAAGTCCGCAGCGAGGCGTATCATTCTGTCCGCGATGAAGCGTATAGCGGAAGGCCACATCATTATCCGACACGCGGAAGATGACCGTCAGAGGCCATCTCTGGGCATTCTGCATGGCTATCTCTGCCTCCGTGGCCACATAATGCACCCGCGAGGTCTTGATGCGTGTCATCTCGTACCATTCGTCTATCAGGCTCTGCTTGTACCCCTTGATGGTGATGCCCGTAGTGAAATCACCTGTGCTGGCATTCAGTCCCAGGCGCGAGGGAGCCAGCATGACACGCCCCTCGTAAGTGACGGTATAGGTAGGGAAGCCATCCTGATCGGCAACAGTCACCCTGACCTTGCCATTGGGGGAAACTATCTTCACCTCTTCGGCCCATACATTTGCCGTCATGAGCGCAGCAAACACAAGTAGACATATTCTTTTCATCATCGGTATGATTGAGTTTTAATTTGTTGTCGGTTATTTTTGGACATACAAAGTTACTCTTTTTCTCAAACACTGGCAAAATGCTGTACAGAAATGCAGGGACAGATGGAAGGAAATGGGTATGTCCTACATCCCCAAGGAGAATGCGTTTTCTCCAGACAACCCGCTCTTTGAGGATAAAAGGACACAAGAAATGGCACATACAAGACATATATCATTATTATTTACGCATGCGTGCGCGTACATGTGTGTGCACGAGACATATCTTGTCACGAAGAAAAATTCACCAAATCTGTAATTTTTCTGCCAAAGGAAGAATATCGTTTCTCTTTTTTTCCTAATTTTGCTTTGGAATTACAAATAAATTACGACCTAATGGAAGCGATTGGCTGAAAGGCCACACATATCCTCAACAGAATCATTATCAACTACAAATATTAACCATTAAAATTTTCCAAAAGAAAATGAGCACAAAACTATTCTTAGCCGTCTGTATGTGCAGTCTGATGACCACCGCCCGGGCACAGGTAACCTTCGAATGTATCGGAGGTACGGATTTCGACGCTGGCGAAGGGTGCGCAAAAGCCTTCGACGGGAACCTCAAGACCAAATGGGGCATGTATGGCACAGGTGACAAGTTCGCCGTCATCAAGGCTTCTGACCCCGTGCGTATCACAGGATACACCCTGGTGAATGCCAATGACAACCAGCAACACAACCGCGACATCAAGGAATGGGAGATTTACGGCACGAACGATGAGAACATCGCCAGTACAAACCAGGAATCTATTAATGGTTGGACACGTTTCGAGAGAGTAAGGGAGCACAATATCGGGAAAAACGATTACTCGGCTCATCATTTCGCTGTCAACCCCTCGGGCACGGCCTTCAAGTACTTCATGTTCAAGCGTGTGGCAGGCAGCGAGGATGGGACCCAGTTGTCAGAGATTACCTTGGCATACACGCAAGTACCCGGCATACGTCAGGGGATAGGCTACACCTACCTGAGCGGAACAGCCGGATTTGGGGATGACCAGGATGCCGACAGGCTGTTTGACGACCATTGGAATACCAAGTTCTGTGGCAACGCAGATGCCGAATACAACGTTACCTTCACCACCAGCAAGGCCATCAACGTGAGTAAGGTGACCCTGTCCACAGCCAATGACTCTAATGGAAGGGACCCCAAGGCATGGAGTCTGTATGGTTCAGTTGACGACGGCAGCACATGGGAGTTGATACACAGCCACAACGAGAATCTGCCCGTAGAACGAGAAACGGCCAAAGCCTTTGAGTTTACAACAAGCAGCACGGCATACAGCACATTCAAGTTCGTCATCCGCAGAACAAGGGACGACAATGGTGAGCAGAAGATGCAACTCTCTGAACTTTCGCTGAATGATGAGACAATGACCTACTCCGTAATAGAGGCTACCGCGGGTTTCAGCGACAACGAGAGCGCACCCAAACTCTTCGACGGCGATACCGGCACCAAGTGGTGTTGTCCCAATCGCGAGTCCACGCGCTGGTTTGTGGAGTTCACCACCGACCAAGCCATCGCTCCCACAGGTTACTTTTTCGTGACAGGTAATGACGATAACTCACGCGACCCCAAGGCATGGACACTCTACGGTTCCTCGGACGAAGGGAAAACCTGGACAGCCATCGACACCAAGACCGACCAGACATTCCCCGACATGCGACGCGACTACGTGGAATACACCATGACGCCGCCTGCCACTCCCTACTCAAGATACAGACTGGAGGTAACCGAGCGCAGGGGCGGAGACAAAGGACTTGTACAGTACAGTGAGTTCGGTCTGCTGACCACATCCAACAACAGCCTTACAAAAAACAACCAGATTATCATATACGAGGGCGATGGCGGAAGTTCAAAAGAGTCCGTGCAGAAGATGTTTGATGGCGATCCCGAAACCAAATGGTGCACCGGCCCTACATACACAGTCTTCGGAATCGGCCACGAGGCTACTATGTCAGGCTACAGCATACATGAGGCCTCAGAATTCGGCAACTATGACAGACGTCCCAAATCGTGGATTCTGCAGGGTAGCAACGACTACAGCACCTGGACCGACATAGATGTCGTAACCGGTGACACAAGGATTCCCGGCGCCTGTCTGTCACTCACCCACTACGTCCTTGACACACCCGTAACGTATAAATACTACAAGTTCCAGATCAACGAGACCCAAGGTGCCAACATCTTCCAGCTCAGCGAATTCGTGCCCCACTTTGACGGAGGCACACTCAACAAACTTGAACTGAGAGACGGCACCGAGCCCACCATCTGCGGAAATGCCACCATCGGAGAGTTTGTCTATGACCGCTCCCTCACAACAGGCAATGTGTCCACATTCATCCTTCCTGTAGACATGCCCGTAAGCAACGTCAATGGTACGGTATGGCAATTGTCAGAGTACGATGGTTCCGCCCTGAGGTTTGCCAAGGTGGAGGAAGGAACACTCAGCGCCAACAAGCCCTATCTGGTACAGCCCTCAGCCGATAAGCTCCTGAAGGACAACACCCTCAGCAACGCCAGTCTGCACGACATCCCCACAACATTAAAGCAGACCACCACCGAAGGTCAGGCCTATCAGATGGGAACCTACACCACACTGAAGTCTGAGGAGGCCATCACAGAAGGTACAGTCTACGGCTACACAGGCGGGAAGTTCGTGCAGGCACAGAGCGGCACCCTGCGCCCCTTCCGCACCCTCTTTGTGGTGACCGGCATGGCCGAGGCCAAGGAACTCACTCTCGTATTGGGAGACACCGAGACCGGTATCGTGACCCTCAGCCAGAACGGAGAGATTACAGACACACCTACCGACGTGTATGACCTGAGCGGACGCATGGTACGACGTGGCACAAACAGTTCCACCTGCCTCATAGGTTTGCCCGCAGGCACATACGTAGCAAAAGGGAAGAAATTCATAATCAAATAAACATTACAAACCAAAGAATCCACATGAATAAGAAAACATATCAAACACCCAAAATAAGACACATAGAGGTGCTTGCAGAAACCCTTATCGCCCTCTCATCCCAAGGAAGCGAACCGACAGGAGGCGTAGAAACGGGCACAGACATAGAGTTCGAAACAAAGAAGAACTCCGATACCCAATGGAGTGATATGTGGTGATCAGCCCACATGAGACGAACGTAAAAGGGACTCCGGCCGTAGCAGACAGAAGATGCTGCAGGCCGGAGTCTTTATAAAAGAACAACCCTTCCGTTACTGCAATCCTTGTATGATGGATCAGTAAAAATTGGCGGTAATTAGGGAACACGTCCCCTGGGGTACCACCCTCCAGAGGGAAGAGGTTGGCGGATGGACGGTTTGTACGGTTTAGACGCAAACGTTTGCAACCTTCCCCGCAAACGTTTGCAGGAAAAAGGACCGTTTTTAGGGGTTATGAAGGCGAGGTGGACCTGCCACCGGACAAGTATGGGATTTCTCAACCTTGGTGGGGTTGTTCCATCAAGGCCGTTCCATGAGAAATCCTTTCTGAATCATCTGACTCTCCATACAGGGATCCAGAGTCGTCGGACGTACTTATTGTATCCCCATGAAATTTCCCCCGAGCCCCTTCGTTACCGCCATCCTTGTCTGATGGCTCAGTACAAACACGTTTTCGCTAATCCAAATGAGCAGAGCCATCCGCTCTCCTCTGTCTTACTTATAATCAGCCCACATGTCCATGGTCTCAGAGGAGTATTCCATCCAGAATTCCATCTCGCCCTTGACCAGAGACTTTTTTTCATAACCCAGCTCCCTATTGGTACGCAACATTTTCAAATCCGGATCCCAATCGTCATAGGACAGAGAGATTTTCACGTAATCCAACTTGGTGGTCTTGGGGTAGTCACAGAAAAACATGTATTTGGCGGTTCCATCCCTCTTCTGCGGCTCCATCTTTTTACTGCCGGTCTTGACCACGTTACCCTGATCATCATAGAACTCGGCCTTGATTCTGAGAGCAGAAGAATGGGGATAGATTTCCGGGAATGAAAAGTCCACATCCACTGCCACCGCCATGCTGTTCATCCATGCCGAACTGGCCTTTCCTGTCACCACATCCAAAGGTTCAATCTTGCTGGCATAAGCCCAATGACCATCGTAACTATGATAAGTAGGCCTGGCGAAATAACGATACTGACGGTTCCAGAAACCATCATACCATCCACCCTTCCAGTCATAACACTCCGAGAATGCAGGAGCCAGAATGAAGCATTGGGCATAGCCAATCTCCTTGGGTTCGAGATAGAATTCGAAGGTATAGTCCTCGTCCTCCTCGTATTTGGCATAATGGTTTTTCTCCTTGTCGGCATCCTCTCCGGTAGGAGTGGCAACATGGAGAAGCCGTCCCTCCTGATCAAGGACAAGAAGCTGAAGGTTACGGAACACAGACCCTACCTCAGCATACTGATTATCCCTCTTGTAATCAGATTCATTGACATGTACCGTGGCCTTATAACGGCTGTACGTTGAGAGCTCGCCCAGATACTCACAATCGACCTTGAATGTCTGGAAGATTCCCTGTGACTCCTTTTCCCATAACACACGACTGTGGACATTGAATTTATCTGAGAGGAGACCGTTAAACCAGTTTATCCAACCGCTTACAGTATTACAGTCGGTAGAGTATGGGTCGAAATTAGCATCCACGAAATATCCGCTCAAATCAATGAACTTGTTCGTAATACGGCTGGAAAGAGTAGCCCGATCGTAGTTCTTGGTTCCATGTGTAGCATAATATGTATAATTACCATCTCTTACTTTGGGTATACTCTGCGCATTATAATCACTCTTGTCAATATTAGTGTGATCGTAATCAAAATTTACAACCAGAGGGGTAAAGGATGCCGTTATCGTCAAATCCTCAGCTGTGCCAACAATATTCGATTCCACCTTGCCGAGGGTACCTCCGAAGCCTTCTTCTACTTTCTTTGGCAGAAGATTGAGAGATATACTCAAGCCGACCTCAACATGAGTGAAGTTTCTGGTACCGATGCTGAAATCTGACGAATTCAGCTCCTTACGGAAACTCTGGAACGCAAAAGCCGGATCATCGGGATCAAGGAATTTCTTTTCATCCTTTTTCACCTCAAGACCATCTGAAAAATTAGTATCAATGGTTTTATACTCTATATGCAGATTATCGGAACTCTTTGCATTAAACGCCACCGATGTGACCATACCGACACCTATACTTGCCGATACCTCCAGTACTTTTATTCCAAAGCCTACGGAAATGATGTTCGGGAAAGGCGTCGTAAAGTCCAGATGTTTGAACTGTCGCTTTGCAAAAATATCATACTTGGGTACCTCTACATCTCCTGTGCTGAACGTGGGTATATCCAGTTGGGCATTGATGTTCTTGCCATCCACACCGATACATTTCTCTACATTGTTCTTGATATATATTCTCAGACCATCAATCAGGTCAAAATCACAGTCAATGGTTGAATAACATTTCTCACCATAATAAAATTTCGCACCCTGCGAATCAAACCTTATTTTGGACGAAGCCTCTTCATCTGCCTCTTCGAACGCGGAATGCCACTTGTTCTTCCATATCTCGGTAAAAACCTTATCAGGCTCATTATTACCTGTATTTGAAACACTCACGGAATATATAGGTTTATCGCCCGTAATCAGGTCCTCATACGAGCGTGTGCGGGCATTTCGCTTGTACGCTCCCACAAGGCGGACTGTCTCTCCCGATCCTTCGCCTCTGGTACCTTTTCCCTCCAAGGAATCGCCCACCACATCAGCAATCACTCTGACTTTCAACTCTTTGAACACCATATTCAACGATACAGGCGAGGACACTATCGTGAAATGCGTACCGTCGTCCCTTACCAGCTTCACCTGGTCGGCGAGGGTATAGGTAAACAACTGGATTATGGTGGTGCCCATAATCTCACCTTCGTTGGGAATCATATCCCCGGGAATGCTCTTGAGGAGACGGATATAGGTCTCACATGCAGTCGTATCGGTCTCCGTGCTGATGATATAGGGAAGATAAGACTCATCGATAATCCTCACCCCCTCGCGGAACTGATACGTGCAGCTGGCGAAGTCGTTGGTCACGGTCTGAGGGGACGTGATGCCGTCACCTCCTCCTTCAGTCTCACTCTCCTCCCCCTTCGGCTCGCCATACTCGTCAAGGGTGAGCGTACAGGCGCTGAAGCAAAATGCCAGAAACATGATGATGATGTAAAGCCTATTCGTTTTCATAAGATGTGAAGGTTATGTTTATCATTCAGAAGTTTATGGGATATAGCGACGAGAGCGTGCCCAGAGACGTCAGGGCATCGTGGTCAAGCACCTGGTCGGACTCGTAGAGCATGAAGTTCCTGCGGTCATAACATCTCAGGAAGATGTTACCCGCGTCAGCATCCACATCGGTCCAGAGTCTGATGAGCGCATAGCGGATGCCATACGCCTCCTGCGGCACAGCCACGCCCACAAGTTCCTGCCCCAGAAAGGCCGCCACCATCTGGTTTTCCGCATCCCACTCCTCACCGCCTACGAGGATGTGGGCATATACCACCATGTCATAGGGATTGGAGTACTCCAGCCTGTCGGCCTCCCACCTGTCGATAACCTTCACCCTGCAGGTATCGCTGAGTCTTCCGTTGGCCGATATGGCAATCACATTTACGTCACCAGGCGTGGCGGCTACCATGGTATCATTCTTGATTGTGGCCACCTCCATATCCGTTGAATACCAATATACGGCAGTTATGCCGGGGTCGGAGGGACTGAAGCCCACCCTGAGCGGCATGGAGTCGCCCTGCATCACACAGGCCGAGTCTCTACCCACCTTCATGGTGATGCTGTCCCAAGGGTCAGGTTCCCCTCCGAGGACATAGAAGTCGCCGCAGGACGTCAGGGCAAACATGGCGGCAAACAGTATCAGCAGATATCTCATAGTAGTATATTGTTTGATTGATGATGGTGAGTCCGTTCACTCCTCGTTCTTTACCTTCCTGGGAACCACCACCGTCACCACGTTTGACTTCCTGGTAGCCCTGCCATCCCTGAATCGGATGGAGACATAGTACTCGGCCGTTTCACCCGGACGTGTGCGCACGTCGGTATACAGACGTTCCGTACTGTCCACATCTGTCATGTATACAAACCACTCGTTTTCCTTTCCCTTACGATAGATGCAGAAGAAGTAGGGAGCGCTGACGGGTATCTCACCCACTTCCCACGAGATTCTGCTCTCCCCGCTCTTCTCGTCGTAAGCGGCAAAAGCCTTTATCTCCACATCCACCACATTCTTGCCACGCACACGAGCCAGGTAGGAGGCCGAGGGGCCCGAACTCACATCCCACAGACTGACGGTCTCCACGGCATATTCATACCGATCGTAGCGATTGACGGGCGGACGGTCGGTATACTCCAGCATATACTTGTCTGCAGCCACGCTATCCCCGTCGAAGATGGCCAGAGTCACCCAGCTGTCCTCAGGTTGCTTCTCCATTTTTCGTTTCAGGATATGCCGCCCTATGTGCTCTTCACCTCCCACAGCCCAACGCATATACACGCTTTCTGACAACACCTGAGCCGAATCGAGATGGGCCGCCGTGGGAGGATAGGGGTTGGGACGAAGCACCTGAATGGTATCGGAGAAAGGACCGATATTGCGGGCATAGTCTCGCGCACGTACAGTATAATATATATAGCGTTGGTTGGCGTTGGTCGCCACCGTATCCTGATAGGCACATTGAGACAGGAAATCATGTCGTACAGGTACAAACTGATGCGTGGAGTCATTCGCATAGAAGACCTCGTAATGCTGCACGTCCAGACTGTCGGACATCTCCCACGTCAACAGGATTTCACCCGTAATCTTCGGTATGGCCCTCAGATTGGCGGGCTTCGCAGGCGGCTTCAGGTCAGTAACACGCAACAGGGTGGGCATGGCATAACCCATATTCTCGGCCGTATCCACGGCGGCTATAGTCATCAGTCCCGTAGAGACATGCGTGACATCAATACGTACCAAGGTGTCCTCGGGTGCAATATATTGGTTGGAGAGCAACCGCCATTGTTTCAGAGAATCACGCTCGTGGTAGTACATGGGTACGTAGCGCACGAAGTCACGCTCCACAGTGTCCTTATGGAAATAAACGTTGGCAAACACCTGCGCCGAAGGATCGTCCTCCACAGGGCGGTCTATGACAATCTTCGTGATTGTAGGTGGCGATGGAGGCAGCATATCGGGAAAGGTGACGGTGAGGGGCTTGCTCATTTCCGTCAGGTCACCAAAGGCATCATGGGCCTGCACGGCATACTCATAGGTACCCAACGTGTCTACCCGGTCAACAAAGAGGGCATCCTCGTTTTCGAGATCCCACTTGAAAGGCGGCAGATAAGGACGGTCATTGACACGCATCCATTCCTTCTGCCCCTTCTGACGTCGGAAGATTTCAAAACTGCCATTACGGGTATCGTTCCATCTCAGCGTCATCTTGCCATGGCCCGTGACTGAGTCGCTCAGCACCACATCATAGGGTTCGGGCTTATACTTCTCGTTGCGTAGCGAGAGAATACGGCCACCTTCTATATAGAAGAACTTGGTGGTATCGGGAACCGAGGGACGTATGAAATAATCATAGGTATGTCCTTTTTTTGCCGTTCGGTCCACAATCCGAAGTCCCAAGGCCTCAGCCAGGTCAGGACGCCACTCTGCAACCAGGAAAGCCGATGCGATACGCATCTTCTGATCCTCCTCGATATCCACAAACACGCCCATCGAACCAGGTGTCCAGGGAGTCATCTCCGGAGTAAGGCCTCCCTTGCCATATATGGTTCCCATAGCCAACAGAGCCAACGTGTCGGTATCGGCATAGCGCTTACGCATCTGTTGGAGAGACAACGGTTTAAGACCAAAGGCTATGGTGTCGATACCAGGCGAGCCCGATTCCGATTCAAGCCGATATACATCGACACCCGTCTCTGTCAGATACAGCCACTCCGGGAAGCGGTCGATAGCCCAGCGCAGTACCACGCTGTCGCCATAGGAGCGCGCGACCATCTTGATAGGCACGCTCGTCGGCCTCAACTGAGGATCGATGGTGTCGGCCTTCATGGGTATGGTATCGGAAATCACAGCCACGCTATCGGGGTTGTCCATCTTGACCATTGGTCCCGACGGTACGGATACAGCCAAAGCTGGAATGGCGGCCATTGCCACCCACAACAGGGATCTTATTGGATTGATACGCTTCATATTCTGTTCGTAATTACGTTTCATCATTTTATTTGAAAGGATCCTCCTTGACGTTTTCGCCGCAGAATCTGGCATTATTCTTACCGGCAGGAGTGTTCTCGTCGTTGAAGACCGTCCAGCACTTGCGGCGGAAGTTCCAGGCATTACACCGGTAATACTTGAACGTCCAGGACTTTATGTTCTTGAGGTTTGCCTTACTGTCATAGGGAAGGAACTTGTCGCCACTCATTGCCAACGAATAGACATAGGGAGGATAATCGCCAGATTCAATGCGGTTGTTACGGAATTTCTCCACATCAACCTTTACACACTTGTGAATGTCCTTTTTACCGTTAGGACTGCTTGAGCCTATGACACCGAACTGGTCTGTCGGGTAATAGAACTGAACCAGATTGTCGCTGCCAAGATAGAATCTGTTATATCCGGCAGCCGCATTCAGGAAAGCACAATTTTGCTGCGCTGATCTGGAATCGAAATTCTTCAGATTCGTTGCAAGCATACCATTGATGGTGGACAGAACGCGGTTAAGACCAGTCATATATGAATAGAAGGAACTGGGATCCATACGCATGAATTCATGTACGCCACAGTTCATCGTATTGGGTTGCTCCTCTCCATAGAGATAAACTGCCATGGAGTCGGTCGTTTCACAATAGATGGGGTAATAGATCCCTCTCTGAGCAAAATAATCGTACTTTGGATATAATAGTTTTTCGATTTCCTCTGCTCCATCACAGATGGTGTAATTGTACTTCTGCCAGCCATATTGCTCGCCGAGAAGCCTTCCCTGATAGGTACCCATAGGAGTCTCTATAAACATTGACTCAGAGGTCGTAAGGTAGAGGTCGAAGCGTGAAATGTCCACCTCATAACCGCCCACGAACAGATAATTGGACAGGAAGCTCAGATATCTCTCAGGAGAAGAAGTGATGAAATTCTGATTGATGGAGTTGATGGTGGTCTCGTAGGGTTTGCGTTTCGCGTAGCCCACAATCTCCAGGTCACCCACACGAGGATTCGTCTCCGGCCTGTTGAGTTCCGTGAGCATCTGGCCCGTGAACATCGTACCATAATAATTGGTCTGATTACTTCCATTAGAACCAGTCCACTGGCTATAGAGAACCGTCTCGTGCCGATTAACTCTCACCCCATCCTTGAGTTGCATCACCTTTATAGTATATTTCGACAAAGTGGATTGCTGTGTCGACAAACTGGAGAGCGACAATCCGGATGATACAGAACTGGAGAGAGAAGTGGAGTTGGAGAGGGTATTTGTCGAGGCCAGAGACATGGAATTCGCCCTTATCAAGGTTGTGGAACTGCCCGTTGCCAACTCTGCTGACATCATTGTAATGCCCGACGACTCTGTTTCTCCCGCCTCTGTCACCTCTATCTGGAATCCGCTTGGCACTTGAAGCTCGCTTGTGATTGAGCTTTTTCTCAACAATTTCACGTCCAATCCATTATTCTCACAGATCCAGGTTACCGCATAGTTATGAGCAGCAGCCTTGCTGGCGAACTGACGGGTTACCGACAGGACCTGTGTCCAGTCAGTAGAAGGAATCTCATCCTCCCAGATGTGCTTGAGCAATATATTGTATCTGGCGGAAAAAGTGGGAAGTTCGAAGGCACGCTCAGGAGTCAATATGGAGACGGAATCATTCTCAACCCAAAGGTTGGGCACAGAGTCAACCCGTTCCTTGCTGGAGACCTTGACTATCTCCCATTGCAGGCGTCCTTTCTTGAACATGCGGTCCCTATACTGACCGTTGAGAGAGATGACAGGCGTGAGCATATCATTTCTGACACATGCCACCCCGACGTTGGGCTTATCCTCTACCACAAGTTGCGGACCCTCAGTAGTATAAAGGGCGGGGAAAGCAAGCTTCACCAGGGGCTGCAGAGTCTCAAGCTCCTCATAATACGAATCGGGCAGCGGATCGGCGGTTTTGAAGAAGAACTGGCGGGTCTGGCTCCAGGGCTTCTCCACATATCGCTTCTCATCAGGATCCCAAGTCTCCGGATCGTGATAATTTCCATCACGAAACTCCTTTGACCATCCTGTCATTTCCACGCAGTAGTAGTATCCGGCAACAGGCTTGAAGCCCTTTAGGAGCACTTTCTGGCCCACGTACTCAACAGCATATTCATAAGTATAGTTGCTGTTATTGTAATTCACCTGGAATTCCTGAACAGAATCATTGACCTGAACCGTCTTGCCCATGTTCTCATAAGAGCTGAACCTATAGACCTTTGCCTTATGGCTGGGGACATAGAATTTGAACTTACGTGAAGAACGGCTCTTCAATCCCTCCTCGTCTTCAATATTGGAGGTATTCTCGACATAGTCGGCCGAAGTGGGATCCACGATACTGATATCGCGGTTGATCTCGGCATTGGTGGTAATGTAGGGGGTCGAAATCAACGAAGCATCATATTCGTAGGGATTGCCCTCCGACTCATCTGCACCCGCATTAACCTTGCCCTTTGCCTGATTGGAGCAGGCATCCACAAAAGCCTTACCATCCAGAGTTCCCACAGAAGGCGTCTCGAAAAGTTCGAAATTGTCGAGGGCATTGCCAAGGAACAGCTGGCAATAGTCACCACACTCAAAGGTAAACTTCTTGTCAACCTTAAACAGACCACCCAAAAGCCTTATCTTCACTCGGGCTTTGCCTTCAAAATAGTTTGGCGTCGGCAATGCACATTTGAGCACGCCTCCGATACCGCAATCCACCAGGTCAACATCGCCATTCCAGAATCCCAGATAGATATGGAAACCAAATTTGGCATAGAGGTAAGCGTATATCTGTCCACGAGCATACCAGCGGGCGCCATCAATGCCTACGAAGCCAGGACCATCGTCAAGGTTGGTGCAGGCTGCATCCGGACTGAGTTTGGCCACCACTACATCCACGCCAGCTTCGGCACCAAGTTTGCCATAGAGAAGACCGAGGTCGAACTTGATCTTACCCCATGCTGAAGCTCCGAGCATGACTCCGCCGCCAAGTTCCAAGCTCATGGCATCAAACTTCTTCTTGATCTTGTTCTGTGCCTTGAGGGCGGTACCGATGTCGTCACTCTGTGCAGCACCATGGGAACCTCCATCGAGGAATTCCGCCACATCATCAGGCAACGGTGGCAGTTGGCCACCATTGGGCAACTCTGAACCGAAGCATACGTATGCATCAGCACCAATGTCAACGGTTACTATCTTCGAACGGAAGTCCACAAACGTGAAGCGGCAACGCTTATCCTTGTCAGGGTGACCTATCCACACATACCAGTCGGGTGACTTCAGGTTCTTGCCGTCACGGCGGAAGGTGACCTTGAGCGATACTTCTATATGGAACTTCATAAAACCGCCTCCGCTGTTTTCTCCGCCTTTTACGTCCTTGAGTTCACTTGAATCTGAAGCCTTGCTGGTACTCTTGTCGCCCATGACTGATTCCACACCAGCCGTTACCGTTTCGGCATATCCCTCAAACTTACTGTTGAGTTCCTGAAGCTTCGACGTGACATCCTTGATACCGTCAAGGACGGCTCCTGCACCACAATCAGCCGAGAAGTCTACAGTGCAGTCAAACATGAAGTATTTGTCGGCAGGCGTATTTTCGTACACGAAGGTCACCTTGGTATCGAGAATACTCGCACAGTTGACCTTACCTGTAAACTTGAATGTAGCAAGTTTTCCCTTATTGATAAGTACGGTAGCACCGAATTTTCCGTCGAACGTTGAGCCGTCACCCATCTTGATGCCAAGCCCCATGACAATGCCGTTGCACCCTTCCAAAGGCTCGGCCGAATAGTCGGAATCGCTCTCACTGTTCTTTCGACGGGCATTCACATAGAAGCCTCCCACCACATCGTACATCTCCACAGGAGTCATCTTGATCTTTTGGCTTGAAAGCACGAAATAGCCCCAATGATAGGAACCTTCCCCACCAGAACGCTGTTCCTCATAGAATCCGCCTTCTCCCTTGAGGTCAAACAGGTCAACAAGACTGACATCCAGTTTTCCATCATAGCCGCTGCGGGTCTCGGTATCTACAATAAACAGATCTCCTTTGATGGTGAGCTGATTGGTCTTGACCCCAACACTGATCTTGTTGAAATTGACACCTTTGAAAGCGATGCCGATATTGCTGATATCATCTATATTGGTAAGCTCGGATTGGAGTTCGATGGTCGTACCGCCGGTTATACCAAGACCAGCGTCAAGCGTAATGTCTCCCCCGAATATGACTGTAAGAATGGCAGACTTTTCCGCACCTTTCTCAAACTTCAGCCCGTAATCAGTAAGGGTGAAAGTGAATGGTCCTATCTTCTTGTCAGGAGATGCATAACCCCATCGTCCCCAACTCAGATACACCTTGTCCTTCTCTCCAAAGACGTATGTGGTATCGGTATTCCACCAATGTATCTTGCTGTCGGCAAGCATATCTTTCTCAGCCTCGAGTCGGGCATTCTGCAGTTTGAGCTCGTCATATTTGCTCTCAAACTTCTCGTTGTTGGCCAAGCGTAACTTACAGAATTTGATACCAGGCATGTGCAGGTCAAATGGCAACTTCTTCAATGCATCGTTTATCTTCTCCTGGCCCACAATATCAACTGTTCCGCCTAAACATAGCTCCACATTGGTCTCTGTCCCGTTGCTGACATCACCCGTATATTTGTCATATGCCTCCACCAGGAAATAGGTAAGAGCCTTTTCCAGCTTGACATTTCCAAGCATGAAATCGAAGTTGAGGTCCTCTATCTGATGCGTTCGGAACACGTAGCAATATCCTTTCTTGTTATCATCGCCTTCAGCCTTACTCAATGGTTGTATCTTACAGTCGTATAGGACCTTCCCTGTGAAGAGCGGGATATTCAGTTTACCGTTGAATCCAAAGTTGTTGAAATCATCCTGCAGGACATTTACATATATGGAATCGAGTGAGAAGGCGAAACCGCCAATGCTGCCTTCATCACCTGCCGAGTAGTTGACAAGGTTGGAGACGCCTGCCGTGAGCGAGCAGCCCGACTTGTCGATAATCATGTTTTCGATGAACATGCTCATGCGATCACCATTGCCTATCGTGATGGAGTTGGGCAAGGAGGCCCCTACCCTGCTGATGTACACACCCTGCCAATCCTCTATAGCCTCTGGATCAACCTGAGCCTCCTCCCAGTCGTACTTGTCTGGGAATGTGCTCCGGGTGCAACTGGCATGATTCTGATTGGCTGAATGGTCGATTACCACCTGGCACTTGTCAAACGTGAAGCCAGGCAACGACTCATGCTCGAAGGCATCGAGAGTGGCCGAGCCAATCCAATCATCCCATGAGCGTATGGTTGCCAGAACATTGAGGATGGGCTGCTCCTCGGTGACATTTCCCAGGTCATCCACCTTCTTCAGGTTCGGCATCGCCATGTCTATCTCTGCCGTCAGTTCGGCAAACTTGTTCTCGCTCCACACCAAGTAGCATCCATTGACCGGTTCGACCACATCTACCGGAGCCTTGAACGTCATGGTGAAGTCCGATTTAGGGTCATTCACCGTGAAGTCCTTGAGCAGGGCTATGGTAGCACCCTCGGGTATCAGGCTCTTGGGGCTGATGCACATACGCGGTGCTCCGAAGACAAGTATCTGGTCCTTTGTGGCCTCAGTCTCTGGCACCACGAAGGTACCTATGAGGTCCATAGAGGCATAGGTAGGTGCAAACTTCATGGTGTTGATCTGGATATTGACCGGCGAAGGATTATACTCCTCTGGTATCTCCAGCGGGAAGCCCACATCCTTTATGGTACCACCGTCCAGCAGATTCTCCATACGGGCATATCCCTCGGTTACCTGCTCATAGTAACTTGCCAGATTGATTTTCTCTGCCAATCCCTTCGCCTGACCTGTAAGTTCATTCTGCAAATGGTCTGCATAGGGTATGCCGGTATCACCTATGAGGTTATCTATTCCCCAATCTGTAAACAAACTGTCCACAACACCCGAACTTGTCATCTTGCTACCAGGAGCCTTGTCGGTGAGCACCATACCTGCAATCACCTGGTTGTCGGTATTGATGACTATGGAGTCGAACTTCACACACAACTCCCACGTGATATCCAGTATCGGAGACCAGATGACATGACCAGTTCCCTTGATGGCACCAGGCGAACTGAGGTCGGAGAGTGTACCATCAAGCACCAGGTCATATTCACCCACCGTTACCGTCTTGCCTTGCAGGTCATCAGCCTTCATGGTGGTGGGTCTCATATTGTCCAGTTCCACCTGGTTGGCACATTGGAAATAACGTTTGCTGAAGGGCTCTGTCATGGCAAAGTCCACCACATTGATACTGTCATTGAGGAATACGGCTGCGGTATCGTTGACGGCTCTGGGCATGACACGTAACAGCAGATAGTCGTTCTTCTCTACCTTCCCTTCCAGTTCTGACCATCGGATGGTATCAAGCAAAACCTCTAGTCCCCTGCGTGCGATGATAGGCTCCTGTGCCAGCATCTCCTCACGCTCCATGTAATCCTTGGCCCTGAAAAGTTCGAGGTCGTAGGTAAACCTCACGCTATCTGCCCTCACATCTCCATGTCCGCCATAATATTCGGGCTTTTCCCACTTCACTGACAGATCAGTATTGATATAGCGCTTGCGTGCACCCTCATTGCCTGTAAAGCTGGGTGTGACGATTTCGGGATTGATGAAGTTGTTGACCGTATCCCTATATGCCATACTTCCAGTGCCTTCATCATCATCTCCCTCGCGGAAGTAGACGATAGCCGGTACCGACTGTCCCTGGCTCTCATAGGTATAAGCCTTGCCCGTGCTTGATGTATCGGGAATGGCATAAACCCTCATGACATAGAGCATGTTGGAATCAGCCTTCTCCATGAACTCTGAAGGCAACTGGAACTCTGTTTCCGTGATACCGCTCTTCTCGTAGAAAGGTTTCAGTTTCTCCACAGCCTTCATGGTTCCTTCCAAATTCGGTTCATAATCTTCAGTAGGCTCCACGATCTTTATCTTGTAGGAGAAACTTACCTCATCAGCTTTTGCTCCCGACATCTCAGGTGCCGTCCAGCTGATGAGAGGTTTCTTCCAGCTCACCCTCGCCCCAATATGTGTGGTCATCTCGCTCACGGGCTTGGGTGTGATGAAGCGCGGAACGGAATAGGTGGTAGGCTTCTCGGCATCCAGGAACGTGATGAAGGCAGGATCACTGACACCATTCCGAAGTATGGTGACCGATGTCATGTCAGCCTCATTACCCTGCAGACGCGCTGTGACGCTCATGATATATCCGGCAGACAAGTCGAGTTCCTGGAACAGAGCGGCAGGCAGTTCCAGGGACGTGCCATTGATGCCTGTCTTGGCATATACCGGCTCCAGTTCCTCAAGGGCACGCTTCATGTCCGTGCTGTTCACCTCATAGTCCTCGGTGGGCATCACGATGCTGACATCATAGACGAAGCTAAGCGATTCAGGCAGTTTGCCCACGACATCCGGTGTGCTCCATTTCAGAACCGGACTGCTGGAATAGATGATCTCGCTATTCTTTCGGCTGGCATCCTGAGTAACCTTCACATATTCGTCATAGGACCGTGGTGATACCAGAACAGGAGGCGACACAAGGGCCGTAGTGGAGGTGAAAAGCGATGGCAGAGAGTGACCTTCATCGGCAAAACTATACTTCATATAAGCTCCTTCCACGGTATCGGGGATCGCCACTACCTCCATGGCATACATGCTCTTGTTCTCAAACTCGTTGACCACAGAGACGGGAAGTGTGAACTGTGTGGCATCGATGAGCGGACTCTCATAGAGTGGTTTCTCCTTGGCAAGAGCCTCAGACAATCCCTTTCCACTCAGCTCATACTCCTGGATATAATTGACTATCCTGACCTTGTACCTGAAATTAACTTTCTGCGATGTATCACCAGTAGCCTGAGGAGCGATCCACTTTACCATGGGCTCTGAGGGCGAGAAGGTTGCATACTTGGTACTATTCAGTCCGTAGGGTTCAGGTGAGATCAGTTTGGGCACACCGTATTGGGTGGTCGGTCCTGCCACACCAGCACTATAGTCCTTGATGCGGAACAGGCGCAGGTCACTCATACCATCGTTGAGCACATGGATGTAGTCCAGACTGCCTATCTGTGTGGCGTTGGAACGTGCCGTGACACGTGCCACATAGGTATCCGCTGTCGACAAGGTATTGATGACATGAGTAGGTATCAAGCACTGAGGCATGGTAAGTCCGTTGGCCTGATAGACCACAGGGTCCTTGTCGATAGCCACATCGGGGGTCTGCATTCCCGTGAGCCGCACAATCTTGATGTCATAGGTGAAGGTGCGGGCTGATGGGTTGCAGTTTACGATAGGAGCCATCCACAGGAACATGGGATATTGTTTGGAGAGCGTGTAGACACCCATCTCACCATCCTGCACATTGGGTGCAGTCCACTGTGGCGGTTGTGCCTCATAGCAGACGTTGAAGGTACAACGGCTCATACTGGGATTGTTGACCAACTGCGGTGTAGCCAGCAGCGGGTTCCACTTATAGGCATGCAACACCAGTTCGTAAGTTCCCTCAGGCAGATTGCCAAACGAGCCAGACAACACATCGTCAAACAGGTTGGCAGGCATCTGGATATTATCGGAACTGACATGATTGAAGAGCGTACGCATCTCCACAGCATCGAGTATCTTTGTCTGTCCCGCGGGAATCACGATGGGCTGCTTGGGGATGTTCGGTCCGCCAGGCACCACAATCTCAAGGTCAGAGGAGGGCATAATCTGCCCCAAAGAGAGTCCGAAGTAGACATATTGGTCTTCCCCGCTGTTGTTCATCAGGGTGACAGAGAAATACTGACCCGTATTGGAAAGATACAGCATCACCTGAGGCGGCAGGATGTTACGTACGGGCTTGACGTTGACGACAACTTCCTGAGCCTGCACAAAGAGGATGCCCAGGATGGTCATGAACAATGATAGTATGAGTCTGCGTGTCTTCATATCTTATTCTCTGCTTTCTTGTCTGCTTTTTTCTTTATCTCCAACAGGGTGAACGTATACAGGTAGTTCAGCGAGAGACGGATGTCGGTACCATCCAGTGATGAGGTGGTCTTGGTGATATTGACATCACCATACTTGCTGAACGATGCCGAGGCACTGAACGAGTGCACCTTCTTCAGAGTATAACCGGCGCTGAGATCAAGAGCCATGGACAGGCTCTTCGACGTATGCTTCACATGGTTGTAGCACAAGGATACGGTGGCCGAGGCATTGAGGTTCTTCTCCTTCAGGAAACCACGGCTTGTGGTAAGTGAGGCCACATCGGAGGTGTACTGGGTATTGAAGCCCTTGGTCTGCTGATGGCTGAGTGAGGTACTGAAGTCCATCTCCCAAGGTCTCACTCCGATGGTATATGAGGCTCCCAAGGCTCTGGTATCCACATCGGTCAGACCTATAGAGTACTTGTTGAAGTCTCTGTTCTGGGTATAGTTGAGCGATACCGACATGCTGTGGTCCAGCACTTCTCCGCTGATGGAATATGAGGGCATGAGGCTATAGCTGTGCAGCACGCGATGCACCCGGGTGGTATCGTTCACTCGGGCAGTGCCGTCGGTCTGCCTTTGCAGATAGCCATTGTACATGGCTGCCACATTGAAGTTGCTGCCTATTCGGTAAGAGGCCATAGCGGAATAGACATAGCCCGCGTTGGTATAGAGTTGATGGTTTGACAAGTTGTCCTGCTGTCGGGAGAAGGAACCCGATAGTGACAGGTTACGCAGCGGGGAGGCACTCATGTTGACTCCCAGGCTATGATAGTTGTTTGAGGTATAGTATGTGCCGAGTGACGTATAGTCGGGCTGGATAATCTTATAGAAGACGGAAGTATGGACGCCTCCCAGGGACAGCGTCATGGAGGCATCGCCGGCAAACCTCACGGATGAGGTATAGCGTGCCTCAAAAATCTTGTCGAAGCGAGTCGCTTCGCCAGTCATCACCTTGGGCGACTCCTTGTCGGCCGTGAAGGCTGATGTAGCAATATTGGATGAGAAGGAAAGGAAGTTCTTGATGCGGAACATTCCCTTCAGACCCACCACAAGGTTCTCTTGCGGGCGGTACATCTGCCGCCAGTATTCGTTGATACTTCCCGGCGCATCATATGCCCTTAGGAAGTACAGGTCAATGGCATTCCCGCCACTACCATATCCGGCGCTGAATCCCCAGCCAACGCGTCGGTATTGTGCTGTTCGTGGATTAGGATCCTCGGGGTTGTCATTGACAGCCTTGCGCAGGATGCCATAGAAGGCCGAGGCCCGGAACTTCTTGTCGCGATATTCGAGACCTACTCCGTTGAACGACATGTTGAGTATGTAGGAACTGAAGGGCATGGACGAGCGACCTAAATGAGCCGTGAAGTTCTTGTACCTCGGGGTAAGGTTGAACGAGAACTGCGGATAATTGAAGTTGAGGTTGTCGTTGGAATAGTACACGGAGAAAGGCATGGAGAAACCATATATGCTGATGTTGAGGTTGGCATATACGCTGTTGCTCAATGGTGACATATAACCATTGCCATACGATGAATGGTAATATGTATTCTGAGTGCCTATGGAACCTGTGATGATCAGCGGGTCGCTCTTGCCTATCTGAGATATGTCCTGAGCCTGCAGCATACAAGCAGCAAAGGTACACGCCATACAGGTAATGGTGCGTACCGACAGTCGCCTGAGCCCTTCGTGCCAGTGGGGATTGGTAGATCTCATGTGTGCTGTGTATTATATATGCAATGAGTTGTAAAAAGGCCGCTGCTCCGCGCCCCCGCAAGGGCAGCGGCCTTCATGATAAAGAGTATTAGCGGCTACCAACCACAACCTTCCTGGTAACCACACCATTGGAGGTGGCAACCTTCACAATGTAAGTTCCAGCAGTGAGATTAACCGGTGCCACCATCTGTCCGTCGGTGCTGTATACCTTCACATCTTGTGCGCCCTCGGCCACGATATCATTACCATTCACGCGGATGGAGATAACTTCGTCGTTGTTGGGTTCGCGGATACCAGTCACGTTGTCATCGAACATCAAGGGCTGTGCATAGGTGCCCAGAGTCTTGGTGAACGATACGGACTCCTCCAAAGGCAAGAATTCGCCTGTGGTGGTATCGAAGAGTTTGAAGGTAACACTCTCGCGGTTCTTTCCGTTTACGGTAATGAAGAAACGTCCGTTGATCATCTTGCCCTCACCACGACACTCATCGCCTACGAAAGCCCAGATGCTGTACTGCCCGTCCTCAACCTTATCGTTCAAACTGGCTATGACGGTCATGTTGTCAGCATACTGACGATAGTTGTAGGTCAGGTCAGGCCTCAGTTCCGGGAACAGGGACTTCACCTGAGCAACAGGCTCGTATACACTCATATACCTGTCAGGATTGATAGTGATCTGCACCTCTGTCTCACCGGCATTGTAAATGAGGTATCCCTGACCGGCATTGAGCGACTCAAGGGTTCCCGTCCATGACAGTGCGCCTTCTTCATCTACGAAGACCATGAAGCCATTTTGTGCAACAACTTGACTGCCGGCGGGAAGACTCATTACCTTACCAAAGACTTCTTGGAACGGATGAGACTTGCAACAAGGATTGTTGAACCAGTTCCATCCCGGACGAAGCGTCACGTCGGTAGAGTTGTTGGTATAGAGTTCAGTGTTGGCAACGAGATAGTTGAGAGTATAGTCGTCCTTTACGTCAATCTTGTAGCAGGAAGAGCCATCAAGTGACTGCAGGGTTCCGAAGAAACCGAATTCGGGGTCGTTGTAGACGAGGTCGCCCTGCGAACGGATTTCCTGTGCGTTACACAAATTTTTAATCATTACGTCCTCTCCGATTGTTCCTGCATAGAGAGAAACCCAGTTCCAACCTGCTTCGGCATTGATATGCTGGGTAATCATCACGGGCTGCGTAGCAGTGTAGCCGTCAGCGGTTGCCGTAAGACGACCTTCACCCACGAGCATCGGATCAAGTGTCCAGGTGTTGGTGCCCTCGACACGTGTCAGCGTGAAGAGCGGATTTGACTCCTGTGTATCCTCGTCAGTAAGGTTAGGAATGGTGAACTCAACATCCTCCAGCGGATAACCTTCCGGAACGGTGGTAATGGTGAGCTGATAGGTATCCTCACAGCCAATAGCTACAGCCTCGAAAGAGATGGACGAAAGTCCCTCTGTGATATTTACGCCGAAACCGATAGTAAAGACGTATTCCTTATCCTTATTGAAGTCTCCGTCTTCCTCGAATCCGCAGACATTGTTGGTCATGGTTCCCTCGAATCGGGTGGAGCCGTATGCCTGTGTGAGATACTGGTCGGAAGCCGTAACGCCACCATTGGTGATGCTCAGGATAGCATCGCCCTCGCCAGGGTTCTCTGCCCATGTGAGGTCGGTCCAGTTGTATCTACCGGTCTTGATATTTCCCCTGAGAATCTCTGTGATATCAAATGTGGTGATTTGGTCTTGTGGTACCTCAATGGCCAGAGGATCCATGGAGATGGAGAAGTCTTCCTCTGTGGGCAGCGCGATGACCTGCACGGTGAGAGAAGTGACGCTATTGGGAATATCACTATGCCCGATATATATGACCGCTTCACCTTCGGCAATCGCGGTAATGGTGCCATCATCATTGGCCTGCAGCACGGGAGACTCACCCTCGGCTGGATCCACAATGGAATAACTGATGTCTGACATGGGGTCAGTAGCATCTGCCGGTGAATATTGGAAGGTATAGGGCAAATACTGCGTCAGCTCATCACCAAGGGCCACGGTAATAGCATCATAATTGGGTGTCAATTCTTCCACGGGCTGGCGGATGATGACGGTAACATCGACCTCTTCACCGGCCTCGCAGGTGGCTGTCATAGTGTAGGTGCCCACCTTGCTCGGTACCCA